>DATBHU010000679.1:0-10965 GCA_036557265.1 Polyangia bacterium
GCGCGCCTGGCCGGCCCCGGCGTTGGCCGGGTTCGGGTCGCACTGCTTGCACTGGTTGCCGTCCGTGCAGGTGATCGTCGCGGTCGGGGTGCCGCACACGCCGTTCTGGCAGGTCTCGCCGGACGTGCAGGCGTTACCGTCGTCGCAGACGGTCCCGTTCGCCAGCTGAACGAAGGTGCCGTCGGCCTGCCAGACCTTGCAGCCGTCGCGCGTGACCGGGTTGGCGACCGCGCCCGTGTACGTGCGGTCGACGGTCGGTGTTCCGGGGTCGTAAGTCTCGACGGTGTTGATCTGGGTCGAGGCCGCGTAATCGTTCTGGCGGCCGCCCGCGATGATCACCTTGCCGTCCTGGAGCAGGGTGACCACGGCGTCGTAGCGGGGGTCGGTCAGCGATCCGGCGGTGTTCGACCAGGTGCGGGTGACGGGATCGTAGAGCTCGGACCGGGCCAGCGGCGTCCCACCGCTGCCGTTGTAGCCGCCTACCGCCAGGACCTTGCCGGTCGGCAGGGTGATCATCGAGAACGCGCCGGCGGCAGTCTGCATGCTGCCGGGCGCGGACGGAGAGTTGAGCAGGCCGTTGGCGGGGTCGAACTGCGAGCAGGTCGCCAGGGAGGCGCCGCCGCAGTCGCGGTTGTTGCAGCCACCGCAGTAGAGGATCTTGCCGTCGGCGAGGCGGGCCGCGGCCGCATACATCCGGCCGCCAGCCGGCAGGTTCGGTCCGTTCGCGATCGTGGCGGCGGTCGGATTGAAGATCTCGGTCTGGGTGACGGCACCGCCGCCGACGCCGTTGCCCGACAGGCCGCCCGCGAACCAGACCCTGCCCTCGTTGGTCGCGCAGGCCGCGCCCGGCGACGGGCAGGTGAGCAGCGCGCCGATGTGGCCGCGGCGCGCGTTGTTGAGCGCCGGCAGCCCGGTCGCCGAGAACGTGTTGTTCGACGGCTGGAAGTACTCCATCGTTGCGGTCTCGGTGTTGGTGTGGGCGCCGGTGCCCGCGCCGGTGTGACCGCCCGCGATCAGCACGCGCCCGTCGGTCATCAGCGTGGCCGACGGCATGTACCGGAACGTCGTCATCGTCAGCGCGCCGGGGGGCGTCCAGGAGGTGTTCGCGACGCTCCAGCGGTTGGCGTCCGCGTAGGCGTTGAAGCTGACGCCGCCGGGCGGGAAGGTGCGCGTGCCGCCGCCCGCCTGCAGCGCCTCGCCGTTACCGGAGGTGGCCGACGAGTTGAGCGCGATGAGGGCGCCGAACCCGCGCGCGTTGCCGCTCAGGTTGGCGGCGGCGCTGAAGACCGAGCTTTCGGCCGACGTGGTCAGCCGGTGGACCGCGGTGCTCGCCGCGGTGGCGGCGATGCCACCCGCGACCAGCACCTGGCCGTTCGCGAGCGTGGCGGCCCTGTTGTTGCTCGAGATCTCTCCGCGGGCCGTTCCGATCGTGGTCGCGGGGATCGATCCGGCGGTTCCGTCGTGAGGGGTCCACGTGCCGACGTTGATGGCGCCCACGCGCGTCGTGACGCCGTCCGGCGCCGGAGACGGCTGCTTCCGACACGAAGCGCCAGCCAGGGCCACAGCCACAAACAGACAGGGGACGTACAGGGACCTCCGCATCGATCGCCTCCTCAGATTCAACGGGCCTACCGGACGCGGCACGTTATCACCGAGGCGATCGCGTTCGAAAGCGAAATTCCCGCGATTTTTTGACGGAAGCGAGACGTGCGAGGGTCACCTACCTCCGACCACGTCTGACGGTCGGAGGAGGGCGGTCAGCCGGCGCGTTCGATCAGGCCGGCCGCGCCCATCCCGCCGCCGACGCACATCGAGATGACGGCGTAGCGGCCTTTGCGGCGTTCCAGTTCGTGCAGCGCCGTCGCGATCTGGCGCGCGCCCGTCGCGCCCAGCGGGTGCCCGAGCGCGATCGCGCCGCCGTTGACGTTCACGCGTTCGACCGGCAAGCCGAGCTCGCGCACGCAATAGAACGCCTGCGACGCGAACGCCTCGTTGATCTCGAAGACGTCGATCTGGTCGACCTTGAGGCCGGTCTTCGCCAGCAGCTTGCGCACGGCCGGCACGGGGCCGATGCCCATGATCTCGGGCGGCACGCCCGCCACCGCGAAAGCGCGGAAGTAGGCGCGCGGCTTCTTGCCGGCCGCCTTGGCGGTGTCGGCCCCCATCAGCACGACGGCCGCGGCGCCGTCGTTCAGCGGCGACGAGTTGCCGGCGGTGACCGTGCCGGTGGGATCGAACGCCGGCTTCAGCGCCGCCAGCTTCTCCAGCGACGTGTCCGCGCGCGGCCCTTCGTCCTTGTCGACCGTGATGTCGCGCCAGATCTCGCCGTCGAACACGCGCGTCTTGATCGGCAAGATCTCCGCTGCGAAGTCGCCCCGGGTCTGCGCCGCGACGGCCTTCTGATGGCTGGCCAGCGCGAACGCGTCCTGCTCGCCGCGGCTGACGCCGAACTGGCGCGCCACGTTCTCGGCGGTGTTGCCCATCGGGATGTACGCGGCCGGGAACTGCTCGACCACGGCCGGATTCAGCGCGACCTTGTTGCCGCCCATCGGGATCATCGACATGGACTCGAGGCCGCCCGCCAGGCCCGCGTCGATGCCGCCCGCGGCGATGCGATCGGCGACGATCGCCGTCGCTTGCAGGCCGGACGAGCAGAAGCGGTTGATCGTCATGGCCGGGACGCTGTCCGGGAGGCCGGCCAGGAAGCCGACCTGGCGGGCGACGTTCAGGCCCTGCTCGGCCTCCGGGTTGGCGCAGCCCAGGACCACGTCTTCGATCGTGGCCGGCTCGATCTCGGCGCGGCGCATCGCCTCGCGCGCCACCGCGGCGGCAAAATCGTCGGGGCGGGTGTTCTTGAAGACACCGCGCGGCGCGCGCCCGATGGCGGTCCGCACGGCCGACAGGATGGCGACTTCGCGCATGGGATGGGCCTCAATTCCGAAGGGGTTTGCCCTTCTGCAACGTGTATTGGATGCGATCGCGGGTCTTCGGTTCCCCGCACAGCGAGAGGAAGGCTTCGCGCTCGAGGTCGAGCATGTGCTGCTCGCTGACGGCCGCGCCGGCGGGCACGGCGCCGCCCGACAGCACGCGCGCCAGGTGGCCGGCGACGACGGCGTCGTGGGCGGTGATCTGGTGCGCGCCCAGCAGGTTGATGAGCGCCTGCTTGAGCGTCGCCTGCCCGCCTTCGCCCATGACGCGGATGCGACGGGGCGGGGGCGGGCGGTAGCCGGCCCGCGCCATCCCGAGCGCGATCTGCTTGGCGTCCGCGATCAGCGTCTCGCGCGCCATCGACACGCTGTCGCCCTGGCGCAGGTAGCCGATGTCGCGCGCCTCCTCGGCGCTGGTCGAGACGCGCGCGGTGGCGAGGGCCAGGAACGGCGCGCGCATCAGCGACAGGATGTCGAACTGCGGATCGTCGCTGGCGCGCGCCGCGGCGCGGGCGGCAAACTCCATCGATCCGCCGCCGGCCGGGATCAGGCCGACGCCGACCTCGACGCAGCCGAGGTACAGCTCGGCCGAGGCGCGCACCGCCTGGCAGCCCATCACCGCCTCGGCGGCGCCGCCCAGCGCCAGGCCGAACGGCGCGGCGACGACCGGCACGCGCGCGTAGCGCGTGCGCATCCAGGCGCCCTGAAAGGCGACCACCATCTGGTCGATCGCCTGAATGTTCCCCTGGCCGAGCGCGACCATCAGCCCGAACAGGTTGGCGCCCGCGCTGAACGTGTCGGGCGTGTCGTTGCCGATCACCAGCCCGACCCCGTCGCGCTCGGCGCGATCGACGGCCTTGGTCGCCATCGCGATGATGTCGGGATCGATCGCGTTCATCTTGGAGTGGAACTCGAGGCAGAAGACGCCGTCGCCGAGGTCGAGGATCGACGCGCTGTCGTTGCGCTCGACCTCGCCGCCCGCCGCGCGGATCGCGTCCAGCGACAGCACGCGCGGGTCGGTCGGCACGGGCGTGTAGCCGCCCCGCATGCCCAGCTGTCCGATCTGTTTCACATTCCCGTCCTGCGCGGGCCGGTAGAAGCGCATGCCCTCGCTCTGGGCGGCGATCTGCTCCTTCACCCAGCCGGGCACGGTGTAACCGGCGGCCTCCATCTTCGCGGCCGTCGCCTTGACGCCCAGCGCGTCCCAGGTCTCGAACGGCCCGCGCTCCCAGCCGAAGCCCCAGCGCAGCGCGTGGTCGATGTCGGCGACGCTGTCGGAGATCTCGCCCAGCCGGTTGGCGGAGTAGATCAGCGTCTCGTAGATGACCGTGCGCGCCAGCTCGGCGGCGCGATCGTTTCCGCCCAGGACGCGCCGCAACTTCTCGTCGACGTCGTCCGTGCCGCGCGCGGCGCCGATCGAGTCGAAGCGCGGCTTCTTCTGCGGCCCGTACTCCAGCGTCTTGAGATCGATCTGCAGGATGTCGTCGCCGACCTTCTTGTAGAAGCCCTGCTTGGTCTTCGCCCCCAGCCACTTCTTCGCGATCAGCTGCTGCAGCACGGGGGAGGGCGCGAACACCTCGCGGCGCTCGTCGTTGGGCAGGGCGTCGTAGCAGTTGTTGGTGACGTGCAGCAGCGTGTCCAGGCCGACGACGTCGGCGGTCCGGAACACGGCGCTCTTGGGGCGGCCGGTCGCCGGGCCGAACACCATGTCGACCTCTTCGACGGTGTAGCCCTTGTCGATCGCCTCCTTCAGCGTCCGCATCATCGCGAACGTGCCGATGCGGTTGGCGATGAAGTTGGGCGTGTCCTTCGCGCGCACCAGGCCCTTGCCCAGCAGGCCGCCGCACAGCGCCTCGGCGCGGGCGATGGTCTCGGGTTTGGTGTCGGGCCCGGCGACGATCTCGACCAGCTTCAGGTAGCGGGGCGGGTTGAAGAAGTGGGTGATGCAGAACCGGCCGCGGAAGCCGGCGCTGCGCCCCTGCATCAGGTCGGCGATGCGCAGCCCCGAGGTGTTCGACGTGATCACCGCGCGGCCGCCCATCTCGTCGATGCGCGCGTAGAGGGCCTGCTTGATCGCCAGGTTTTCGATGATCGCCTCGATGACGACGTCGCTGGCGGCGACCGCGGCGGCGAGGTCGTCCTCCAGGTTGCCGACGCTGACCAGCGTGTCGAAGCGCGGCGAGAAGAACGCGGCGGGCTTCGCCTTGCGCGCGCCTTCCAGGCCGGCGGCGGCGATCTTGTTGCGCGCGGCCTTGTCGCCGGGGGGCGCGTCCTTGGCCGGGATGTCGAGCAGGCGCACGCGCAGGCCGGCGTTGGCGAGGTGCGCCGCGATGGCCGCGCCCATCACACCAGCTCCCAGTACGGCCACTTCGCGGATCGGCTCGGAGGGCATGAGAACACGATAACCGAGAATCGGCGGGAGGGGAGATCCGACGCGTTCGCCGCGCGCGCCCCGTCCCCTCGCATTCCTGGAACCGGTATCGAAACCGGTGCCGGGCCGCCTAGCGAATGTCGCGGCCGTCGGTCGCGAGCGCGATCCAGCCGTGCGGCGTCTTGCGGAAGCGCGCGCCGGTCAGGTCGCCGCCGGACGCGGTCGCCACCAGCACGTCGTCGTCGAATTCGCGCACGGCGACGCCGCAGCGCTGGAAGCGCTCGATGAACGCGCGGTCAGCCTCGCTGAGCGGCGGCTGCAAGCGGCAGCTGTGCGACAGCAGCCGCGCCGTCTCCAGCAGGGGGGCGGCGGCGGTCGCGCCCGCGGCCCAGGGTCGGGCCGGCAGGTTGACCGCGACGGCACCCGGGTGCTGCGTCGGGCAGCTTCGCACCAGATGGTAGCCCAGGTGTCCGATCACGACGGCCGCGGCGATCAACGATACGAGCGAGACACGGCGCATGCCTTCAAGCATAGCGCTCCCGCCGCCGGCCGGCAGTGATACGATGGGGGCGTGGGACCGGCGGTGAGCGCGGACGACGCTCGGCGGCGCAGCGAGGCGGCGGTGCGCCGGATCCGCCAGGAGAGCGGGCAGCGGATCGCCCAGCGGAGCCGGGTCCGGGCGTTTTCCTCATGGTGCGCGCTGGCCACGCTGGCGAGCGGGATCTCGCTGGCGGCGCTCGAAGCGTATGACGCGCGGCTGCGTGAAGACGCCTCGCTGGCGGCGGCGAGCGAGGCCCGATCGTCGGAACAGGCGGCCGAGCGGGCGCGCGCGGCCGCGCTCCGAGCGGCCACGGTCGCCACGGTAAAGGAAGCCTGCGCCAGGCGGGCCGTCGTGCTCTATCAGATTCGCGAGCTGACATCAGCGAGCATCGCACGGGCCCGGTCCGTGCAGGAGAGGCGCCGCGTATATGAGGCGGGCATTCCACGCTGGAACGCCGCGCTCGCAGAGCTGGTCGCGGCGGGCTGCGAGTCGTGGGCGCCACCGCCGCCGCCAACGACAGCCCCGGCAGTCGGGGTGAAGGTGGGAGATGGGCGTATCTGCAGCGGGCTGAAGAAGCACCCCCGCGTGCGCGGGCCGGTCGGCGACGATCCGCTGGCGGGACTGCATTTCTGATGCGCGGGCGAGGCGGGCGTACAAACGGTTTCGCCGACGCCGCGTCGCCGAGCATCCCGACGCGGATCTTGATCCGGATCGGGTTTATGCCGTCTAATCGCGCTGAATGAGATTGAGCCTGCGGCGCCTCGCACCCATCCTGGTTGCCGTCTGGTTCTCGGTCGCCGCGTCGCACGCCGGCGCCGCTCCCGCCGCCGAGGAATCGACGCCCGACAAGTCGCTGGGCGCCGCCAAGGAGGCGTTCGAGTCTGCGCAGAGCGCGTTCGTGCATGGCGACTACGGCGTGGCGGCCGAGCGCTTCCTGTCGGCCTACGAGCACAAGCCGTATCCGGCGTTCTTGTTCAACGTCGCCGTTTCGTACGAGAAGGCGAAGCAGCTGGAGAAGGCGAAGGAGTACTTCACCAAGTACCTGGAGAAGGATCCGAACGCCAGCGACGCCGCGCAGGTGAAGCTGCGCCTCGACGTCATCAACCAGCTGCTCGCGCCGCCGCCGTCTCCGCCACCGCCACCGCCGGCGTCTCCGCCGCCGGGCGGGCCTGACCAGGCGGCGCCGCCGGGCGGCACGCCTCCGCCGCCGGGCGGCACGCCGCCCGCCGGGACACCGCCCGAGGGGACGCCTCCAGCCGGCACGCCGCCCGCCGGCACGCCGCCCGCCGGGACCGCGCCGCCGGCCGCGCCGCCCACCGCGCCGCCGCCGGTCCTGAGCGAGATCGAGACCAAGGGCCTGGTGGTCATCGATTCGAAGCCCCAGGGCGCGACGATCTACCTGAACGACAAGCGCCAGGGCGCGTTCGGCAAGACGCCCTGGCAGGGCTCGCTGGAGTCGAAGCCGGTGCGCCTGATCCTGGAGTCGAAGGGGTGGAAGCCGGAGGAGCGCTCCATCAGCCCGCGCTCCGACAAGCTGATCGACGTCTACATCGCGCTGTCCGAGGAGCACTACCTCGGCTGGGTCGAGATCGTCTCGAACGTGCCGGGCGCCGACGTGTTCATCGACCGCAAGGAGATCGGCGCCATCGGCCGCACGCCCTTCACCGGCCACCTGAAGCCCGGCAAGCACACCATCATCGTCGAGCGCTTCGGCTTCGATCCGGTCACCCGCGAGATCGACGTCGCGCCGGGCACCGCCACCCAGCACACCGTGAACCTGCAGCCGTCGCAGAAGGGGTGGGTGGCGATCAACGGGCGGGGCGTGTCGGGCGGGCGCCTGATCGTCGACGACAAGTTCGCCTGCGCGACGCCGTGCCGCGCCGAGGTGACGCCCGGCAAGCACGCGGTGCTGGTCGAGAAGAACGGCATGGAGGACTACGAGTCCGACATCGACGTCCCGCGCGGCGTCGAGACCAGCATCGAGGTGCAGATGTCGCCGCGCCCGCCGCGCACGCGCGCCATCACGACCGCCGTCGTCGCGGCCCTGCTGATCGGCGGCGGCGCGTACGTCGGCCACCTGTCGCAGTCGAACCACGACGCGATCCAGAACGACATCAACAACGGCGTCCTGGTCGACAACAACGATTCGCGCTTCCTGCGCGGCAAGGTCGAGGCGATCGGCGCCGACGTGCTGTACGGGGTGGGCGCCATCGTGGCCGTCACCGCCGTCTTCGGGCTGTTCGCGCACGGGCCGGACAGCACGGGCACCGCCGATCACAAGCAGATCAGCTTCTCGCCGACCATGGGGCCGCAGAGCGGCGGCCTGTCGCTGTGGGGGCGGTTCTGATGCGCGCGCCGGTGGGGGCCGGGGCGGTGGTGTCGTCGGCGCTGGTCGCGGTCGCGCTCGCGCTCGCGTCGGGCGGCTGCGACTGGCGCCAGCTCGACGCCCTGAAGAAGCAGACGCCGGTGCTCGCCATCGGCGCGCCGTCCAACTACCCGGCCGGCGACGACTTCGGGCCGATCCTCCTGCCGCTGGATCCGCCCGGCGACGGGTCGGCGGCCGGTCGCTTCGTCGCCACCGCCACCTACAAGACCTCGGTCGGCGTCATGTCGTTCGACGCCGCCGGCAACCCGCGCGGCGTCGGCATCACCAACGACGCCCTGGATCTGCTGGCGCAGGGGCCGGTCACCGCGATCGCGCCGTTCCCGGGCGGCGAGCAGGTGCTGCTCGGCGCGCCCGCCTCCGCCGTGGGGGACGTGCTGGTGATGGACGTCGATCCGCCCTACCAGACCAAGACCTTCCAGGAGCTCTCCGAGGGTCAGTACGGGGTCGGGCTCGCGGCCGCGAACATCGCCGGCGGCGCCGCGCCCGAGGTGGTCGTGATGTCGTCGGCGATCCTTCACGTATACGCCGACGTCGTCCTTCCGGCGACGGGGACCGAGTTCACGCGCACCTCCTCGGGCGCCGCCGACCCGTGCCCGATCGATTTCACGTCGGCGCTGCCGCCGCGCGACCGCAACAACCGCGCCGTGATCATCGACCAGCTGCTCGCGAACGGAACGCAGATCGCGGTCGGCACGCCGACCGCGTCGGGACCGGGGCACGTGTCGATCTTCAACTTCGACGCGACCAACGGCGTCACCTGCGCGGCGGCGCTGACCGCGCCCGAGGCGCGCTTCGGGGTGGCGATGACGCTGGTCGACACCAACGGCGACGGCACGAAGGACAGCCTGCTCGTGGGCGCGCCGCCGACGCACGCGTACCTGTTCACGCTGCCCCTGACGAACGGCCAGGCGCCCGCCCAGACGGCCACCGACATGACAACGGGCGGCGACTTCGGCGGCGCGGTGGCGGCGTTCGACCTCGACGGCAAGCCGGGCGACGAGATGTTCGTCGGCAACCCGGACGCCAGCGTCGACGGCACCGACACGGCCGGGCACGTCTCGATCTTCACCGGAGCGGCGATGACGATGGTGCCGCCCACCACGATCCCGAACCCCCTGACGATGCACGAGCCGAAGGCCGGCCAAGGCTACGGCGCCGGCATCGCGAGCATGCCGTTCTGCCCGGGCAACCTGGGCGTGCCGGCGGGGGACGGCGGCGCCTCGACGGCGGACGCGGGCGTCGCGGCGTGCACGCGCCTGCCCCTCATCGGCTCGCTGTCGAAGGTCTACACCTACTTCACGCTCAAGAAGCCCGACCCGCGCCTGAAGTAGCGGTCAGGCGATCTTCTTGCTGAAGCGCAGCGACGACAGCGCGATCAGCGCGACCAGCAGGCCGCACAACCAGACCACCTCGATGCCGAGATCGTCCGCGTGCGCGCCCTTCAGCGTGATGCCGCGGACGATGCGCAGGAAGTGGGTGAGCGGCAGCAGCTGCGCCAGGAACTGGGCGGCGCGCGGCATCGCCTCGAACGGGAACATGAACCCGGACAGCAGGATGTTCGGCAGCAGGAAGAACATCGACATCTGCATCGCTTGCTGCTGCGTCCGGGCCAGCGTCGAGAAGAACAGCCCCAGCGCCAGGTTCGCGGCGATGAACAGGAACGCCAGCGCGTACAGCAGCAGCAGCGACCCCGCCAGCGACACCCGGAACACGAACACGCCCGCCAGCAGGATCAGCGTCATCTGCACGTAGCCGATGACGACGTAAGGGAGGATCTTGCCGATGATCAACTCGACGCTGCGCACGGGCGACACGATCAGCTGCTCCAGCGTGCCGCGCTCGCGCTCGCGCGCGATCGCCATCGACGTCAGCATCACCATGGTCATGGTCAGGATGACGCCGACCAGGCCGGGCACGATGTAGACGGCGGTCTTGAGCTCCGGGTTGTACCAGGTGTTCGGCTCGATGGTCAGCGGCTCGGCGGCCAACGCCGGTCCGACCGCGCGCAGGCGGGCGAGGGTGATGGCGCCGGCGCGCGCCAGCACCAGCGACGACGCGCCGTTGGTCGCCGCGGCCACGGTCTGGGGATCGCTGCCGTCGACGATCAGCTGCAGCCGCGCCGTCCGTCCGCGCGCCAGATCCGACGCGTAGCGGGGCGGGATCACCAGCGCCACGCGCGCGCGCCCGGCGCGCAGCGCGCGATCGATCTCGTCGTAGTCGCGCACGTCGCCGATCAGGTCATAGGTGCCGGTCGCCGCCAGCGTGCGGGCCAGCTCGCGCGAGGCGCTGCTCTGATCCTGGTCGTAGACCACGGTCGGCATGTGGCGCACGTCGTTGTTGATCGCGTAGCCGAACAGCAGCAGCTGCAGGAGCGGCAGCGCCACCGTCATCGCCAGCGTCAGCCGATCGCGGCGCAGCTGCACCAGCTCCTTCCAGGCGATGATCAGCGGACGGCCGGTCACGCGGCCCGCCCCCCCGCGGCGTCGGCGCGCTCCTGATCGCGCACCATCGACACGAACGCGTCCTCGACGGTGATGCGCGCCTCGCGCGCGCCCGCGACGGCGAGCGCGCGCTCGTCCAGCGCGCGGCGGGCCAGCGCGACCGGGTCGACGCCGCCGCGCACCGCCACGCGCAGCAGGTTGCCGTAGTGCTCGACCTCCTCGACCTCCGGCGCCGCGCGCAGCAGGTCGGCGGCCTCGGTGGCGCGGGCGGCGTCCGCGATCTCGAGCTCGGCGGCGCG
>DATBHU010000680.1:0-8257 GCA_036557265.1 Polyangia bacterium
CGCGCAGATCATCTACACCTTGAACGCCGCGGGCGCCGACCTCCTCAACCGAGCCGGGGCGGCGCCCGTCGATCTGACCCGGCCGACCCCCGACCCGAACCACCGCACGCTGCTCCTCGGTCTCAAGCCGTCGCGCGCGTACACGTTCCACGTCGAGGTCACGACGCCCGGCGCCGGCCCCGCCGCCACTTGCCGGAGCGACGACCACACGCTCACCACCGGCGCCCTCGCCGGCGCGCCCACCGTCACCCGCACGGCCACCGCGCCCGCCGCCCAGGCCGGCGGCTTCATCGTCACCAGCACCGGCGTCAGCGGCGGCGGCCAGCCGCAGGCGTACATCATCGACGCTGACGGCGATGTGGTCTGGGTGGCCGCCGCACCGGCGAGCTGCAGCCGCGCGCGCATGGACTACGAGGGCAACAACATGTGGATGATCGCGCTCAACGTGCTGAACACGGGCGGCGAGATGCGCTACGTGTCGATGGACGGCGCGACCGCGCGCGACGACGTCAGCGGGCTCGCCGGGGCTCACCACGATTTCACGGTGCGCCCGGGCGGCGTGATCGCGACGATGGTGTGGAGCGCGGGCGGCGTGGACGCGGAGAGCGATCTGGTCGAGCGCGCGCCGGACGGGACGCTGTCGGCGGTGTTTCACGTCGGCGCGAATCTCTACGAGGGCGGGCCCAGCCTGCTCGGCAGCGGCTCGAACACCTATCACTGCAACGCGCTGCTCTATCACCCTGCGGACGACAGCTACACGATCGGCGACCGCAACCCGAGCCTGTTCGTGAAGGTGACGCGCGCGGGCCGCCCGCTCTGGCAGCTCGGGGGCGATTGCGCCGGAGCGCCAGCGCCCCGCTGCGCCGCGGGCGGCTGGGACAGCAACCACGGCCACCAGCTGCTCGCGAACGGCAACTTCCTGTTCTTCAGCAACGGCGCCTTCGGCGGCTCGGACCCTTCCACCGTCTACGAATACGCGCTCGACGACGCGAACGGCGCGAACGACGCGCTGACCGCCACCCAGGTCACGGCGTACCGGTCGGCGGCCGGCGCCCGCAGCAACTCGCTCGGCGACGTGCAGCGGCTGCCGAACGGCAACACGCTGGTCGTCTTTTCCAACGACGGCCTGATGGAGGAGGTGGATTCGTCGTCGCGGGTCGTCCAGGCGCTGTCGGCGCCCTGGTTCGGCTACGCGGACTGGCGGGCCACGCTGTACGGCCCGCCGGAGCGCTGAGCCCGCGCGCGCGGCGCGCCATTCGCGGCGGGGTCGGCACGAATGTTGAGCCCCGCCTGCCTCGACACGGCATCTCTACAGCCGGGAATTGATTACCATCAACCCGGAGCGAAGGCAGGTCATGAACGAGCGGGCGCGGATCCGTCTGGGAATCCTGGGGCTGGTCCTGGTCGTGTCCTGCGGGACGAGGACGCTGGGCGGTGACGCCGGCCCGCCCGGGATGGTGGGCGTGCAGGGCGCGGCGGGTCGCGCCGGCGCGGGCGGCCCGGGCGGGAACGGCCTGGGGGGCGGGTTCGACCCGGGGACGGCGGGCAGCTCGCCGGGGGTGGGCGGCATCATCGGCACGGGCGGGGTCGTCGGCGCCGGCGGGCGCGGCGGCTTCGACATCGGCGGCGCCAACGGCCGCGGGGGCTTCATGGGCGCGGCGGGCATCGCCGGCTTCGGCGGCCGGGGCGGCATCGGCGGCACCATCATGACCGGCCGCGGCGGCTTCGGCGGCACGATGGATCTGAGCGGCCGGGGCGGCATCGGCGGCACCGGCGGCCTCGGCGGCCGGGGCGGCACCGTCGGCCGCGGCGGCACCATCGGCACGGCCGGCATGGGCGGCATCGGCGGCGTGGGCGGCCGCGGCGGCTTCGGCGGCGTCGACGGCATGGGCGGGACGACAGGGCGCACCACGCTGCTGGAGGTGCAGGCGAACGACCTGGTCTACAGCGCGCGGCGCAACGAGCTCTACGCCAGCGTCCCGGGCAGCGCGCCCGCCTACCCGAACTCGATCCTGGTGGTCGAGCCGATCACGGGCACCATCACGTCGGCCATCCCGATCGGGTCGGATCCGGACGCGCTGGCGCTGTCCGACGACGGGTCGACGCTGTGGGTCGCGATCGGCGGCGCGCACGCGCTCCGCAAGGTGACGATGGACCCGCTGCCGGCGACGCCGGTGGTCGGGCCGCTGGTCCACCTCCCGAAGGCGCGCCCCGATGCGTACTTCGACACGCAGGCGATGGCGGCGCTGGCGGGCGAGCCGCTGTCCGTCATCCTGTCGATGACCGACGGCAACTACACGAACGAGGTGATGGTGCTCGACGACGGCGTGCCGCGCGGGACGGGCGTGACGAACGCGTCCAGCAGCCCGTTCTACCGCCCGCGCCTGATCGCGGGGCCGCCGGGGACCGTGTTCGGCCTCGACGGCAGCACGCTCTACTTCTACGCGTACACGGTCACGCCCGCGGGCATCACGACGACGACGACGTTCCTCGGCCTGGCCCGCAACGAGGCGAATGACAGCCTCGCCTACGTGGGCAGCCGCCTGTTCTCGGGCGGCGGCGGCGACGCGATCGACGTCTCGATTCCGACCGCGCCGGCGGTGGTGGGCCGCCTCTCGTACGCGGGCCAGGTCGCGCGCCGGGACGCGATGTCGGTGATGGCGCTGGCGGTGGTGCCCCTGTCGTTCCCGTCGATTCAACGCACCGACGTGCGGATCTCCTCGGCGAACGCGCTCTCCGAATTCGCGACGGTGGCGGCGCCCAACGACATCGGCGCCATGTACTCGCACCTGACCTACGCGGGCGGCGATGCGGTGGCGTACCTCAAGAGCGGCGGCAGCTCGACGGCCTACCCGCAGCAGGCGCTGGTGATCATCCACAATCCCGCGATCGGCACACCCATCGGCGGCCGCGGGGGCGGCGGCGGCGCGGGCGGCGACGGCGGCATCGGTGGCGCCGGCGGTAGCGGCGGCGCGGGCGGAATGGGCGGCACGGGCGGCGCCGCCGATCCGTGCCCCGGCTGCACCTTCACGCTCGTCGACGCCTACGGGCGCGACATGGCCTACGACGCGGACCGCAAGCTGATCTACGTCGCGGCGGACGCGATGGCGCCCTCGCACCCGAGCTCGATCGTCACCGTCGACGCGGCGAGCGCGACGGTGGCGTCGTTCGTCCCGGTCGGCAACGATCCGCAGTCGCTGGCGCTGTCGGACGACGGCTCGGCGCTGTGGGTCGGCCTGGCGGGCGAGCGGCGGGTGCGGCGGATGACGCCGGGCGCGACGCCCGTCCCGGGCCCGGCTTACAGCCTGCCGGCGATGCTGACGACGGGCGACGCGTCCGTGCCGATGTCGATCGCGGTGCTGCCGGGGACGCCGTCGTCGATCGCCGTCGGCGTGTACGGGGCGACGTCCTACGGCCGCGCGGTGTTCATCCTCGACGACGGGCAGCCGCGCGCGAACTTCATCCAGCCGCCCGAGGTCACGGCGAACTTCCTGACGAACGGCCCGCCCGGCTACCTGCTGGGCCTCGGCGACACCAACAACCTGGTCGTCTTCCACCTGGGCGCGGCGGGCGCGACGATGGAATCGTACGGCGGCCTCTTCGGCAACTACTACACCTCGACCGGCTTCTACTACAGCGCGGGCGCCGCCTACGCGAGCACGGGCGAGGTGATCGACCTCTCCGATCCGGGCGCGCCGGTGCCGGCCGGGCGCTTCGCCGCCGGCGGCGCGGACTGCAAGCTCGCGAGCCGCACCGCCACGCGCGTGATGATGCTGTGTCCGGGCTACGGGACGGGCGGCACCCTGACGATGCTCGACACCACCACCTTCAACCGGGTCGGCGAGCTGGTCACGTCGCCCGTCGCGTACGGCGACGCGTGGGTGAAGTTCCTCTACCTCGGCGGCGACGCGGTGGCGATGCTCGGCGGCACCACGTCGCTGCAGATCATGCACGCGCCGCTGATCGGATCGCCGCCCTAGCACGCCGCGCCGCCGCGGTATTTGGGGGCCGCGCGCCTATGTCACCCGGTTCCGTCCCGCCGCCTTGCCCGCGTACAGCGCCTCGTCCGCCCGGCGCAGGCACTCGCCGACGCGGATCCCGCTCTCGAACACCGCCACGCCGAAGGTCATCGTGACGCTGGCGCCGCCGCCGATCCCGGCCGCCTCCGCGAGCCGCACTTCGGCGGCCGCGCGCTGCCGCTCGGCGATCTCGCGCGCGGTCTCCGCCTCGGTCTCGGGCAGCAGCAGCAGGAACTCCTCGCCGCCCCAGCGGGCGACGGCGTCGTTGGCGCGCAGGCCCTCGCCGAACAGCGCGGCCACGGCGCGCAGCACGCGGTCGCCGGTGGCGTGGCCGTGCACGTCGTTGACGCGCTTGAAGTGGTCGACGTCGGCCATCACGACGCAGAACGGCCGGCCGCCGCGGGCGAACGCGTGCGCCGCCTCGCGCAGCCGCTGCTCCATCGACCGCCGGTTCAACAACCCGGTCAGCGGGTCGGTGAGCGCCATCGACTCCATCCGGCGCTCGGCGCGGGTCGAGGCGCTGCGGAAGTAGAAGCTGACCAGCGCCAGCGCCAGCAGCGGGATGGCCAGGTTGCCGTAGCAGAGCAGCGGCGCCAGCGCGCCACCGGCCGCGGCCGCCGCAGCGCCCGCCTCGTCGGCCGCGGGCGCCACCGCGCGCAGCGCCATCAGCGTCGCGAACACGCCCACCGAGATCGCGACGACGGTGCGGCCGCGCAAGCGGTCGTTGAACATGACGAACGGGATCAGCGGGATCAGGTAGTACTGGAAGCCGCTCGACCAGCCGAGCGCCAGCACCGCCAGGACGGCGTGGGCGACCACCTCCGCCGCCAGCAGGCCCATCGCCAGCGTGCTGCGGTCGCGGCGGTTGGCGATCCACGCCGCCACCCAGATCGCGACGCTGGCGACGTTGAAGGCGGCCAGGCGCGGGTGGCCGAGCGCCGCGAACATCGGGATGAAGCCGGCGTGGGCGGCGATGCCGACCCAGGCGACGTTGCGGATCACGGCGGCGATGCGGGGCGGCGGCGGCGCGACCGCGGGGATGCCGGCGGTGACGCGGCTCGGGCGGCCAGCGGGCGGCGGCGCCGGCGCGGCGGCGGAGGCCGAGGTGGCGGCGGGTCCCGTGGGCGGCACGCGGGGGTATCGGAGGGTTGTCGCGGCGGCTGAAGGGCGGCCGCCGACCGGCGCTGCCGGGGTCAGGTCGATGATCTAGAAGTCAACGGGCGGCGACGACGATGCGGAGATGCTTGATGACGCGGGTCGCGGCGGCGACCTCCGGGCCGAGCGCCGCGCCGATCGAGCGCACGTCCTGATCGCTGCGCACCTCGAAGCCGCTGGCGGCGAGCAGCGCGCGCATCTTTTCGGGCGTGTGCACGGAGCGCAGCGGCTCGCCGAGCCGGCGCACGACCAGGCCGACGACGGCCAGCAGCAGGGCCGGGCTGTGGTACGCGACGATCAGGCGGCTGCCGGGGGCGGCGCGCTGCTTGATCACGGCGAGGGTGGCGTCGATCTCGGAAGCGCTCAGGTACATGACGACGCCCTCCCAGATCCAGGTCGTCGGGCGGGCGGCGTCGTGGCCGGCGCGGGTGAGCGCCTCGGCGAGGTCGTCGCGCGTGAAGTCGACCGGCACGAAGTGGATCGCGCGGGCGAGCGGCGTGAGGGGCGCCGCGCGCGCCCGCTTCTCGCGCTGGGTGTCGGGGTGGTCGACCTCGTAGACGACGGTGTCGCGCAGCTCCGGCATCCGCCAGGCGCGGCCGTCGAGGCCGGCGCCGAGGATCACCAGCTGGGGCGTGGGGTGCGCGCGGATGGCGTCGTCGATGGCGACGGTGCGCGCGACCATCACCTTCGACCGCCGGTCCATGAACACGTGCTGAAACCGGGCGCCCAACCCGCGCGCCGGCGGCCCGGCGCGGAACCGTTCGACCTCGGCGCGGGCGGCCTCCGGCAGCAGCGTCAGCGCGGTCGGATCGGAGAAGCGCTCCACGGTGGAGGTGCCGTGGGCGACGGCGCGCGCCACGGCCACCATCACCGACGTCTGGCTCTCGCGCCCCCGCTTCATGGGCGGTGATTATGGCCCACGGGGCGAGGGGCGAGCGAGCCTCGGCTCTCGCAAGGCCTGCCCTCACCCCCTACCCTCTCCCGCAAGCGGAGAGGGAGAAAAGATTACTGCGCGGCGCGGAGCGACAGCGGGAACTTCGTCTCGTATGCCGCGGCGGACGTGGGAAACGTCCACCTCGACACCGCCGCGTCGAGGCACGGCCTGAGCGCCGCGCGGAACGCCGCGGGGCCCGTGACGCTCACGCGGTCGACGCGGCCCGACGGCGCCACCGAGACGCGGACCGTCAGGTTGCCGTTCACCAGGGTCGCGTCGCGCAGGAGCGCGCGGTCGTAGCAGATGCGGAGGCCGGCCTGCCCGTCGGTCACCACGCGCGCGATCTCGGACTGCCTGCGGGCGGACAGCTCCGGCCGCTCCGCCTCTGCCTCCGCCGCCGGAGCCGTGGCCGCAGGGGCCGACTCCGGCTCTGCGGCGGGCGGATCCGCGGGTGCCGCCGCAGGCGCGGGCGCCGGTGCCGGCGCCTCCGCGGCGACGGCCGTCGGCGCGCGCGCGCCGTGCCGGACGCGCCGCGACGAGTTCCAGATCAACCCGATCGCGGCCACGACAGCGACGAGCATCAGGACGAGACGACGCACCGACCTGCTGCCATCCATCCTTGCAACCGCCATCCCCTCTACCCCTCACCTCGATCCTAGTGGCGCGGATCGCAGCCGCCAAGCACGCGCCCCGATTCTGTGACGCCGCCGGGCTGAGCCGTGGAGGCGAGCGCGACCGTGGGCCGCGCCGCTCCCCGCGATTTTCGCGAGCTATTGCCCGATCGAAGCGACTCTTGATCGTGTGACAATGATGAGGATGCACCTTCGGACCCTCGTGATCACGACGGCCCTGGCGGCGGCCGCGCTGGAGGCGCCCGCCCGCGCCGCGGACTGGGACAAGCCGGGCTGGCAGCTGACGTTCCAGGACGAGTTCGACGGCGCGGACATCGACGCGACCAAATGGGTCAAGCGCTACAAGTGGGGCGAGGCGCAGATCAACAGCGAGCTACAAGCCTACGTCGACGACGCGTTCCAGCTGTCGGACGGCATCGCGACCATCGTCGGCGACCAGCGGTCCGCCACCTACGCCGGGCAGACGTTCCAGTACGCGTCGGGCGTGCTCTGCTCGGTGCACCAGCAGACCTACGGCTACTTCGAGGCGCGCCTGAAAGTTCCGGCCGGCCAGGGGATCTGGCCGGCGTTCTGGCTGCTCGGCGCGGTCGGCACCAGCGGCGTCAACGAGATCGACATCCACGAGATCCTCGGCAACGCGCCGACCACCGTCTACGAGACCGTGCACTGGGGCACCGACTACGCCGCCGGCCACAAGAGCGACGGCTCCAGCTGGGTCGGCCCCGACTTCTCGGCGGACTTCCACGTCTTCGGCCTGGAGTGGCGGCCCGACGCCATCATCTGGACCATCGACGGCGTCGAGCACAAGCGCCACACCGGCGACGGCATCCCGCAGGTCCCGATGTACGTCATCCTCAACCTCGCCATCGGCGGCAGCTGGCCCGGCGCGCCCGACGCGACGACGACGTTCCCTGCGAACTACCAGATCGACTACGTACGCGCCTACGCGGCGCTGGCCGACGCGGGGCCGGCGGACGACGGCGGCGGCCCGGGCGGAACCGGAGGCGGCGGTGGCGCGACCGGCGGCGGCCCCGCAGCCAGCGGCGGCGGGGGATGCGCCTGCGGGCTGGCCGGCGACGGACGGCCGGGCGTTGCGCTGCTGGCGTTAGCGTCGTTGCTGCTCGTGCGCCGCCGGCTCGATCCACTGAAGCGCCGCTAGGGCGCGTCGTGCAGCCGCATTCGCGGTGGCCGCTTCCGCTGGCCGCCGCCGGCCGCGAGCACGCGAATCTCGGCAGGCGTCTCGATCACCTCGAAGTAAAGGTGGCACCGGGTTCGCACCATCAAGTACCGACGAATCGCGTGTCCTCCTTCGCTTGCGAAGACCGGCAGTGAACCCGCCCTCCGACCGAGATCTTCGATGGCGTCGTCGTACTCGCGGTCGAAGAGATCGGGCGCCTTATCCCGATTCTCTCGCCACCATTTCCGACGCGCAGCGATCTGCGCCGCCGCCGTCGCGGTGAAGCGAACCGGAATCACGTCTCGCGCAAACGGCGCCGGAGCTCGTCCGCGGAGATCAT
>DATBHU010000681.1:0-1786 GCA_036557265.1 Polyangia bacterium
CGACGAACAACGGCGATTCCGACTGGAGGAAATTCGAATCCTTCTTTCCGGCGTCGCGCCAGTTGTCCTCGGTGACGCCGAAGTGCTCCAGCATCTTTTCCGAGCGAAGGAACCCGGGCGTGACTGCCACGGCCGAAATACCGTGCGGCGCGAGCTCGGCGGCCCAGACGAGCGGCAGCACCTTTTGCGCCGTCTTGACCGCCTGCGCCATCGGATTGCCACCGCCGCCGAGCATGTCGGCCTCGGTCACCTCCACGATGAGGCCGCGCCTGGCCGGCATCATCGCCAGCGCGGCGTGCTTCGCCGTGATGATGCGCGAGGTCAGGCCTTGCCGGAAGATCGCGTCGGCGTGCTTCAGATCGGCCTGCCAGAGGAAGCCGTACGTGCCCATCAGCGGATCTTCGCCCGCGACGCTGTCCACCACGACGTCGATCCGCTTGTGAGCGCGCATGATTCGGCGGAACAGCGCTTTGACGCTCGATTCGTTCGTGTGATCGACTCGAACGGCGATGGCGCTGCCGCCCGCGGCGGCGATCATCGCCGCCGTCTGGTCGATCGTCTCGGGACGGCGGTACGCCGACGGTCTGCCCTTCACGCTGCGCCCGGTGCAATAGACCGTTGCGCCGGCTTCCGCCAGGGCGCGGGCGATGCCGCGGCCGGCGCCTCGGGTCGCGCCAGCGACGAGCGCGACTCGCCCCCGCAGCGGCTTTGCCGCTTTCGACACCTTGCCTGCAGCCTGTTTCACGTGCGCACGGTTCATGTTGCGACAAAACTAAACGTGTGTTTAGATAATGTCAAGCCTCGATGAGCCCACGGCCACGAAAAGCAGAAGACGCCGACGTATTCGCGGCGCTGGCGCGCGTGATGCACCGACGGGCGCCGACGGAGCTGACGCTTCGGGAGATTGCGGCAGAGGCAGGCGTCACCGCCGGCGCGCTGGTCCAGCGGTTTGGCTCGAAGCGCGCGATGCTGCTGGCGCATGCGCGGCACGGCGCCGAGACGGGCGACATCGGCGTCAGCGCCCCGCGGCCGCGAATCTCGTCGCCGCTGGAGGCGCTGCGCCGCGTCACGATGGTCTACGCGCAGCTTGCCAGATCGCCGCGCGCCGCGGTTCGCAATCTTGCATACCTGCACAACGACGTGTCCGATCCGGTCCTGCGGCGTCATCTGTTACGGATGTCGCGGACCGCGCGCGTTCACTACGAAAAGCTCGTCGCCGACACCGTTGCCGCGGGTGAGCTCCGCGCCGATACGAACGTCCAGGCGCTTGCCCGATCGATCGAGATCACGTTGGGCGGGTCGTTCCTGGCGTGGACGATCTATCGCGAAGGTTCAGCCGCGAACTGGTTGCGCGAAGATCTGGACGCGACGCTGCAGCCCTATCTGGTGCGGCGCAAGAAATCTGCGGGGCGACGATGAAGGACACGCCGTGTGTCGTGAGCGTCGCCGATCACGCCGGCTGGGCACACGTGCTGTGCGTGGCGGCGCCGAAAAGCGTGCCGACGGTCGTCGACCGACGACGCATCACGCTCATCGATGCCGGATTGCCCACGTTGCCGTATCACCACGAGTCCCTCGGAATGCCCGAAGACGAAGCGAACGCGCTGATCGCGCGCGTACGGCGATCCATCGCGGCATGCACCGCGCGCGCACTGCAGGGCCTCGTCACCGATTTGGCGCCAGCGTACTCAGTCGTCGCTCTGGCCATTCGCGAGCTTCGGCAATTCACCGAGCTTCCCGACACGGTCGCGCCGGTGCGGCAATCGTATCAACTGCAGTGCGCCGC
>DATBHU010000682.1:0-3495 GCA_036557265.1 Polyangia bacterium
AAGCTCCTCACCATTCTCAACGCCCGTATCCGCGACTATCGCGCAGCGCTCTCCGGCTCCCGAGCTGCCTTGTCCTAAAGCACAGTTGCTCTCCCGCAAGGCGGGAGAGGGAGGAAGACGCTAGGGCGAGCCCATCGAGAGGCGGATCTCTTCCAGCTCCTTGATGCGATCGCGGAGGGCGGCGGCCTTCTCGAACTCCAGCGCCTCGCTCAGGTCGAACATCTCGCGCCGCATCGCGGAGATGATCTGGGGTAGCTCCTCGAGCGGGATGTCGGCCTCCTTCGCCTTCCGGGCCGGCTTGCTGACGTCGACGAAGTCGTCCTGCGCGCTGCCCTGGAGCTCGTGGATCGCCTTCTCGATCGTCCTCGGCGTGATGCCGTGCGCCTGGTTGAACTCCTCCTGCGCGGCGCGCCGCCGCCGCGTCTCGCCGATCGCCTTCTTCATCGAGTCGGTCTCGCGGTCGGCGTACATGATCACCTTGCCGCGCACGTTGCGCGCGGCGCGGCCGATGGTCTGGATCAGCGAGCGCTCGGCGCGCAGGAAGCCTTCCTTGTCGGCGTCGAGGATGGCGACCAGCGACACCTCGGGCAGGTCCAGACCCTCGCGCAGCAGGTTGATGCCGACCAGCACGTCGTACTCGCCGAGGCGCAGGTCGCGCAGGATCTCGATCCGCTCCAGCGTGTCGATGTCGGAGTGCAGGTAGCGGACGCGCACGCCGAGCTCGGCGTAGTACTCGGTCAGATCCTCGGCCATGCGCTTGGTCAGCGTCGTCACCAGCACGCGATCGCCCATCTTGATGCGCTCGCGGATCTCGCCCAGCAGGTCGTCGACCTGGCTGCCGACCGGGCGCACCTCGATCTCGGGATCCAGCAGGCCGGTCGGGCGGATGATCTGCTCGACCACCACGCCTTCGCCCAGCTGCAGCTCGTACTCTGCCGGCGTGGCCGAGACGAAGATCTTCTGCCCGGTGCGCGACTCCCATTCGTCGAAGCGCAGGGGCCGGTTGTCGAGCGCCGACGGCAGGCGGAAGCCGAACTCGACCAGCGTCTCCTTGCGCGAGCGGTCGCCCTTGAACATCGCCGCGATCTGCGGGACGGTCTGGTGCGACTCGTCGACGAACAGCAGGTAGTCCTTCGGGAAGTAATCCAGCAGCGTCGGCGGCGGCTCGCCCGGCGCGCGCCCCGACAGGTGGCGCGAGTAGTTCTCGATCCCCTTGCAGCGCCCCATCTGCTCCAGCATCTCGAGGTCGTACAGCGTGCGCTGCGAGAGCCGCTGCTCCTCGACCAGCTTGTTGCCCGCCTTCAGCTCGGCGAGCCGCCCGCGCAGCTCGTCCTTGATGCCCGTCATCGCGCGCGTCAGCCGGTCGGCCGGGGTCACGTAGTGCGACCCGGGGAAGATCGACACCTCGTCGATCTTGCGCAGCACCTTGCCGCGCAGCGGGTCGACCTCGGAGATCATCTCGATCTCGTCGCCGAACCACTCGATCCGGATCGCCTTCTCGCGCTCGTAGGCCGGGAAGATCTCGACGGTGTCGCCGCGCACCCGGAAGGTGCCGCGCGCGAAGTCGACGTCGTTGCGCTCGTACTGGATCTCGACCAGCCGGCGCAGCACGGCGTCGCGCCGCACCTCGACGCCCTTGGCGAGGTCCAGCTTCATGCCCAGGTAGGCCTCGGCCGCGCCGATGCCGTAGATGCACGACACCGACGCGACGATCAGCGAATCGCGCCGGGTGAGCAGCGCGTACGTGGCCGCGTGGCGCATGCGGTCGATCTCTTCGTTGATCAGCGAGTCCTTCTCGATGTACGTGTCCGTGGACGGGACGTACGCCTCGGGCTGGTAGTAGTCGTAGTAGCTGACGAAGTAGTGGATGGCGTTGTCGGGGAACAGCGTCTTGAACTCCATCCACAGCTGGTGCGCGAGCGTCTTGTTGTGGGCGATCACCAGCGTCGGGCGCTGAATCTTCTGCACGACCTGCGCCATCGTGAAGGTCTTGCCGCTGCCGGTGATGCCGAGCAGCACCTGCGTCGGATCGCCGCGGCCGATGCCGGCGGTGAGCTCCTCGATGGCGCGCGGCTGGTCGCCCATCGGCTTCAGGTCGGAGGTGAGGCGGAACGGGGTCGGCAAAACGCTATAGTGTATGCCATGCCCGTGGCCGTGCGCGGCTACTACGCCATCGTCGACGCGACGCCCGAGCTGTGTGATCCCGCCGGAGACGGCGCCGCGCTGGAGGCGCGCGCGCGGGCGCTGCTGGCGGCGGGACCGTGCTGCCTGCAGCTGCGCGCGAAGGCCGCCTCGGCGCGCGCGCTAGAGGCCGCCGCGCGCCGGCTGTTGCCGCTCTGCCGCGCCGCCGGCGTCCCGTTCTGCGTCAACGATCGGCTCGACGTCGCGCTGGCGGTCGGCGCCGACGTGGTCCACCTCGGCCAGGACGATCTGCCGCTCGGCGACGCGCAGCGGGTGCGCGCCGCCGCCGGACGCCGGGATCTCGTCATCGGCTTCTCGACCCACAACCGCGCCCAGGCGGTCGCCGCCGCCGCCGCCGGCGCCGACTACATCGGCTTCGGCCCGGTGTTCGGCACGCGCAGCAAGGCCAACCCCGATCCAACGGTCGGGCTGGACGCGCTCGCGGAGATCTGCCGCGCCGTCGCGGTTCCGGTGGTCGCGATCGGCGGCATCGCCCTGGACGCCGTCCCAGCCGTCGCGCGCGCCGGCGCGGCCGCGGCGGCCGTCATCGCCGCGATCGACGCTGCCCCCGATCCGACCGCGGCGGGGCGCGCGGTGGGCGCGGCCTTCGCGAGAAGCGCTTAAAGCGCCGCCGGCGTGGTTCCGCGGCTCACGTTTTTTCGCGAAACGTTTTCCTGGGCGCGAATCCGCAGATCGCGCCGAGGTCGGACAATAGGGAAGCTGGTGAGGTTGCGCAACACATTCACCTCCTGGAGGCTCCCGATGATTCGCTCGACTGCGCTGGCACGATTCGGGGTGGCGATGATGGTGCTCGCGGCGGTCGTCATCGCCGGCGCCGGCTGCGCGTTCCACTCGCCGCCGCAGGGCAGCGAAGGCACGGGCGGCACCGGCGGGACCGGCGTCGGGGGCGCCGGCGGCAGCATCGGCCCGTCGGGCAAGGGCGGCATGATGGCCATGCCGGTCATCGACGCCGGCGCGCCGCGGTCGGACGCGAACGGGATGTCCAGCATCGACATGAACTGCGCCGCCGTCAGCCAGGGGGCCGCGCCGCTGCCGCCCGACATCTTGATCCTTCAGGACCGCTCCGGATCGATGGACTGGAGCGCGGACGCGACGTGCATGCGCAACTGCGGCGCGAACTCGCGCTGGAGCCAGGTGACCGCGGCGCTGAACCAGGTCGTCACGACGACCGACACGATGGTCAACTGGGGCCTCAAGTTCTTCGGCAGCAGCAACGGTTGCAACGTGACAGCGACGCCCGAGGTGCCGATCGGTCCGATGAGCGGCGCGGCGATCATGACGGCCATCGGCCGC
>DATBHU010000683.1:0-9128 GCA_036557265.1 Polyangia bacterium
GACCTCACGTCGCCGGCCGGGACCTTCGGCGCGGGCGCCGGAGACGGGAAGGTCGACGCGGTCGTCGCCTGCCCCCCCGACATCGGCGTCATGGCCGGCAACGGCGACGGAACGTTCGCGGCCGCGCAGACGTACCACCTCGGCGTCCCTTTTCCGACGGGCGCCCCCACCGTCGAGCTGCTCCGGATCGCGCGTCTCGGGCCGACGGTCTCCGGGATTGTCTGGCAGCGGGGCGGCCCCGCGAGCAACACCTGGTACCTGTGCACCAGCGTCCTGTTCACCTCGGCCGACACCGCTTGCGCCTTCGACGTGCCGGTGTTCGGTGCGCTCGCCGTCGGGCGCCTGAACCAGGCGGCGTTCCCCGATCAGGACATGTTCGTGGCGACCACGCCCAACAACACGATCGGGTTGTT
This sequence comes from Polyangia bacterium, assembly GCA_036557265.1. Taxonomy (GTDB): domain Bacteria; phylum Myxococcota_A; class Polyangia; order Fen-1088; family Fen-1088; genus JADGRB01. The sequence goes on from DATBHU010000683.1 coordinate 414, forward strand.
CGCGAACAGCGGCGGCGCGCTGGCCGACGTCGAGCGGTCCGCCGGCTCGTCCGCCGCCGAATCGATCGCCGTGGGTGACCTGGACGGCGACGGCGTTCCCGACGTGCTGATGGGCCACGCGGTGAACAGCGTCGCGGACCGCGTACCGGACGCGCTGACGTTCCATCTCTGGAATTCGGCCGAGCTGACGACGACGAACGTGTACGGCATCGATCCGCTCGCCGTGCCCGGCCACCTCACGTCGATCGCCGGCCTGGACGCCGTCGGGATCGCCGACATCGACGGCGACGGCCACAACGACATCGTCGGCATGGGGGCCTACGGCCGCGGCATCGTCCACCTCGGCGACGGCGCGGGCAACTTCGACGGCGGCCACGACGTGCCGCTCATCGCTTACCAGGATCCCGCCGCGTCGACGCGCGTGACCCTGGGCTTCGCCGACTTCGACTGCGACGGGACGCCGGACCTCGCCATCACCGACGACCGCCACAACGCCGTCAGCGTTCTGCTGAACCGCGCGCACCCGAACCCGGCCGCGTCCTGTAAATAGCCGGACGAGCCCGGTATCTTTTCGGCGGGACCATCCGTCCCTCCCGTATGACAACGACATCCGATCTCGCCGCGGGCGCCCAGGGCTCGTGGCGCCGGTTCCTCGAGACGTACGAGCCGCTCCGCTCGCAGCTCTACCGGTACTGCCGCTACCTGACGCGCAGCCCGTGGGACGCGGAGGACCTGACCCAGGACGCGCTGGCGCGCGCGTTCGTGACGCTGGCGCGCATGCACGGCCAGGAGCCGGCGCACCCGCGCGCCTGGCTGTTCCGGATCGCGTCGAACCTCTGGATCGACGAGACGCGCCGCCGGCGCGAGACGCCCGCTGGCCACGCGCCCGAGCCGGTCGGACCGCCGTCCGCCGCCGTCGAGCCGCGCGCGGCGCGCGAGGCCGCCGGGACCCTGCTGGTGACGCTGTCGCCGCAGGAGCGCGCCGCGGTCGTGCTCAAGGACGTGTTCGACCTGTCGCTCGAGGAGATCGCCGAGTCGCTCGGCACCACGGCCGGCGCGGTGAAGACCGCGCTGCACCGCGGGCGCGGCAAGCTGGCCCAGGAGACGACGCCCGCGCCCGCCTTCGCCGCGGCGCCGGTCCCGGCGGCGCTCGACGCGTTCTGCGCGGCGTTCAACGCGGGCGATCTCGATCGGCTGACCGCGCTGCTGCTCGACACCGCCGTCGTCGAGGTGGTCGGCGCGGCGACGCAGTACGGTCCGGAGGCCGCCCGCCGCACGGTGCTGACCGGCATGCTGTTCGGGATGAAGATCCTCGCCGACCCGGGCGCGCGCGAGATGTTCGACGACCGCTTCGTCGAGGGCGCGCTGCCCGTTCCGCCCCGCGTCGAGGCGCGCTTTCACCGGGGCCGCTGGCTGCTGCTCTCCTGGTACCGGCACGCCGACGGGGTGGAGGCGGTCCGCGCCGTCACCACGCTGTCGCTCGACGGCGATCGCGTGGCGCGGCTCGAGAACTACTTCTACAACCCGGACTTCCTGGTCGACATCGGCGGCGAGCTCGACGTCCCGGTGCGCGTCAACGGCCACCGCTGGTGCAAGCCCGACGCGCAGGAGGTGCGCTCGTGAGGGCGGCCGTGATGATGTCGCTGTCGTCGTTGCTGCTGGCCGCGCCGAGCGCGTCTCCGCCGGGGCGTGCGACGACCCGGCCGGTGAATCGAACCGCGTACGCCGCCGTGAACGGGCTTCGCATGTACTACGAGGAGCACGGCAGCGGGCCGCCGCTGGTCCTGCTCCACGGCGGCGGCTCCACCGCGCAGACCTCGTTCGGCGCCATCATTCCGGCGCTCGCCCGCGACCACCGCGTGATCGCTCCCGAGCAGCAGGCGCACGGCCACTCCGGCGATCGCGATCGCCCGCTGTCGTTCGAGCAGATGGCGGACGATACGGCGGCCCTGCTCGAGCAGCTCGGCGTCGCGCAGGCGGACGTGCTCGGGTTCTCGAACGGCGGCGTGGTGGCGATGCAGCTGGCGATCCGCCACCCGCGCCTGGTGCGCCGCCTCGTCGTCTGCTCGTCGTTCTACGCGCGCGCCGGCATGCCGCCGCAGTTCTGGCAGGGGTTCGCGCACGCGCGCATGACCGACATGCCGCCTGCGCTGCGCGACGCGCTCGTGGCGGCGGCGCCCGATCCCGCCGCCGTGCCGGCGCGCTTCGCGAAGCAGGTGGCGCTGATGGAAGGCTTCCACGACATTCCGGAGGCCGCCCTGCGCGCGATCGCGGCGAGGACGCTGGTCATGGTCGGCGACAGCGACGTCATGTCGGTCGAGCACGACGCGCGGCTGGCGCGCCTGCTGCCGCACGGCGCGCTGGCGGTGCTGCCGGGCGCGCGGCACGGCGCCTACCTCGGCGCGGTGGACGCCGGCCCGCCCGCCGGCGGCCCGCTGCCCGACATCGCCACCGCGATGATCCAGGCGTTCCTCGCCGGCCGGCTCTGATGTCGGGCGCTGTAAGTGGCGAATTTTAGGGACGATCCATTGATTGCTCTGATAAAATCTCGGATGGTCGCTTACTTCTTTTGTGGCGCAGTTTGCCATGGAGAAAGCGCCCCGACGACGCCCGATGCGACGGAGAGCTCTCCCCAAGCCCGCCCAGGACCGGCGCGCGACAGTGGTCGCCGGCTCCCGGATCTCGCCGCTCGAGGATGAGATCTCCCTGCTCGAGACGTTGATGGACAACGTCCCCGACAGCATCTACTTCAAGGACCGCCAGAGCCGCTTCACGCGCATCAACCGGTACGCGGCGGAGCGCTTCGGCGTCGGGGATCCGGCGCTCGCGGTCGGCCGCACCGACTTCGACTTCTTCACCGAGGAGCACGCGGCGAAGGCGCTGCGCGACGAGCAGGAGATCATCCGCACCGGGCAGCCGATGGTGAACGTCGAGGAGAAGGAGATCCGGGCGGACGGCGACGTCCGCTGGATCTCGACGACCAAGCTGCCGCTGCGCGATCGCGCCGGGAACATCGTCGGCACGTTCGGGATCTCGCGCGACATCAGCGAGCGCAAGGCGGCGGAGAAGCAGCTGCAGCGCCGGGCGTTCTACGATCCGCTGACGGACCTGCCGAACCGCGCGCTGTTCCTCGATCGCCTGCAGCACCTGTTTCACCGCTCCCGGCGCGCGCTGGGCAACGCGCTGTTCGCGGTGCTCTACCTCGATCTCGATCGCTTCAAGGCGATCAACGACAGCCTGGGACACCAGGCCGGCGACGAGCTGCTGGTCGGGACGGCGCGCCGGCTCGAGCGCTGTCTGCGTCCCGGCGACACGCTGGCGCGCCTGGGCGGCGACGAGTTCACCGTGCTGCTCGACGACATCAGCTGCGAGGCCGACGCGATCGGCGTCGCCGAACGGATCCACGAGGAGCTGGCCGCGCCGCTGGACGTGCGCGGCTACGAGATGTTCACCAGCGTCAGCGTCGGCATCGCGCTGTCGAGCGCCGGCTACGAGCGCCCCGAGGACATGCTGCGCGACGCGGACACGGCGATGTACCGGGCCAAGGCGGGCGGCCGCGCCCGCCACCAAGTGTTCGACGGCGACATGCACCAGCGGGCGGTGGCGTCGCTGCGGCTCGAGACCGATCTGCGGCGCGCCCTCGAGCGCCAGGAGATCGTCCCCTACTACCAGCCGATCGTGGACCTCGACAGCGGCGCGGTGGTCGGGGTGGAGGCGCTGGCGCGCTGGCGCCACCCCGGCCTCGGCCTGCTGCCGCCCGAGCTGTTCATCCCCGTCGCCGAGGAGAGCGGCCTGGTCGGCGCGATCGGCGAGTGGATGCTCGCCGAGGCCTGTCGCCAGGCGCGCGACTGGCAGCGCAAGTATCCGCGGCGCGCGGCGCTCGGCATCAGCGTCAACGTCTCGCCCCGCCAGCTCGCCCAGGGCAGCCTGCCGGTCGAGGTCGAGCGCGTGCTCGGCGCGACCGGCCTCGACCCCACCTGCCTGACCCTGGAGATCACCGAGACCGCGCTGATGCACAACCTGAACGCCGGGGCGGGGGTGATCCAGCGGCTGCACGCGATGTCGATCGGCCTGCACCTGGACGACTTCGGCACCGGCTACTCGTCGCTCGCCTACCTGCACAGCTTCCCGGTGCAGGCGCTGAAGGTCGATCGTTCGTTCGTCAGCCGGATGGACGGCGTCTCCCAGCAGTCGGCCATCGTCAAGGCGATCGTCTCGCTGGCGGGCAACCTCGGCATGGAGGTGATCGCCGAGGGGGTCGAGACGCGCGCCCAGGCCGACGCCCTGCGCGCCCTGCGCTGCCGGCGCGGGCAGGGGTTTCTGTTCTCCGAACCGCTCGCCGCCGACGAGGCGGAGGCGCTGCTCGCCGGCGGTTTCGTGAAGATACAAGCTTGAAAAAACCGGCGCGCTGACCGCACCATGGGCAGCTGAATCGGGAGTGGCACGGACGCGCGGCGCCCCGTACGTTTACGCCCCGCCATGCCTTCCGTCTTCACGCGCTACCAGAAGTTCGTCATCGCCGTCCTCGCGTTCCTGCAGTTCACGCTCATCCTCGACTTCATGATCATCAGCCCCCTCGGGGCGCTGCTGCTGCAGAAGCTGCACATCACCACCAGCCAGTTCGGTCTGGTGGTGTCGGCTTACGCGTTCAGCGCGTTCGCCTCGGGCCTGCTGGCCGCCGGCTTCGCGGACAAGTTCGATCGCAAGCGCCTGCTGCTGTTCTTCTACACCGGGTTCCTGCTCGGGACGTTGCTGTGCGGGATGGCGACCAGCTACACGTTCCTGCTCGTGGCGCGCATCGTCACCGGCCTGTTCGGCGGCGTCATCGGGTCGATCGTCATGGCGATCGTCGTCGACCTGTTCCCGTTCGAGATGCGGGGCCGCGTGATGGGGACGATCCAGACGGCGTTTGCGGCCAGCCAGGTGCTGGGGCTGCCGCTGGGGCTCTTCCTGTCGAACAAGTGGGGCTGGCACGCCCCGTTCATCATGATCTTCGTGATCGGCGTGCCGGTCGGTTTGGTGATCGCCGCCCGCCTGCAGCCGATCGTCGAGCATCTGAAGGCGCCGTCGACCCGCCATCCCGTGGAGCACCTGTTTGCCACCGTCAGCCAGCGGCGCTACCTGTACGTGTTCCTGGCGACGACCATGCTGGCGACGGGCGGCTACATGCTGATGCCGTTCGGCAGCACGTTCACGGTCAACAACCTGGGCATCGCGCTGACCGACCTGCCCATCATCTACGCGATCACGGGCGGGGTCACGCTGGTGGCGGGGCCGCTGCTCGGCAAGGTGGCCGACTCGATCGGCAAGTACAAGCTGTTCGTGATCGGGACGCTGGGGGGCGCGGCGATCGTCGCTCTGTACTGCAACCTCGGGACGACGCCAATCGCGCTGGTGGTGATCATCAACGCGGTGTTGTTCGCGGCGATCACGTCGCGGATGATCTCGGCCAGCGCGCTCACCTCGGCGGTGCCGGAGATGCAGGACCGGGGCGCCTTCATGTCGATCAACATGGCGCTGCAGCAGTTCTCGGGCGGGATCGCGTCGTCTGTCGCGGGCCTGATCGTCGTGCAGATGCCCGACGGCCGCCTCCGGCACTACGACGTGCTCGGCTGGGTGGTGGTCACCGCGATGATCCTGACGATCATGCTGATGTACCCGATCAACCGGATGGTCATGGCCAAGGCGGCGGCCGCCGCGCCGGCCGGGAGGCCTGTGCCGATCGCCGCGCCGGCGGCCGAGTAGGGCGGTCCTAGCCCCGCATCTTCGCCTGGAAGGCCCGCAGCCGGGCGTTGCCGCCGCCCGAGACCAGCTCGTGGAACAGGAGGCCCCGGAAGATCATCACGTAGTGCAGGACGACCAGGGCGATCGGCAGCGACCAGCGCGGAATGCCCAGGAAGACCGCGGCGATTCCGCCGAAGGAGAAGATGCTGCCGAACGCGATCAGCGCCTCGGCCGGATGCGAGATCTGCCGCAACAGGCCGGAGGCCGCGAGCGCGAGGGCGGCGAGCAGCACGTTCGGCAGCAGCCACGCCACCGGGAACCGGAACATGAAGCGCGCCGAATCCAGCAACAGCGCGAACGAGCGCGACTGGCCCTGGTAGAGCAGCTCGGGCACGGCGTTGAAGAAGAACGCCATCGCGAAGCCGATCACCCCCGCGGCGGCCGCGCCGCTCGGGCCCTTCGTCAGCGGGCCGGTGAGGAAGGAGATGATCCAGAACGCGAACATCACGCTGATCACGTCCCAGAAGCGGGCGAGGAACGTGCGGCGAAAGTCGTCCCAGCGGATGTGGATCTTCGAGCCCGCCACCGCCTGGGAGATGAGCTCGAGGTAGCTCGACCAGCAGGCCGCCACCACGAGGCCGATCAGGAGACCGCCGATCATTCCGAGCGGCGCGAAGGCCATGGTCGCGGCGACGAGGATGACGGCATAGACAGGGTACGCGAGGAGGGCCGGCCAGGCGGCCACGGCGCGACGCGCCGCCTCGACCGCGACCCGGCTATAGAGCGAGAACATCAGCCGATGTTAGCGCGCCTGTGGCGCCCGCGGCTTGGATGAGCTAGGTCTTTGGGTATTCGCCGCCTGCTGGAAATGAGGTTGCGTCTGGCCCGCTGGCTGCAAGCGCGCGGCTGGCCCCGGCTGTCGAAGCTGGTGACGTCGCTGAAGCTGCCGAGGTTGCTCGGGCTGCGCGGCTGGCGGCGATGGGCGCTCGCGCTGGCGATCGCGATCGCGCTCCCCATCTGCCTGGTGAACGTCGCGGTCGCGTGGGTTGGGCGGTGCGCGGTCTTCCCGCTGTCGCCGTTCTTCCTCAGCTACAAGATCCAGGCGCTCGGGGCCTACGCGTGGCACCGCCCGCGCTGCGCGTTCTTTTCCGACGCGCCGATCACGCCGGAGATGCTCGCGCGCGCCGAGCAGAAATACCACCTGCCGTGCGGCTTGCTGGGCGCGATCGTGCACGTCGAGTCCGGCGGACAGCCGCACCGGATCTCGCCCGCCGGCGCGATGGGGCCGATGCAGATGATCCCGCCCACGGCGCGCCGGCTGGGCGTCAGCGATCCGTTCGATCCCGAGCAGAGCGTGGACGGCGCCGCCCGCTACCTGCACGAGCAGATGGCCGCCTTCCACAGCGTCCGCCTGGCCGCGGCCGCCTACAACGCCGGGCCGGGCGCGATCGTCGGCCACCGCGTCCCGCAGAACGGCCAGACCGAGATCTACGTCGACCGCGTCGCGCGCGCGCTGTCCGTGGAACGCCACGCGCGCTGCGCGCCGCCGCCGCGCCGCTCCACCGCCGCGTCGCGGGCCCGGCGGACGCGGGACGCCGACTGAGCGCGGCGCGCCCGGGCGCTCAGAACTGCGAGAAGAAGCTCCAGAGCGTCGGGCCGGAGCTGGGCGCGAACTGGTGGCCGGCCTTGTACTCGCAGGCGATCACCGGGTAGCCGGACTTGCAGCCCGTGTACTGCACGCAGGTGCAGGGTTGGTATTGCGCGGCGACGCCGTCGCACCAGCTGGGCGACATGGTCGTCGACTGCGTCGAGCATCCGTCGCGCTGGACGAACACCTGCACCGCCTGGCGGTGAACCGTCAGCAGGCTGTCGTCGGTGCCGATGAACGACATCATGCCGACCGAGCGGGTGCTGTTCTCGCAGCCGCCGCTGGTCTGCGTGTTGCCGGCCATCGGCGCGATGGCGCGCTGCTGGCTCGCCGCCGTGCAGGCGAGCGTGAACGAGAACATCGCGCCGAAGCTGAAGCCGGTGGAGAAGATCCGGTTCTGGTCGACGCACAGCTGCGCGCCGAAGCGATCCATCATCGCGTGCGCGAACGCGATGTCCTCGCCGCCTGCGTTGCCCCAGCCCAGCCCGCCGTCCTGGAAGTCCTGACCTTCCGGCGCGACCAGGATCGCCTGGCCGTTGCTGGGAGTCTGCAGCCCGAAGTACCCCATCTGCTGCGTCTGCTGCGCCGACCCGCCCCAGGGATGCCAGCCGAAGATCAGCTTGTAGGCGTGGTTCTGGTCGTAGCCGGGCGGCACGTAGAGGATGTACTCGCGCGACTTGCCGTCGACGTCGATGCTGGCGCGGCCGCTCGTCAGGCCGGCGGGCTTGCCGCAGCCGGCGCTCGGCATCACCGGCATCGTGCCGGCGTCCATGTCGCCGGTGCTGCCCGCGCTGCCGGTGCTGCCCGCGGCGCCGGCCGCGCCGCCTGCGCCGGTGGTGCCTGCCGCGCCCGCGCCTCCTCCCGATCCGGCGGGCGCGCTGCCACCGGTGCCTGGCGACGAGCCCTTCGAGCTGCTGCCGCAAGAAAGACAGAGCGCGAATGCAGCGGTGGCACCAAGCGCCAGACCAGAGCGACGACCTTGGAGATGCATGGGAGCCTCCCTTCGATTCAGAGCTGGCGCCGGCAGCTTACGTCCCTTGAGTGTGTCGACGCCACCCGGCCTTCACCTCAGTTTCCGCGGGCCGCGTTGGCGCTATCATGGCGCGGCCCCGCTCGATGCCGTCACCCGACCGCCCCGCCGCCCCGCCGGACGCCGCGCGCGTCTTCAATCCGCGCTATCGAGAGCGCCTGTTCGCGCTGATCGACGACTCGCCGTTCGTGCACCACGTCGGCATGCGCATCACCGACCTCGCCTGGGGCCGGGCCGAGTTCGAGATGGCGCCCGCGGCGTTTCGAATGCAGCCGTTCGGCGTCGTTCACGGCGGCAACGTCGCCATCCTGAT
>DATBHU010000684.1:0-4716 GCA_036557265.1 Polyangia bacterium
AGATGCCGCCCGGCCTGAAGATCACGGGCAAGGCCTTCGGGCCGGGCCGCCGCTATCCGATCGCGCGCGCCCCTGATTGAAAATCGTGGGTACCCACGAAAAATCGGGGCTGGCCCCTAAGGGACTTGCTCGATCGCGATCTTAGCCTGTATCGTCCGCGGTCCCTCGCGGCGGAGGTCATCAGAAAGAAAATGCGAGCTGCCATTACCGTTTTGCCCGGTGACGGAATCGGGCCTGAGGTCGTCGCGCAAGCGACGCGCGTGCTGGCGGCGGTCGGGGAGCGGTGGGGGCACGTTTTCACGCTGCGCGAAGCCCTGATCGGCGGCGCGGCGATCGACAAGACCGGGACGGCGCTGCCGCCCGAGACGCTGGCGATGGCGCGCGAGACCGACGCCGTGCTGCTGGGCGCGGTGGGCGGACCGAAGTGGGACGACCCGCGCGCCAAGGTGCGGCCCGAGCAGGGGCTGCTGGCGATCCGGAAGGGGCTGGGCCTCTACGCCAACCTGCGCCCGGTGGCCGTGAACCCGAAGCTGCTGCACGCGTCGCCGCTGCGTCCGGAGCGGCTGGCCGGCGTCGATCTGCTGGTCGTGCGCGAGCTGACCGGCGGCATCTACTTCGGTGACAAGCTGCGCGACAACGATCGCGCCAGCGACAACTGCACCTACACCGTCGCCGAGGTCGAGCGCATCGTCCGCACCGCGGCGCGCATCGCCCGCGGGCGGCGCAAGAAGCTCTGCTCGGTCGACAAGGCCAACGTCCTCGAGACGTCGCGTTTGTGGCGCGAGACGACCGAGCGCGTGATGAAGCAGGAGTTCCCGGACGTCGCGCTGTCGCACATGCTGGTCGACGCCTGCGCCATGCAGCTGATCCGCAAGCCGGCCGACTTCGACGTCATCGTCACCGAGAACATGTTCGGCGACATCCTGACCGACGAGGCGTCGATGCTGGCCGGGTCGATGGGGATGCTGCCGTCGGCGTCGCTGGGCGAGGGAAAGAGCGGGCTTTACGAGCCGATCCACGGGTCGGCGCCCGACATCATGGGCAAAGGAATCGCCAATCCGTACGCCACGATCCTCAGCGTTGCGCTGCTGTTGCGCCACTCGCTGGGGATGGAGACCGAGGCAGCCGCCGTGGAGCGCGCGGTCGACGCGGCCGTCGATCGCGGCGTGTTCCCGGTCGACATCGCCCCCGCTGGCGCCAGCCCGGCCTCGACGGGCGCCGTCGGCGACGCCGTCCTGGCAGCGCTGCGGCAATGATTCAGATGTGAACCCTGGGAGGGTTCCCAAACCCTCCCACCCGTCGATTGCGAGGCTCGGCCGTAGGCTCTAGACGGCCGTCGGCCGAGCTGCTACTTTGGTTCGAGGCTCATAGAGCCTGCGTTTGGTGCTTCGTTTCTCGATCGTTCTCGCTGTTTTGTCGGCCGGCCCGCAGCCACCGCGCGTGTTGCCGCTGACCTCTGTCGTGTCTGGCAATGGCCGTCGGCCTGCCGCTGGCGCGCGTTTGCGTCGAGTTTGAGAAATTCCCTCCCTGAAAGGGCCGTGTCGCGTCCGAATCTGTGAACGAAGGAGAACGAGATGGGAACGAGGCTATACGTAGGGAACCTGTCGTACAACGTGACGGAGGGGGAGCTGCGTGACGTCTTCGCTGAAGGCGGACGCAACGTCGTCGAGGTGAAGATTGTGATGGATCGCGACACCGGCCGGCCGCGCGGTTTTGCCTTCGTCGAGATGGGCAGCGACGACGAGGCGAACGGCGCGATCTCCTCGCTCACCGGACGCGAGATCCAGGGCCGTCCCATCAACGTCAGCGAGGCGCGCGCGCGCGCCCCGCGTTCGGGTGGCGGCGGCGGCGGTGGCTACGGCGGCGGGGGCGGGGGCGGCTACGGCGGCGGTGGTGGCGGCGGTGGGCGCGGGGGCCGCGGCGGCGGCTACGGCGACGGTGGCGGCCGCGGTGGCGGTGGCGGCGACTACGGCGAGGGCCGCGGACGCGGCCGTCGCGGCGGCTGGTAGCTCGCGCGAGCGCTGCCGCTCGCAAGGCCTGCCCTCACCCCGAACCTCTCCCGCCAAGCGGGAGAGGGAGATCTGATTCTGACGCCTCTCCCTTTGGGAGAGGCCGCCGAGCCGGAGGCTCGCGGGTGAGGGGCGCTCTCAGGCCAGGGCCCGCAGCCCTTCCATGTCCGACAGGATCACGCGGCGGCCTTCCGTCTGGATCAGGCCCTTGCGCTTGAACTGAGACAGCGTCAGCGACACCGTCTCGCGGGTCGATCCGATCAGGTTCGCCATCTCCTGGTGCGTGATCTTCAGGCCGACGACGGTGCCGCGCTCGTGCGAGACGCCGTGCTCCTGGCCGAGGTTCAGCAGCAGCTCGGCCAGCTTGGCGCCGACGTCCTTGAAGATCAGCTGCTCGACGCGCGTTTCGAGATCCTTCCGGCGCGTGATCAACGCGCGCGAGAATTTGTAGGAGGCGCGGCCGTCGGCCTTGAGCAAGTTGTCGAGCAGCTCGCGCGTGATCTCGACCGTCACCGAGGCGTCCATCGCCTCCGCCATCTCCTCGCGGGGGCCGCCGTCGAGCAGGCACGGCTCGCCGAAGAAATCGCCCTCGGTCCGATACGCCAGCGTCAGCTCCTTGCCGTCGCGGGTGACCTTCGAGATCTTGATGCGACCCTGCGCGAGGAAGTGAACCCCCTGCGCGCGATCGCCCGGCAAGTAGATGACCTGGCGCGGGCGATAGCTGCCGGTCGTGAGACCGGGCAGCAAGGCCTGTAAGGCTTCGGCTGAAATGTCCGCCAGCACGTCGCACCGCCGCAACAGCCCGAGAGTCTGCTTTTCCTCACCGCTCGGCATTTGTTGCCCTTCTTAGCAGTACTACCGCCATCCAACAATCAAAACTTAGTGAAGTGCGCTACATCTGACCCCCCGGCGCGTCAGACTGCTGGCGCGCGCCGGAAGCTCAGGCGTCCGGGGCGCCGTCGACCGGACGCCGGCGGCGCCCGCGCGCGACGAGCGCGGCCCCCGCCGCGAGCACGGCGGTCCCGACCGCGATCAGCGCCAGCCGCTGCCGGGGATCGACGGCGCCGGAATCGCCCTGGTCCATGCCGACGCGTGACAGCGTCACGATGCACGCGTTGTACGTGAAATGCGCCAGCATCGCCGGCACGATCGAATCGGCCGCCAGCGCGATCGCCGACAGGCCGAATCCGAGCAGCGCGGTCGGAAGGAAGCGCCAGACGCTGGCGTGATAGATGCCGAACAGCAGGCCGGTCAGCACCGACGCGCCGAGCGGCGAGAACCGCGTGCGCAACCCGCGCAGGATCGGGCCGCGGAACAGCGCCTCCTCGCACACCGCCGGCGTCACCGCCAGCAGCAGCAGCGCGAACGCGAGCACGCCCGGCCCTTCTCCCGAAGGGACCACGCGGCGCATCTCCTCTTCCAGCTCCTTGGGCGGCGGCATCACCCACTGCACCAGCAGGTTGAGCACCAGCGACGCCGCCGCGCCGATCAGGATCGCGCCCAGCACCGCCGATGCGGACGGGACGCGCAGGCGCAGCACGGCGGACAGGCGGCGGCCGCTTCCGCGCGCGTACGCGGCGGTCAGGCCGAGCAGGCCGACCCATTCGAACAGCGCCAGGCCGACCGACACGCGCCACTTCTGCAGCGGCGCGGAGGCGAGCAGCACCAGCACGGCCACGCCGAACAGCGCGACCGCGTGGCCGGCCGTGGGCGGCGCGTCGGCGGCGCTGCCGGCGCCGTCGTTCCGGGCCACGGGCCCGAACAGCAGGTGGCGCAGCCAGGCGCGCAGCCCGAGGCCGGCGTCGTCGGCGCCCAGCAGCCGCTCCGAATCGTAGAGCCGACACGCCATCGCCAGCGCCGCCGCGCCGTAGCCGACGCTGCTGGCGAACACGGCGACGATCGCGCCGACCGACGCGTGCCCGGAGATCACGTCGCGCGCCAGCAGCGTCACGCCGATGCCCGGCACGAACGGCATCGCGCCGCGCAGCTCGAAGTCGCCCAGCGCGGCCAGCAGCGACGGCGCCATGCACAGGACGTAGACCGGCGTCAGCAGCGTCTGGGCCTCCTTGAAGCTGCGCGCCAGCGCGCCGATCGCGACCATCACCGACGCGAACAGGAACGCGGCGGGCGGGATCACCAGCAGCGCGGCCACCCCCGCATTCACCCACGGCACGGACAGGGTGGCGCCCGACGCCGCCAGCTTGGCGCCCTCGAGCACGGTCAGCGACATCGACGCCAGGTTCAGCAGACCCGACAGCGTGGCCAGCGTCGCGACCGCCACCACCTTGCCGGTCATCAGCGCCGCGCGCGGGATGGGCGCGGACAGCGTCGTCTCCAGCGTGCCGCGCTCGCGCTCGCCGGCGGTGATGTCGATGGCTGGATGGAACGCGCCCAGCATCACCATCACGACGATCACGAGCGGGAGGATCTTGGACAGCAGGTAGCCGCCCATGGCGGTGCGCGGGGCGACGCCCTCGACCGTGATCGCGTAGGGCGCCGCGCAGCCTGGCTCCGCGTCGGCGGCCAGGGCCTGCTCGAGGCGCGCGCGCGCGGTGCGTGACCGCTCCTGCGTCTCGTCGTACAGCACGCGCGCGGAAGGGGCGCCGGCGGCGGCGCCCGTGGGCGGCCCGACCACGATGGCGGCGTCGGCCCGCCCCGCTCGCACCTCGGCGGTGGTGGCGGGCCCGGGCGGGAACGAGAACTCGTC
>DATBHU010000685.1:0-1514 GCA_036557265.1 Polyangia bacterium
GAACGGCAAGCCGGTGATGACCGCGCTGACCGTGGAGCTGTGGCTGACGTCGATGGTGCCGGTCCGGTTGAAGCCGGCGGGGCCGGTGATCGCGTAGCCGACCGAGTTCAGCGTGACGCCGAAGCCGACCTGCAGATCGAAGGTGACCTGGCCGACGTCGGACTGTGACGGTTTGGTGGCGACCGGCTCGGTCGCGCAGCCGCCGATCCAGGCGCCCGCCGATGCCGTGCCGAGCGCGATCGCGCTGAGGAGAATGATCTTCTGTTTCGTCATGACCTGGTCCTTTGTTTTTCTCGGAAGCACAAGAATCGTTCGCGGTTGGGGGCGGCGTGCGCCGCGAACGGATGAACGCGCGCACTGTACGAACGCACGCGGTGATTGGCCGCGACGATTGCGGTGCGGTCGTGCGAACGCGCGCTGACGAAACGGCGACGGACGTCAGCCGATCGTGAACGACCAGGTGAGGCCGGCGCGCAGCTCGAAGGCGCGCGTGGCGGCGCCGGCGGCGCGGATCCACGACAGGCGCGCGGCCGCGTCGAAGGAGAGCGACGGGCGGAAGTGCCAGATCGCGCCCGCCAGCCCCGACCACTCGGTGGCGCCGGGACCTTCGCGGTCGACGAACGCCTCGGCGACGGGGCGGACGGCCCACGCCCCCGGCCCTTCGGCGATCAGCCCCCCGAACAGGCCCAGGGTTCGCTCGCGCGTGTAGGCGATGTTGCCGTTCGCGTGCAGCGTCAGCGCGGGCCAGCGCAGCGACGCGATCGCGGCCAGCTCGGCGCCGACGTGACTCTGTCCAGTTTCCGGAAGCAAGATCGTCCACTCGGTGGCGACGCTGGGGCCGGTCTTCTCCTGCAGCGCGCCCTCGCGCATCAGCCACTTCACGTCCAGCTGGGTGTCGACGATCTGGACGCGCGGTTCGCCGGGCGCGGGCTGCAGCGGGATGAGCTGGCGTCCCTCCAGCACCAGCTCGAGATCGCGCGCGAAGCCCCAGTTGGCGATCAGCGCCGGCGCCGCCACGGTTCCGCGCCCTTCCTGGCGCAGGTACCCGACGGGGCCGATCTCCAGCTCGATGTCGTGCAGCTCGGCGACGTCGGCGTCGGTGCCGGTGAATGGCCGATAGGCCCACGCGCGCGGCGCCGCGAGCAGCGTGATCGTCAGCACGACCAGCCCGGACAGCGTCGACAGTGGCGATAGGCTCCGACTCGATTTCATCGCGGGGCCCGCATGATACCGTCGGTGCGATGCGCGCGACGGCGTTGTTGGGGGCCTGGCTGATCGTCGCGCCGGCGATCGCGCGCGCGGCGCCGCCCGCCACGGTGGCGCTGCCGGGCGGCGAGCACGGCATCGGGTTCGACGACCTGCGCTTCGACGCCGCCCTGGGGCAGGTGCTGGCGCCGTCGGGGGCCACCGGCAACCTGAACCTCGTCGACCCGAAGACGGGCGCGGTGACGTCGATCGGCGGCTTCGCGCGCAGCGCGGGCGGCGGCGAGGGGCACGGCCACGGCGTCACCTCG
>DATBHU010000686.1:0-9309 GCA_036557265.1 Polyangia bacterium
CCTGGAGGCGGTGCACAAGCTCGATCTCGTTCACCGCGATCTGAAGCCGGAGAACGTCTTCTCGGCGGATCTCCCGCCGGTGACGCGCATCTTCGACTTCGGGCTGGTCAAACCGCCGGCCGGCGTCCGTCAGGGGGACACGACCGTCGGGACCTTCATGGGGACGCCCGAGTACATGGCGCCGGAGCAGCTCGATTCGTCCGCCCCGGTCGATCAGCGCGCCGACATCTACGCGATCGGCGCGATCTTCTACGAGATGCTGGCCGGGCGGCCGCCCTTCTGGGGCAACGCCGCCGAGGTCCAGCAGGCCCTCGCCAACCGGCGCGCGCCCCGTCCGGGCCGCTACGTGGCGGACGCGCCGCGCGCGCTGGAGGACGTGATCCTGCGCTGTCTCGCCAAGGATCCGGTGCGCCGGTTCGCGTCGACGGCGGAGCTGGCGGCGGCGTTCGCGGCGGCGGTGGCCGGCGCGCAGGCGAGCGGCGGCGTGGCGGCGCCGGCGCGCGCCCCGGCGCCGGTGCCCGCGCCCGAGCCGAAGGCGGCGGCCGCGGCGGCGGCGCGCCGGCCCATGGCGGTGCTGGCGGTGAACGGCATCGCTGTCGACGTCCTGATGAAGACGCTCGCGGCGGGGGGAGGCCACCTGGTCGAGGTCGGCCGGGGCGGCGGCGTCGGCCTGTTCACGGACAAGTCGAGCGAGAATCCGGTCGGGCGCGCGATCCGCATGGCGGACGGCCTGCTCGCGCGCAAGGCCTGCCGCAGCGTCGTCGTCGATCTCACCGCGGTGGCGGTGCGAAAAAAGCCCGACGGCAGCGACCGCTACGTGAGCGCGGCGTTCGCCAAGCTGCAAAAGCAGCTGGAGGCGATGGCCGGCGAAGGGCTGTTCCTGACGACGGCCGCGGCGGAGCTGACACCGCATCGACGGGGACAGCCGGCCGGCGACACGGGCCTGATCGCGGCGCTGCCGCCGCCGCGCGAGGACGACGCCCTGACCGTGGTGCGCTCGTCACAAGCGCCCACGTACGGCCGCGAAGACGAGATGAAGCGCCTGCTCGGCTCGCTGCGCGCCGCCCTCGCCGCCGACCGCCCCGGCCTGGCGACCATCGTCGCCGACGGCGGCCTGGGCAAGTCTCACCTGTGCGCCGCCCTGGTGGAGGAGGCGAAGCGGACGTTCCGCGACGCCAACGTCGTCGAGCTGCGCGTGCGCGAGCCGATCGAGGGCGACGCGGACGGAAACCTGCGCGCCCTGCTGGGACGCTGCTTCACCTTGCCGCTGGAAAAGCCTGACGATCGCGGCGCGGCGCTGCTCAGCGATCTCGGGCCGGCGCTGTGGCCCGCGGCGGCGCTGACGCTCGGCTGGATGACGCCCGACGAACCGGAGCTGCGCACGCTGGCGGCCGCGCCCGGCGTGCTGCGCGCGACCGTCAGCCGCAGCGTCGGCCAGGCATTGCGGCTGCGCGCCCGGGATCGGGCGATGGTGGTCATCCTCGACGACGCTCACCACGCCGACGACGCGACGCTGGAGGCGATCGAGTACGCGACGATGCCCGAGGCCGACGTCCCGCTGTGGATCTGCGTCGCCGCGCGGCCCGCGCTGGCGCAGATGAAGCCGAGCTGGGGCGAGCGCGCGGGCGCCAACCACCAGCGCCTGGAGATGGGCCCGCTGGCGTCCGGCGCCGCGACGGAGCTGGCGCGCCGGCTGCTGTTCCCGCTGGAGCACATCCCGGCCGCCGCGCTGGAGACGCTGGTGGCCGGGACGCACGGCAATCCGTTCCTGCTCAGCGAGCTGATCCGCGGGCTGAAGCGCGACGGCATCGTCCGTCCCGATCCGAAGACCGGCATCTACTTCATCGCGACCGACGAGCTCGCGCGCCTGCCCGATCTGGCGGTCACCGACTGGCTGGCGGAGCGCGAGATCGGCGGCCTGCCGCCCGAGCTGGTCGCGCACGCGCGTCTGTGCGCGCTGCTCGGCCTCGACTTCGCCGAAGACGAGGTCGAAGGCGTGATGTCTGAGCTGGATCGAAACCCCGCCTCGGGCCAGCTCGACGCCGACCTGCGGCTGGATCCCCACGTCGCCACGCGCCAGCTGGTCTCGATGGGGATCTTCAAGCGCCAGCGGGGCGGGCGGGCCTCGTTCCGGCATGCGCTGCTGCGGACGGCGGTGGAGAAGTCCGTATCGGATCGGCTGCGGACCGAGGTCCACGCCGCCGCCGTGCGCTTCTATTGGACCGGCGACGCGGAGGACAGCGTCCATCTGCTGCGACTCGCGTTTCACGCGGCGGGCGCCGGCAATCGCGACATGGCGGCGCCGCTCTACCTGCGGCTCGCCGACCGCGCCCGGCAGGGCCACCGCTACGTCGACGCCGAATCCCTCTACAGCCGCGCGCTCAGCCAGCTCGACGAGGAGGCGCAGCCGGAGCGCATGATCGCGCTGCGCGGGCGCGGGCTGATGCGCTACCGGATGAGCCGCCGCGACTCCGTCGACGATCTGATCGCCGCGCTGGCGGTCGCGCGCAACGTCGGCGATCGCGAGGCCGAGGTCGAGATCATCATGGAGACGGCGACCGCGTACGACTGGACGATCGAGTTCCACAAGTCGGCCGAGCTCGTGAAGGAAGCAGCCGGCTTGCTGGACGCGCTCGGAACGCCGAGCGACTTCCTGCGCGCGTCGCTGCTGGTCGGGGAAGGACGGGTTCATTGGCGCGCCGCCGACGGTGAGCACGCGATCGAAAAACTGCGCCAGGCGATCGCCACGGCAGAACCGCTGGGCGACGAGGGCTACGAGATCCGGGTGATCTGTCTGCTGCTGCTAGGCGACCTGCTGCCGTTCCACGGGCAGGTGGCAGAGGCGGAGAAGGTCTTCGAGAGGGTGATGTCGCTGGCCGAGAAGCACGGCGACCAGATTCACCTGATGGCCGCCTATCTGAACCGGCGGCAGCTCTGGCTGGCCCGACGGGTGCTGGAGCGCGCGCTCGAGGACACGCGCCGCGGGATCCAGATCGCCCACGAGATCGGCCTGGTGACCGCGTCGTTCGGCGGCGAGTACAACCTGGGGGAGATGCTGTACCAGAGCGGCGACGCGGACGCGGCGTGGACGCACGTGCGGCGCGCGGTGGAGCTGGAGGAGAAGCGGCTGTCGGGATACGACCGACCGGTGGCCCGCCTGCTGGAGGCGCGCCTGTTCGCCTTTCAGGCGCGGGACGACGAGGCCCGCCGGGTGTTCGACGCCATCACGGCGTCCCAGGTGGAGGCGGAGCGGACCGGCCGCGCAGACGGTCTGCTGGCTCCGACCGAGCGCGTGCTGCTTCGCCTCGTGGACCTGTGCACGCGCGAGGCGACCGAGGAGGAGTGGGCGGATCTGAGGGAGCGCGCGCGGACCACCTCGGTCGAACAAGAACCGATCGAGATCGCGGAGATGGCGGCGCGCGCGCTG
Organism: Polyangia bacterium; assembly: GCA_036557265.1. GTDB lineage: Bacteria > Myxococcota_A > Polyangia > Fen-1088 > Fen-1088 > JADGRB01. The sequence continues at coordinate 3,428 of DATBHU010000686.1, forward strand.
GCGCGTCGCGGTCAGCGCGCGGGCGCGCGGCAGATGCTCGACGACGCGCTGGCCCTGGCCGAGAAGATCCCGAACGTCATGGAGAAGCGCCTCGCCCAGGCGCAGGCGCAGTGGCGGGCGGCGGCGGCGATCTCGCGCGCCGGCTGACCGCCTGCGCCTCCCGTCATTTCATCGGCGCGTACTGGCGGCGCGCCGCCACCGACACCAGCTCGTGCGTCGGCAGCCACAGCGCGGTCAGCTGGCCGCCGTAGACGCACCCGGTGTCGAGGCCGGTCGCGTGGGCGTGCTGCTGCAGACCGCGGATGGCGTCGTGCCCGAACACCGCGTGCTCGGGCCCCTTCCACAGCACGGCCCACGGCGTCCCTTCGATCTTCTTCGACGGCGTGCCGTCGGGCCGCACGCTGCGCATGGCCAGCAGATGGTCCCGCGCCTGCGCCTCGACGGCGACGCCGGCCACCAGGCCGCCGTGGACGACGACGTGCGGTTGGCCGGCGAAATCGACGCGCAGCCACAGCGGCAGCGCCTCCAGCCACTCGACGTCGGCCGCGTGCAGCGCCTTGGCGACGCGCAGGTGATGGTCCTTGGCGTCGGGCTTGCCGGCGCGCGCCCGCAGCACGTGCTCGTCGTGATTGCCGAGCACGGCCGCCGCGCCCGCCTCCCGCGCCCAGGCCACCACGCCGGCTGAATCAGGCCCCTTGGCGACCAGGTCGCCCACCAGCACCACCCGGTCGTCGGCGCCGACGCCCGCCTTCTGCACGAGGGCACGCAATTCATCCAGGCAGCCGTGGACGTCGCCGATGACGAGCGTCCGCGGTGCCGACGAGCTCGCGCGCGCGCTCAGGCTCAGCCCTCGCTGACGGAGATCTTGTTCATCTTGATCGGCGTCTTCGGCCGGTCGCGCGGATCGCGCGGCGCCTTCGAGATCGCGTCGACGACGTCCATGCCTTCGATCACCTTGCCGAACACCGGGTGCTTCGACTGCCCCGGGCTGAACCAGTCGAGGTAGGGGTTGTCGACGACGTTGATGAAGAACTGGCAGCTGCCCGTGTTGGGGCCGGCGTTGGCCATCGACAGCGTGCCGCGCGCGTTCGAGATCTTGGCGTCGGGCAGGTGCTCGTCCTTGATGCGGCCGAGCGGGCTGTCACCGGTCCCCGCGCGCGGGCTGTTCGGATCCTTGCTGTGCGGGCAGCCGAACTGGACCATGAACTTGTCGATGACGCGATGGAAATGCAGGCCGTCGTAGAAGCCGCTATTGGCGAGCTTGACGAAGTTTCCGGCGGTGATCGGCATCTTGTCGGTGAAGAGCTCGATCTTGAAGTCGCCCATGGAGGTCGAGAGCGTCGCGGTCGGGTTTGCCATGCGGCGCATGGTAGCACCGCAAATCGTTACTACAAGGAGGCGGCGATCTCGTCGAGCGATTCGAACTCGTCGACGGCGCGTCCGGCGGCGCGCGCCAGATCGGCCAGCGGACTTCCGGCCACGGCGAAGATCCGTTCGCTGCTCAGCGCCGCGGGCAGGTCCAGGCGACCGTCGCCGACGTAGGCGACCGCGTGCCCGGGGTAGCGGACGCGCAGATCGGCGACGACGCGGGTCTTGAAGTCCTCGCCCGGCGACAGCGGCGCCATCGTCGCCGGCAAGGTGACCCGCCAGCTCCACTCGTCGAACGTCCCGACGAAGGAGGTGACCGGGATCCAGGAAGGCAGCAGCGCCTCGATGTAGAAGGCGAGCCCGTGACTGACGACGGCGAAGTGCCAGCCGCGGCCGCGGCAGAACGTCGCCAGCGCCTCGACGCCCGGGCGCATCCGCGTGTTCGGGCGGATCTCCGCGAGCAGCTCCTTGGGCGGCACGCGGATGTCGGCGTAGCCGCGGGCGATCATCTCGAGCGGCGTCCAGCGCCCCTCGTAGGTGGGCGGCAGCAGCCTGGCGCGCCAGTCGTAGGCGAGGTGCTTGTCCCAGACGAACGTCGTGACGTCGTCGAGCGTCAGCGTGCCGTCGAAGTCGGAGACGACGATCATGACGGGCCCGTGGGGACGGCGGCCGGGGCGTCGGCGCTCGCGCCGAACGTCGCGATGACCGGGGCGTGGTCGCTGGTGCCGAATTCGCGCAGCGACACGCAGCGCGACGCCCGCGCCGCCAGCGGACCGCTCGCCAGCACGTAATCCAGGCGCCAGCCGATGTTGCGCTGGCGCATGTTCCGCCACGGCGCCCACCAGGTGTAGAGGGCGTCGTTGCCCGGGTCCTGCTCGCGGCCGACGTCGTGAAGCGCGCCCGCGTCGAGCAGGCGCTGGAAGCGGGCGCGCTCGTCGGACCGCTGGCCGACCGCGCGGTCGTCGCGCTCGCGCGGGTGCACGTCCATCTCGGCGCGCGCGATGTTGATGTCTCCGCACAGCACCAGCCGATCGCCGGTGGCGCGCAGCGCCGCGACGTACGCGATCATCGCCTCGAGGAAGCGCACCTTGCCGGCGAAGTCTCTGCCGCCGTTGGGGACGTAGACCGAGGCGACCAGCGTGCCGTCGACGCGCGCCGCGGCGATGCGCGTCTCGACGTCGAACTCCGGGTGAACGTAGAGCGGCCGGGCCGCTTCGAGCTCCTTGCGCACCAGCAGCGCCACGCCCGAATAGCCCTTGGTGCCGTGCCAGTAGCACCAGTAGTCGACGAGGGCCAGCTCGCCCACGCTGCCGGGGATGTGGTCGCGCGCGGCCTTGATCTCCTGCAGGCAGAGCACGTCCGGCCGCTCGCGCGTCACGAACGCGGCGACCTCGTCCTGGCGCGCGCGGATGCCGTTGACGTTCCAGGTGGCGATCTTCACGAGGGCGGCGGCTCCAGCACTATCCCCTTACCATCTCAGCAGTGTCCTCGAGCGATCACGACCGGCTCAGGCCGCCGCCCGGCGCCGCCGCAACAGCGCGTCGAGGAACGACTCGCGCGCCAGACAGACGGCGAGGAAGGTGGTCAGCACCGACGCCACCGGATCGATCTCCAGCCGCCAGACGAGGACCGCGAGCAGCGCCACCCCGACGGCGACCGCGCCTCCGTTGGTGGTCCGGCGCAAGGCGGCGGGAAGCACCCGCCAGCGCGCCGGCCCCACCGCGCCTGCGCCGCCGCCCCCGGCCAGCGTCGCGTCGCGTCCGGGTAGCAGGTGAACCGCGAGGAAGCTCGCGAAGTACGCGAGCCCGCCGATCAGCACCAGCATGTGCATCGACAGCTTGTCGGTCGCGCCGCCGCCCAGCCCGAACAGCGCGCGCTGCAGGTCACGCAACGGCGCGGCGGCCATGCCGTGGTCGTACAGCCAGGCGCCGCTCGAGGCGCTGAACGTGTTGCCCAGGTTGGCGACCGACATGAAGCCCGCGAACAGGCTGCCCGCCGCCCCGATCGGCACGACCGCCCCGACGAGGCTGTAGGTGCTCATCCAGATCAGCTGGTTCGCCGCGGTGACCAGCGCGCTGCCGAGGCAGAGCAGCAGCAGCCGCGCGCCGCTCGGCCCGATGAACGGCAGCCAGCGCGCGAGGACGTTCGCGATCGCGCTGAACCAGGGCTCGAGCAGCACGAACTGCGTCAAGCTGACCACGGCGCCGACCACGATATAGATGCGAAACAGCTTGCGGAGGCCGAGGCGCTCCTGCCAGCGAACGCCCTTCCAGACGAACAGGACCACGCCCGCGAAGTAACCGGCGTAACCGGCGCCGTTGGCGAACCCGATCTGCGTCTGCGAGAAGTGCAGCACCGCGGTCATGTAGTTCATGAAGATCGGGCCGAACTGCGGCTGGAAATGGATCAGGAAGAAGAACAGCATGATCCCGAGGATCGCGCCCGAGTTCAGCCCCTCCCAGAACTGCGCGATCGATCGCGCCAGCGGAATCGGCGTGGCCGAGTCCTTGGGCAGCCGGAGCACGAACAGCATCACCAGCAGCGGCACGCTCGCCAGGGCGACCAGCAGCCCCTTGAACGGCACGTGGTCCGTCGCGTACCCGCCGAGGACCAGCGCCACGGTTCCGCTGCCGTAGATCGCCAGCCAGCAGATCGCCTGGTTGAGGCCAACCGTCGTCGCGCGGGGCCGCCCCGTGGCCTTCGCCTCCTCGTCGCCGGCGATCACCGTCGCCCGATCGACGGCGACGTCGCTGGCGGCGAGCGCCACCGAGATGACGAACATCAGTCCGAAGAAGAGGTACGGCCCGCGGTCGAGCAGCGGCGCCAGCAAGAACCCCAGCGTCGCGAACGCGAGCACGCCGAGCAGGATCGTGCGCGTCCGCCCGTACGCGTCGATCAGGAAACCGATGATCGGCTTGAAGCTCCAGGCGAGGTACGACTTCGCGTACAGGCTCTGCGCGGCGCCCTCACCGAGACCGTAGAACTTGCCGAGGTGGGCGATGAACGGCTGGTACGTGATCCCCTGGAACGGGTTCGCGATCCCCTGCAGCACGTAGCCGAGCGCGAAGACGACCTTGAGGGGGTCGATCCCTTTCCGCTTCGGCTCGCTCGCCACCGCGAACAGGATATAGCCGCGGGAGGCGCGTTGCCTCCCGCGGGCTGAAGAACGACGAAACGCCTACAGCCGGTCCGGACCGCTACAGCCGGACCTGGATCTCGTAGCGGCGGTTCTTCGCCTTCTTGGCCGGCGTGTCATCCGGCGTCACCAGCGGACGGTCCGAGCCCATGCCGATGGCCGTGATCTCGCCCGGCGTGATGCCGCGGTTGACCAGCTCCTTCACGATCACCTGCGCGCGCTTGCCCGACAGCTCCTTGTTGTGCTCCGCCTTGCCCGAGGAGTCGGTATGGCCCGAGACCTCGAACTTGTACGCCTTCACGCCCGCCATCTGCAGGCGCTTCTTGGCGTCGACCAGCGCGTCCGCCAGCTTCTTGATCTTGGAGTCGCAGCCCGGCATCAGCTGGTCGCTGTCCGTCTTGAAGCTGCACTGATTCTTGCGCCCTTCGGCGAGCAGCTTCGCGTTCACTTCTTTTTCAGCCTTGCCCTTGGCGCCGCTCTCCGCCGCCCCCTTGGCCTTGTCCATCAGGCCACCCAGCTGCGCGTCGACGCGCGCCGTCGTGAACAGGAACCCCAGCGCAACCAACCCAACCGTAATTCCGGTTTTTCGAACCGCCTTGTGGTTTCTCATGGCAACCACGATAGCCAGTGGCGGCCGGCGGGTAAAGCCCCAAGGCGGGGTGTCAAGTCGGTGATTTACTTAACGAAACTGACGTCGTCGAGCCACAGCTCGAAGTCGCGCGCCTGGGCATGACCGCTCGAGTAATCGGCATTCACCTGGATCGCCATCGCGGTGAGCTTGTCGACGGTCAGGCGGTCGCCAGGGGGCTTGTAGCCACCGTTCCCCGGGTCCTGGTGCGCATCGACGAACAGGATCTGGAACCGCGTCCAGGTCGGAGTCAGTCGGAGGTCCGAGTAGCCCGAGAACAGTGTGTCGACCGCAGCATCGCCCTTCAGGCCGAATTGAACCAGATACGGGCTACAGTTGTAGTCCGACCCCGCGGTGTAGATGCACTTGCACATCGTGCATGTCGCACCTGAAACGGGGTCCGGTGGCATGTCGTGCGGCGGCGCGGCGTTGTCGGTGTAGATGTCGGGGAAGCTGACCTGCACCCCGTCGAGCGGGGCAGATGACTTCGCCCAGAAGGCAACGCCCCGATACTTGCTCGCGTCGTACGTCATCTTGTCGGCGTAGCCGCCGTCGCCGTCGGACGGCCGCGGCTTCCAGTCGACGCCGGTCGCCGCGCCCCACATCGCGAACCCGGTGCCCTTGAAGTGCAGCGAGCCCGGGCCGGAGCAGGTGGTGTTGCCCTGGTTGGGATCGATCTCGAACTTCCCCGCGAACGCGAACGTTCCGAGATCGTCGCCGTAGGCGTACCAGCCGCCCTGCCGCCCGTCC
>DATBHU010000687.1:0-7469 GCA_036557265.1 Polyangia bacterium
TCCGAACGCCTCCTGGGATGTCGTTGCGTCCGGCGATATCCCGGCCGCCTGGAATCCGATCACGTGGTGGCGAGATCCGGTGTCGATGATCATCGCGCGCGGGCGGCCGAACGCTTCGACGGCGACCAGCGGTTGCGCGAAAAGCTCGCGAGGGTCGAACAAGATCGGGGTCGTCGCGGGACGCGGCGAAGGGTCGGCGAATGCCTCGGTCGACCAGAGCGACCAGCCCGACCAGACAGCGATGCCGCAGATCACCAAAATCGACGCCCGCACCAAGGCCGGCGAAACCAGCAAACCGGGTGCCGAACACCGGCGGGGGGCGACCGGCGGTTCTGGCGCCCCGCGCGCGGAGCGGGGCTGTCCCGGGTGTATCCCCACGGGCACAGCACGTCACCCGGCGACTCGGCTTCCAATCCGATGGGCCGATGGGCCGATGGGCCGATGGCGGCTCGATGGCGCGCTCCAGAAGCGCGCCGACCTCGCCCGTCCAGCCCCCGTTCGTGGCGCCGCCGGCGGGATTCATGCGCCGCAAGACGCCGCTCGTCACGGCGCGACTCTACATTCGACCGCGCGACCGCGCGACCGCGCGAGCGGGCCAGAGCGCGATCAGCGTCACACCGCCGATCAAGCCGTCCCCGCGCCCGACCGATGGAATAGCCCGCCGGCGCCGGCACGTCGGACCGGGCGAAAGGAGTCACGATATGTCGAGCTCATCATGGTTCGGTTCACGGATCGGGCGGGCGGTGGTTGCGGCGACGCTGTTGCTCACGCCGGTCGCGGCGCATGCGCGCGGCGAGCGGCTGGAACGGCGGGGCGATCGCAACGAGGCGCGCGGTGAGCGCAAGGAGATGAAGGGCGAGCGCAACGAGGTGAAGGGCGAGCGCAAGCAGGAGCGCGGCGCGCGGCAGGTCCAGAAGGGGGAGCGTCAGGAGCAGCGCGCGCAGGAGCTGGCGGCCGAGGGGCGCCCGGGCGCGGCGGCGCGCGAGGAGGCCAAGGCGCAGCACAACATCAAGCAGGGCGAGCACAAGGAGGTCCGCGGGGAGCGCCAGGAGGTGCGCGGGGAGCGCCAGGAGGCGCGCGGGGAGCACCAGCAAGCGCGCGGCGAGCGGCAGGAAGCGCGCGGTGAGGCCCGCGCGGCGCGATAGATACGCCGGGCGCGTCCCCGCGCCGCGAGCTGAACGAAAAAGGCGCTCGCCGGGCAACCTCGGCGGGCGCTTTCTGTATCGGGGAGCATGAACCCGAACGCGTTGACCCTCCCGCGCGTCGCCGGCGCCGCCGCCGCGCCGGCGGCGAACCCTGCGCCCAGCGTCGTCGACTACTACCGCGAGACGACGGCCGACTACCGGGCCTGGAGCCGGAATTTGAACATGCACTTCGGCTACTGGCGGCGCGGGCTGTCGCCGTTCGATCGCGAGCGGATGATGGACGAGATGACGGCGCAGGTGCTGGCGCGGCTGGAGCGCGGCGGGCATCGCGTGACGCGGCTGGCGGATCTCGGCTGCGGCGCGGGGGCGCCGGCGGCGTTCGTGCTGCGGGCGCGGCCGGCGCTGCGCCTCGACGGCGTCACGCTGCTGCCCGAGCAGGCGGCGATCGCGCGCGCCGCCGCCGCGCGCGACGGCGTGGCCGACCGCGCGGCGTTTCACGCGATGGACTACACGGCGACGCGATTCGCCGCCGGCGCGTTCGACGGGGCGATGGCGATCGAGTCGAGCTGCCACGCGCCCGGCACCGACAAGGCGGCGTTCGTGCGCGAGGCGGCGCGGCTGCTGGCGCCGGGGGGCCGCCTCGCGATCGCCGACGGCTTCCTGAAGGGCGCCGTGGCGCCGCGCGGCCTGGCGCGGCGGGTGATCGACGCGGTGGCGCGCAACTGGGCGGTGCCCGCCTTCGCGCGCCTCGACGAATTTCGGCGGGCCCTGGCGGCGGCCGGCTTCGTCGACATCGAGGTCGAGGAGATCTCCTGGCGGCTCGCGCCGTCGGTGCTGCACATCCCGTTCGTCACGGCGCGCGTGCTGGCGCACTACCTCATCCGGCGCGATCTGCGCATAGGCCGGGTGCGCTGGGGCCACGTGCTGGCCAGCGTGCTCGCGCCGGTGGTCGGGCTGATGCGCCGGCGCTTCGGGTATTTCCTAATCACGGCGCGCAAGCGCGCGCCGCTGGAACGGGCGGCCGCGACATGATCTGCATATTCGAGCGCGATCGTCCCCGTGGCCGGGGGCGGGCGTCGACAATCGGGTCGCCGGCAAAGATAATGAGCGGTCGTGTCCAGACCCGCCGTCCGCGCCGCCGCGCTCGCGCTTCTTTCTGGCTTCGCGGTCGTGGCCGGCTGTAAACAGCCTTCGGCGCCGCGCGCGCCGCGCGTCGACGTCGCCGCGGCGATGCAGGCGGCGGTCGCCGATTTTCGCGGCGTGATCGCGCTGCTCGCCGACGAGCCGGCCGCCGACGACAAGGCGACGCTCGCGGCCTGGCTGCTGTTTCAGCAGAACGAGGAGCGGCTGGCGGCGCTGCACGACGCGCTGGCCGCCGACGAGCCTGCGCGCGGCGCTTTTCTCGACAAGCTGGAGTCGGATCCGGCCCTGCGCGACGCCGACAAGCTCGCGTTCCGGGACCTGCTGGGCGAGCTGCCGCCGTCGGCGCGCGTCGACAGCGACCGCGCCGCGCTGGCGGCGATCCAGGCGCGCTACGACGCGGAGATGAAGAAGCTGTTCGGGCGCCTGCCGACGCGCGGCCTGGTCGATCGGCGCGAGGCCTGGGACGACTACCTGGCCTTCGTGCGCGCGCAGATCTCGCGCGACGCGCTGATCGCCGCGCACGCGGCCGAGATCGACGCCCTGGCCGCGGGCGCGCGCGGCAGCGGCGGCGGCTGGCGCGACGACAAGGATCAGGTGACCGGCCGGCGCTTCCCCGACAAGTCGGTGCTGCTGACGTTCGACGACGGCCCCTCGGCGAAGTACACGCCGGTGGTGCTGGAGATCCTCAAACGGTACGGCGCCCACGGCGTCTTCTTCGAGGTGGGTCGCAACATTGGCAAGGCCGAGGGCGAATCGCGCGACATCCTCGCCGCCGGCCACGCGCTCGCGAATCACTCCTTCTCGCACGCGTTCCTGCCCAAGCTCGACGAGGACGCGCTCCATCACCAGCTCGTCGACACCAACGCGGCCCTCGAGACGGCCGTGAAGCAGAAGCCGGTGCTGTTCCGCCCGCCCTACGGCGCGCGCAACGACAAGATCCTGTCGGCCGCGTCCGCCCTGGGCATGAAGACGATCCTGTGGAACGTCGACTCGCAGGACTGGGCCGATCCGATCCCGCAATCGATCGCCAGCCGCGTCGTCGCCCAGGTCGAGCGCCAGAAGCACGGCATCATCCTGTTCCACGACATCCACGAACGGACCACGCAGGCGCTGCCGCTGGTGCTCGACGAGCTGCAGAAGCGCGGCTATCGCTTCCTCTCCTGGGACGGGCGCGACTTCGTCAGCGCGCGCGGCGGGGCGGGCGAGGCCGCCGCCCCCGTCGCCGCCGACGTGAACGCCGCGAACGCGCCCAAGCTCTATCGCGACAGCTGGGCGGTGATCATCGGCATCAACGCGTACAAGAGCTGGCCGCGGCTCGCCTACGCGGTGAACGACGCGCGCGCCGTGCGCGACACGCTGGAGCGCAAGTACGGCTTCGCGCCGGATCACGTGACCACGCTGCTCGACGGCGATGCGACGCGACAGAACATCCTGGCCGCGCTGGGCGACAGCCTGGCCGACACCAAGAAGGTGTCGCACGACGACCGGGTGTTCGTCTTCTTCGCGGGCCACGGCGTCACGCGCAAGCTCCCGAACGGCAAGAACCAGGGCTACATCGTACCCGTCGACGCCGCCGCGAAGGATTACCAGAGCCAGGCGATCTCCATGACCAACTTCCAGGACGCCAGCGACGCGATCGCGGCCAAGCACGTCTTCTTCGTGATGGACGCCTGCTACGGCGGCCTCGCGCTCACGCGCGGCGGCGGCGGCGCCGCGACCGGCGATCGGCGCCAGTACCTGGCGGAGATCACGCGGCGCTCGGCGCGCGAGGTGCTAACCGCGGGCGGGGCCGACGAGCAGGTCGCCGACAACGGCCCCGGCGGGCATTCGATCTTCACCTGGACGCTGCTGCAAGGGCTGGAAGGGAAGGCCGATCTCGACGGCGACGGCGCCATCACCGCGACCGAGCTCGCCACCTACGTCGGTCCCAGCGTGTCGTCGCTGTCGCGCCAGACGCCGGCGTTCGGGCACCTGGCCGGGAGCGAGGGCGGCGAGTTCGTGTTCGTCCTCAAGCCGGAGGACGAATTCCTGAGCGAGGAGTCCCGCCAGCTCGACGGCGAGGCGATCAAGTTGAACGCCCAGCTGGATCGCATCCGCAAGCAGATCGAGCAGAAGAAGGTGCGCAACGAGAAGCTGAAGAACGCGATCGCGGCGGCCACGATCGCGCTGGCGGCGGGGGCCGCGCCGGACGCGGGCGCGCCGGCCGTCGCGGCCCCCATCGGCGCCGCGGTCGAGCCGGCTGATTCGGCGCGCGCCGAGGTCCAGCGCGGCATGAGCCTGTACCGCGAGAAGCGCTACGACGAGGCGGCGAAGGCGTTCGAGCACGTGCTGGAGCTCCGACCCGGCCACGTCATGGCGGCGAACAACCTCGGCTTCACCTACTTCAAGCTCGGGCGCCTGGACGACGCCGTCACCTGGTACAAGAAGACGCTCGAGCTGGATCCGAATCGGTCCGTCGCCTACGTCAACCTGGGCGACGCGCTGGCGCAGCTCGGGCGCGCCGACGAGGCGAAGAACGCTTACAAGACCTTCCTGGAGATGTCGCCCCGGTCGCCGGCGGCGGCGTCGGTCCAGAAGAAGCTCGCGGCGATGCCGTAGCGGCGAGGGCGCGTGTCGTCGGATCCAGACATGATCGTCATCGGCTCGGGCCCGAACGGGCTCGTCGCCGCCAATGTGCTCGCGCGGCGCGGCTTCCGCGTGCTGGCGCTGGAGGCGAACCCGCGGCGCGCGGGCGGCGCGCTGGGCAGCGAGGCGCTGACGCTGCCGGGCTTCGTCCACGACGTCGGGGGCGGGTTCTTTCCGTTCGGCAGCACCAGCCCTGCGTTCCAGGCGCTGGACCTGCCGGGCGCCGGGGTCGAGTGGCTGCACGCGCGCTACGAGAGCTGTCACCCGGCGGTCGACGGCAGCTTCGCCTGCATCGCGCGCGGCGACGCGCTCGCCAGCGCGCCGTTCGGCAGCGCGCGCGACGCCGACACCTTCCGCGCGCTGGCCCGCTTTCACGCGGGCGTGGAGCGCGATCTGCTGGCGGCCCTGCTCGGTCCGTTCCCCAGCGTCGGCGCGCTGGCGCGCGTCGGCGTGGGCGCGCTGCTGAAGATCGCGGGCATGTTCGTGCGCAGCACGCGCGGCCTCGCCACGCGCCTGTTCGAGAGCGAGGCGGCGCGGCGCGTGCTGCCGGGGCTGGGGCTGCACGTCGACGTCGGCCCGGACGATCGCTTCGGCGCCGGCCTCGCCTACATGCTGGCGGTCACCGCGACGACGGGCGGCTATGGCTTCCCGAAGGGCGGCGCCCGCAGCCTCACCGACGCGCTGGTGGCGCGCCTGCGCGAGCGGGCCGGCGAGGTCCGGCTGGGCGCGCGCGTCACGCGCGTCGTCGTCCGCGGCGGCCGCGCCTCCGCGGTCGTGCTCGCCGACGGGACCGAGATCGCGGCGCGCCGCGCGGTCGTCGCCGACACGTCGCCCGCCGCGCTGCTGCTGTCGATGGTCGACGAGCGCGAGGTCCCCGGCTGGGTGCGCGCGTTCATGAAGCGCTTCCCGCAGGGGTGGGGGACCTTCAAGGTCGACTGGGCGCTGGCCGGACCGGTCCCCTGGCAGGTCGAGGCGGCGCGCGACAGCGCGGTGGTGCACGCGGGCGAGAGCGTCGACGACCTGGCCCGCTTCACGCGCGACGCGCGCGCCGGCCGCCTGCCGGAGCGGCCCTACCTCGTGATCGGCCAGCAGAGCATCGGCGATCCGACGCGTGCGCCGGCCGGGAAGCACACGCTCTACTGCTACACGCACATCCCGTCGCACGTGCAGGAGGAAGGCGGGTGGGCGGGCGCGCGCGAGCGCTTCGCCGATCGCATCGAGGCGCGCATCGAGGAGCTGGCGCCCGGGTTTCGCGCGTCGATACTGGCGCGCCACATCATGTCGCCGCCCGATCTCGAAGCCTGGGACGCGAACCTGGTGGGCGGCGACCTGGGCGGCGGGTCGAACGCCTGGCACCGCCAGCTCCTGTTCCGGCCGCTGTTCCCGTACTTCAGGTACCGCATGCCGGTGCGCGGTCTCTACCTCTGTTCCAGCTACGCCCACCCGGGCGCCGGCGTGCACGGCATGTGCGGCGCGAACGCCGCCGAGATCGCGGCGCGCGACGCGGAGCGCAGCGGCGCCGTCGTGTAGACTGGCGCGCGTGGATCTGTTCGACAGGGCGGGGACACAGCGCAAGCGTGGCGTCGCCGCGGCGGACGACGCCGAGCAGACGCTGGAAGGGACGGTCGAGCGGCTGGTCTACTCGGGCGGCGACGGGACGTTCACGGTCGCCCGCTTCAAGGTCGAGCAGGGCGGCACCGAGGTCACCATCGTCGGCGCCCTGGTGGGCGTGCCCGCCGGCGCCGTGCTGCGGGTGTCGGGGAAGTTCGAGACCACCGCGCGCTTCGGCGATCAGTTCCGCGTCGCCCGCTACACCGAGGTCGCGCCGCAGACGATCGAAGGGCTGCGGCGCTACCTCGGCTCGGGGCTGATCAAGGGGATCGGGCCCGAGTTCGCCTCGCGCATCGTGGCCCGCTTCGGCATCGAGACGCTGGAGATCCTCGATCGCGATCCGGGCCGCATCAGCGAGGTGCCCGGCATCGGGCCGTCGCGGGCGCGCGCCATCCGGTCGGCCTGGAGCGCGCAGCGCGAGGTGCGCAAGGTGATGGTGTTCCTGCAGGGCTACGGCGTGTCGCCCGCCTTCGCGGCGCGCATCTACAAGAAGTACGGCGCGGCGGCGATCGCGCGCGTGCGCGAGAATCCGTACCGGCTGGCGTTCGACGTCTGGGGCATCGGCTTCCTGTCGGCCGACAAGCTGGCGGCCGCGCTGGGCGTCGCGCGCGACGCGCCGTCGCGCGCCGAGGCGGGCGTCCGCCACGTGCTCGACGACGAGGGCGGCAATGGACACGTGTTCGTGCCGCGCCCGCGGCTGGCGCAGAAGGCGGCCGCGCTGCTCGATCTGCCCGAGGAGTCCGCCGACGCGGCGGTCGAGCGGCTCGCGAAGACCGGCGACGTCGCCATCGACGCGTCGGTGGTCGCGGACGCGCGCGCCCCCGCCGTCTACGAGGCGGGGCTGTACCGCGCCGAGACCGCGCTGGCGGCGGGCCTGCGCAAGCTGCTGGCGGCGCCCGCGCCGAAGCTGGAGATCGACCAGGACCGCGCGCTCGCCTGGTACGA
>DATBHU010000688.1:0-2460 GCA_036557265.1 Polyangia bacterium
TCGGGCGCGCGCGACCAGATGTTCAGCAGCTCGGCGATCTTGTCGTCGACGCCCTGCTCGTGGAAGCGCATGGGGACTTCGTAGATGCACGAGACGTCCTCCGCCGAGAAGACGGCGTCGGGCGCGACGTTGGTGAACAGCGCGATCTTCTTCTTCAGCGCCGGCTCGATGGCGCGCTCCGAGCGGCACAGCAGGATCTCGGGCTGGATGCCGATCTCGCGCAGCTTCATCACCGAGTGCTGCGTGGGCTTGGTCTTGAGCTCACCCGCCGCGCCGATGTACGGCACCAGCGTCACGTGCCCGGACACCGCGTTGGTGGCGCCGACCGCGAGGCGCAGCTGCCGGATCGCCTCCAGGAACGGCAGCGACTCGATGTCGCCGACCGTGCCGCCGACCTCGACGATGACCACGTCGTTGCCCTTGGCGCAGGCCAGGATGCGCGCCTTGATCTCGTCGGTGACGTGGGGGATGACCTGGACCGTGCCGCCCAGGTATTCGCCGCGGCGTTCTTTCTGGATGATCGTCTGATAGATCTGGCCGCTGGTGGTGTTGTTCAGCTTCGTCATCCGCTGCGAGATGAAGCGCTCGTAGTGGCCGAGGTCGAGGTCGGTCTCGGCGCCGTCGTCGGTGACGAACACCTCGCCGTGCTGCATCGGGTTCATCGTCCCCGGATCGACGTTGAGGTACGGATCCAGCTTCTGGATGGTGATCTTGAGGCCCCGCGTCTCGAGCAGGCTGCCGATCGACGCCGACGCCAGCCCCTTCCCCAGCGACGAGACAACACCTCCCGTCACGAAGATGAACTTCGTCTGCTTCACGGTTCCTCTAGCGGGCGCGGCCATGCTCTCTCCTATCCGCGTCCGCCAGGACCCCTGAACCCGCCGTTCTTAGAACCGCTCTGCGATTCTTAGAAGGTCTGCCTGGGGGGTTTGGGGACCCTTTCAGGGTCCCCATCCTTATTGACGCCGAGTGAAATGTCGTCTTCAACTCGGGCCGCTATTCTTCTCGTCACGAGTATGGAAGTCAATGGCTGGTGAAGTAATTCTCGTCATCGAGGACGACGTTCACATCGGCGGCCTCGTGGTCCAGGTGCTGCGCGAGGCCGGCTTCGCGCCCGCGCTGGTCCGCGACGTGCGCGCGGCCCGCGATTGGGGCAGCGGCGGCAACAAGCCGGCGGCCGTGCTGAGCGATCTGATGGTCGCTGGATCGGCGGGACCAGCGCAGCTGCCGGCGGAGCTGGCGGACATCTTCGCGGGCGCACCGCTGGCGCTGATGACCGGCGTGCCGCCGCGACGGCGCGCGGCGCTGGGCGTGACGCACCAACGCATCGTCGAAAAGCCGTTCGAGCTCGAAGCTTTGATCGCCACTGTCCACAGCATGCTCGCGGCGCCGCAGCCATGAAGATCGTGTCGGGCGCGGCCCGTTTCGCGGCGACAGAGGCCGAGCGTCGGTCCGAGGCGCGGCTGGCGCTCGCGATCGGGAACTTCGACGGCGTCCACCGCGGCCACGCCGCGCTGCTCGCCGAGGCGCGGGCGCGCGCGGCGCACCGCGGCGGTCGATCCGCGGTGCTGACGTTCACGCCCCACCCCGCCCGTCTGTTCGCGCCCGACCGCGCGCCCCCGCTCATCATGTCGCTGGAGCGGCGCCTGGAGCTCGTCGCGGAGGCGGGGATCGACGTCGCGATCGTCGAGCCGTTCACGCGCGCGTTCGCGACCATCGAGGCGCCCGCCTTCGTCCACGACGTGCTGGCGCGCGACCTCGGGGCGCGCGACGTCGTGGTCGGCTACGACTTCAGCTTCGGCCGCGGCCGCGCCGGCGACACGCGCATGCTCGCCGAGCTGGGCGCCGCCCACGGGATCGAGGTGGCGGTCATCCCGCCGATCTCGCTGGGCGGGGTGCCGTGCTCGTCGACGCGCGTCCGCCAGCTGGTGGCGGCGGGCGAGACGGAAGCGGCGGGCAAGCTGCTCGGGCGGCCGTTCGAGCTGGAAGGGCCGGTGGCGCGCGGCGCGGGGCGCGGGCGCGGCCTCGGGTTCCCGACCGCGAACGTCGTCGCCGAGGGCGAGCTGCGCCCCAAGCTCGGCATCTACGCGGCGCGCGCCCGCGTCCTGGACGGGCCGCTGGCGGGGACGTCGCGCGCCGCGGCGCTCAGCGTCGGAACGAATCCGCAGTTCGCGGGTGAAGGCGTGACCATCGAAGCCTATCTGCTCGACTTCGATGGCGATCTCTACGATCGCCGGCTGCGGCTGGAAGTCGGCGCGCGGCTGCGCGACGAACAGCGCTTCCCGTCGATCGACGCCCTGATCGCGCAGATTCGTGCAGACGTCGCGCAGGTCCGACGGCTATCATCCTGACCATGTTCGACACGGAGACGATGGCCGAGCTCTGCGTCAAGCAGGGCCTGACCGGCGAGGCCGTGGCGATCTACCGCCGCCTCGCCGCGGCGGCGCCGGACGCGGACAA
>DATBHU010000689.1:0-3938 GCA_036557265.1 Polyangia bacterium
TCGCGGCGCCCTTCGCGCAGTCGCAGGTCTGCCCGCAGCCGTCGGACTTGCCGCCGTCGCTGCCGTCGGCGGCGCAGGTCGGCTTGCAGCAGGAGCCGCCGTAGAGGACGGAGCCGCTCTGGCAGCCGCAGGTCTTGCCGCAGCCGTCGGACATGCCGGCGCGGCTGCCGTCGCTGGGGCAGCTGGGCGTGCAGCAGCCCGACATCGACATGGACATCATGCTGCCCATCGGGCAGCCGCACTTGCCGTTGCAGCCGTCGTCCATGCCGGCGCGGCTGCCGTCGGCGGGGCAGGTGGGCGTGCAGATGCACGTCCCCTGCGCGCAGTGGCCGTTGCTGCCGCACCCCTTGCTGCCGCAGTCGCACGTGTCGATGCAGGTGCCGTTGTTGCAAACGCTGCCGTCGTTGCAGATCACGTCCGCGCACGGGTTGCTGACGCACTTGCCGGCGCTGCAGCTCTGGCCGCTCGGGCACTGCACGCCGGCGCACGGGTTCGCGGTGGCGCAGGTGAGCGCGCACGTGAAGCCCGCGCCGCAGCTCGCGGTGCAGCTGTTCTGCATCGCGCACTTCCCGCTGCTCTGGTCGCACACCTGCCCGGACGGACAGGTGACGCCGGCGCACGGCTGCAGGAAGCAGCCGGCGATACAGTGGCCGTCGACGCAGGTCTGGCTGTTGGCGCAGGTGACGCCGGCGCACGGATCACTCGTCGGCACGCAGGTCGCCTTGCAGGTCGCGCCGCCGCCGCAGCCCATCATCCCCTTGGCGCTCGCGCACGGGTCCGTCTGGCAGCTGCCGCCCAGGCAGACCTGGCCCGCCGCGCAGGCCGTCGCGCATCCGCCGGAGTTGCCGCCATTGCCGGTGCCGGTCCCCGTTCCGGTCCCTGTCGAGCCCGCGACGCCGGTCGCGCTGCCGCCGACGCCGGTCGCGCTGCCGCCGCCGCCCGTCACGCTGCCGCCGGTTCCGGGCGTCGTCGGGTGTCCCGCGCCGCCGCTCGGCGTGCCGGTCGCGCCGGCGCTGCCGCCCTTGCCCGCCGGCGACGCGCCGCCGCAGCCTGTCGCGGCCAGGCCCGCCGCGAGGACGACGACGAAGGGGACGAGCCCGAGGCTCGCTCGAATCGCTGCTCGGCCGACCGATCGCCTGTACGCGGGTGTCCTGGTCATCGCGCCTCCAGATGCCTCAGTGGCAGGGGCGCGCGGACCGGTTAGGTGAAAATCAGAGGTAGTAGCGGAACCCGATCGCGCCGTCGGCGGCGATGACGTACTTGCCGCTCGGCGACGAGGTGCTGGCGACCGTCAGCTCGGGGGCGACCTCGAAGAACAGCTCGACCGGGTTGGAGCGAACCAGCACGGACATGCCGACCGGCACCCGGAAGCCGGCGGCGGTCCCGGTCGGGATCGCGCCGGACGCGAACGTGTGGCCGAGCACGCCGCCGACGCCGAGGTAGATCGGCAGCAGGTACTGGCCGTCGGGCGAGGCCCACTGGGCGAGGCTGAAGTTGAGGCCGACGTGGGCGCGCAGGTTGTTACCCTCCGCGCCGCCGCCGGCGGTCGCCTCGGCGGCGACGCCCGGCGACGCCCACAGCTTCAAGCTGACGCCGCTGACGCGGTTGCCGATGTTGACGCCGACGCCGAACGCGCCCGAACGGTTGGCGTAGACCGGAGCGGGGGCAGGGGCGGCCGTCGCGGCGACGGACTCGGCGGACGGCGGCGCGGCGGGCGGGGCCAGCGCGACGGACGCCGGTATGGCGGCCGCCGGCGCGCCGGACGGCGCCGCTGCGGTCCCGGGCGCGGCGGTCGGCGACACGAGCGGCGGCGGCACGACGGGCAGCGGCACGAAAGACGGCGCCGCGTCCTGGGCCGCGGCGATCGGGGAGACCAGCAGGACCGCACCGGCGATGACGAGAGCGAAGCGCATGGCCGTCCCGTCGTTGCACGTGGTGGGCCTGCGCTCGCCGGCCCGGCACCGCCCCCGCCGGCGGGCCGAGCGTCAACGAATTGGTCGCCGGGCGCGCGGGCGTGAAGTTCTTTTACGGGCGCAGCAGCGTCTTGATCGCGCGGCGCGTGTCCATGGCCCGGTACCCCTCCGCCACCTCCGCCAGCGGCAGCGTCAGGTCGAAGACCTTGCCGGGGTCGATCTTCCGGTTCCAGACCAGGTCGATGAGGTCGGGCAGGTAGCGGCGCACCGGCGCCGGGCCGCCGTGCAGGTGGACGTGCGCGAAGAACAGCGCCTGCCCGTCCAGCGCGACCCCGTGCGGGACGCCGACGGTGCCGATGTGCCCGCCCGGGCGGGTCGACCGGATCGCCTGCTGCATCGCCTCCTGTGTGCCGACGCACTCGAGCACGGAGTCGGCGCCGACGCCGCCGGTCAGCGCCTTGACGCGGGCGACGCCCTCGTCTCCGCGCTCGGTCACGATGTCGGTCGCGCCGAAGTCGCGCGCCAGCCGCTGCCGCGCCTCGTGCCGGCTCATCGCGATGATCCGCCCGGCCCCCCTCTGCCGCGCCGACAGCACGCCGAGCAGGCCGACCGCGCCGTCGCCGACGACGGCCACGGTCTTGCCGGGCGCCACCGCGGCGGCGTCGGCGGCGAACCACCCGGTGCCCATCACATCCGACAGCGTCAGCAAGCTCGGGATCAGGTCGTCGGGCGGCTGGCCCGGCGTCGCCACCAGCGTGCCGTCGGCGAGCGGCACGCGCAGCCGCCCCGCCTGCGCGCCGCCCACCAGCTCGCGGTGCTGGCAGGACGACTGGTAGCCGGCCTGGCAATTGGGGCAGGTGTTGTCGGACGCGAAGAACGACCCGATCACGAACTGGCCGCGCTTCACCGCGCGCACCGCGCCGCCTACCTCCTCGACGACGCCGCAGTATTCGTGACCGAACGGCGTCGGCTCCTTGATCGGGTTGATGCCGCGATAGCTCCAGAGATCGGACCCGCACACGCAGGTGGCGGCGACCCGGATGATCGCGTCGGTCGGCTGGACGATCGCCGGCGCCGGGCGCTCCTCGAAGCGCACGTCGCCCGCCCCGTACATGACGGCCCCGCGCATGGCTAGAGCCCCGTCCTCTTCTCGAGGTGCTCCGGATAGCGCGCCCCGTGCACCGGGATCGCCGCCGCCGCGTCCTCGAGGGCGCGCAGCTCGCCGGCGGTCAGGCGCAGCGCCAGCGCGCCCAGGTTCTCGTCGAGGCGCGACAGCTTCGTCGTGCCCGGGATCGGCACGATCCACGGCCGCCGCCCGAGCAGCCAGGCCAGCGCGATCTGGGCGGGCGTGGCGCGCTTCTCCCGCGCCACGCGCGCGAGCAGATCGACCAGGGCCCGGTTCGCCGCGCGCGCCTCGGGCGCGAAGCGCGGGACGCTCCTGCGGAAGTCGCCCTGGACGAACGTCGTGGTCTCGTCGATGGCGCCGGTCAGGAACCCGCGGCCGAGCGGGCTGAACGGGACGAAGCCGATGCCGAGCTCCTCCAGCGCGGGCAGCACCTCCTCCTCGGGCTTGCGCCACCAGAGCGAGTACTCGCTCTGCACGGCGGTCACGGGCTGCACCGCGTGGGCGCGCCGGATCGTCTGCACGCCCGCCTCCGAGAGGCCGAAGTGCTTCACCTTGCCGGCGCGGATCAGGTCCTTCACGGCGCCGGCCACGTCCTCGATCGGGACGTCCGGATCGACGCGGTGCTGGTAGAAGAGATCGATCGCGTCGACCCGCAGCCGCCGGAGCGACGCCTCGGCGACCTCGCGGACGTGGGCGGGCCGGCTGTCGACGTCGCTGGTCCCGATCTTGAGGCCGAACTTCGTGGCGATCACGACCTTGCCCCGGAACGGCTCCAGCGCTTCGCCCACCAGCTCCTCGTTCGTGAACGGCCCGTAGACCTCGGCGGTGTCGAAGAACGTGACCCCGCGTTCGACCGCCGCCCGCACCAGCGCGATCATCTGATCGCGATCGGGCGCCGG
>DATBHU010000690.1:0-4805 GCA_036557265.1 Polyangia bacterium
CGACGAGGCGGCGGCGGCGCTGGGGACTCCGCGCAGCGGCGGTCACCTGGTTCGCATCCGCGGCGCGACCGGCACGCGGTTCATCACCCTAGGGGCGGACTGAGCCCCGTCGGCGCCATCGGATTGGTGGCCGCGGCCGCCGCCATGGCGCGTCCCGCGCCGGCGCTCCCCGATGCACCGGCGCCGCGGGCGGTGAAGGCCGCGTCGGCGCGGGCGGCTGTCGAGACGCTGATGCCCGATCCGGGCGGCGTGATCGCTTTCGGCGAGCTGCACCAGACGCGCGCCACCGCGAAGGTGCGATCGTCGCTGGCGCGCTTCACCGACGAGATCCTGCCGGTGATCGCGCCGCACACCTCGCACCTGATCGTCGAGACCTGGATCACCCGCGGCGCCTGCGGGGAAGTCGAGGCGCAGGTGACCAAGGAGGTGGCGCGCACGACGGAGCGACCCGTCGAGACCGAGAGCGAGATCATGAAGCTGCTCCGGCGCGCCAAGGAGCTCGGCGTGGCGCCGCACGTGCTCGACGTCGGCTGCGACGAGTACAAGGTGCTGGCGGGCCAGGGTGGGGCGGTCGACTACGACAAGCTGCTGACGATCACCAACCAGCACCTGGAGCGGGCGATCGGGCAGGGGCTGTTGCTGGCGCGCGCCCCGGGGCGGCCGCTGGTGATCGTCTATGGCGGCGCGCTGCACAACGACCTCCACCCCGATCCGTCGCTGGCGAAGTACACGTTCGGGCGGCACGTCCACGCGGCGACGCGCGGCGCTTATCGGGAGGTCGACCTCTACGTGCCGGAGATGATCGACACCTCGCCGGTCGCCAGGCGCCAGCCGTGGTACCGGGCCTGGCAGGGCGCCGGCGGCGGCGCGGGCGTGGTCGTGATCGAGCGCGCGCCGCGCTCGTCGATCGTGGTTTTCCGGAAGAGCCGCTTGCCCTGAACGTTCGAAAAAGGTAGCCGCACGCTCGCGCTTCGCGCGAGAGCGGCTAGACTCGCGCGCGATGCGCGCGGAAACAAACTTTACTATTTGGGCCTGCGCCGTGGCGCTGGCGGGGAGCGCGCTCGGCTGCGGGGGCGGGGGCGGCGGCGGTCACGGTAACGGCGACGGCGGTGTGACCCCGCTCTGGCTCGGGGTGGTCGGCACCGGGCAGAGCCTGTCGGTCGGCGCGGCCAGCAACGGCCTGGTGTACACCTCGCCCTCGGCCAGCAACCTGAAGCTGTCGCTCGGCGCGCGCGGGACGAGCTGGCCGATCGACGCGAACGATCCGGAGCTGTCGCTCGCGCCGCTGGCGGAGCCGATCCGGCCGATCGACACGGGCAGCAGCAACCCGTATCCGAACAACATCTACGGCGAGTCGTTCCACACCGCGATGGCCAGCGAGCTGACCGCGCTTCACCAGGCGGCGGCCGGGCAGGATCTGGTGACGGTCCATTCGGTGGTGGGGCAGGGCGGCGCCAGCATCACCATCATCGGCAAGGGCGGCACCGGCAACGCGTACGCGGCGTCGCTGTTCGAGGTGACGGCGCTGGCGCGTCTGGCGGCGGCGGCGGGCGCGCGCTACGAGGTCGGCGCGGTGATGCTGACCCACGGCGAGGCGGACGCGGAGCGGCCCAGCTACGAGGACGACATCGCGGCGCTGGCGGCGGCCTACCGGCAGGATCTGCCGCCGATCACCGGGCAGACGCGCGCCGTGCCGATGATCCTGAGCCAGCAGCACGCCGATCCCGTCACCGGGCGGTCGACGTCGACGGTCGCGGCCTGGAAGCTGGGCGTCGATTACCCCGGCAAGATCTACTGCGCCGGCCCGAAGTACCAGTACGCCTACGCGAGCGATCACATCCACCTGGTGGCCGGGCAATACGATCGCCTCGGCATCAAGTACGCCGAGGTCTACGACCAGGTGGTGGTGCAAGGCAACGACTGGCAGCCGCTGCAGCCGATCGACGTGTCGCGCGAAGGGTTGACGATCGACATCCGGTTCCACGTGCCGTCCCCGCCGCTCGCGTGGGACGAGGCGTTCGGCGCGCCTCACCACTTCGTGCATTCGGCGTGGGCGAACGGGCGCGGCTTCGAGGTCGAGGATTCGACGGGCGAGATGACCATCACCGACGTGACGATCGACGGCGACACCATCCACATCGGGCTGGCCGCTGCGCCGGTCACGACCGCGACCGCGCCGCTGGTGGTGCGCTACGCGATGACCCAGGACGCCACCGTCCTGGCGGGCGGGCTGGTGAGCGGGCGCTTCGGGCAGTTGCACGACTCGGACCCGCTGGTCGGCGTCGACGCCGGCGAGATCGACTGCAACGTCACCAGCGGTTCGACGATGGTGACGGCGGCGACCGCGGGGGCGTTCCTGGGGCGGTCGGCGCACGACGTCGTCGAGGACGTCGCGGGCGCGGGGCTGGTCGCGAACACGGCGGTCACGCTGGCGGCCGCGAGCAGCGTCAGCCTGTCGCAGCCGTGGACGGGCGCGACCGGCGCGGCGCGCCTCCGCTTCCGCTCCAACCAGTGGAACTACGCGGTCGCCTTCGAGCTGACCGTCCCCGACGCGCCCTAGCCGCGACGGCGCCGCCGCGCGGTCAGGGGACGATGGCGGCGGCCGGCTCGCCGCAGATCGTGCCCGCCTCGAGGATGGCGCGGTCGTAGTGCAGCATCGAATCCGCGCCGATCGAGATCGAGCCGGCCAGCAGGCTCCCCGACAGCGGCAGTCCGTCCGCCGCCGTCACGGCCGCCGAGGGCGCGTGCACGACCGCGCCGATCCAGGGGGCGCCGTCGAAGACGACCGAGGTGGTGCCCGCGATCCAGACGCGGAAGCGCGCCGGGGCGATGGTCGCGCCGAACGTGCCGCCGTTCTGGGTCGCCAGCCGCCCGCCGATCAATAGATCCAGCTCGGCCGAGGGATCGAGCTGCACGGCGAAGCCGTTGCGGATCGTGACGTCGCCGGCGACGGCGAGCAGCGCGCGGCCGTGCACGACCAGCGTCACGGCGGCGGTGGCGTCGATCGACGTCAGGTAGTAGCTGCCGCAGGAGAGCTCGATGATCTTGGGCAGCAGCACCGACTCCAGCTCGGTCGGCGAGAGGCCGAGCGCGGCGTCGGCGTTGCTCGCGGCGGCGGCGGTGATCGCGTCCGTCGTCTCGACGAAGTTCGCGCGGCAGTCGCAGGGCATCGGCACGGCGACGGCCTCGTTGACGAGCGCGCCCTTCTCGACGCCCGTGCCCAGCGTTGCGCCCGCTGGCACGTGCAGCGTGCCGCTGACGCGGACGTTGCCGGTGACGTTGCCGTTGATGTATGCGTCGCCGCCGATGTCGGCGTTGTCGTTGGAGGTCATCGTCATCGGGCCGCCGACCCGCAGCGACGTGCCGGTGCGAAAGTCCGTCGCCGCGGTGACGCCGCCGGCGCCGGCCACGTAGAACGCGCCGCTCGAGCGCATCTCGCCGATGGCGTTCAGGCTGCCGTTGACGCCGTAGGCGGCCGCCGTATCGTCGATGATGGCGGGGTTGGCTGAATCGAACGCGTCGCTGCGGATGCGGGCGGGCGCGGTCATGTCGCCGCAGGAACAGAGGAGAAAGCGATGGCCGCGCGACGCGAGCGCCGCCGCGCAGGGCGCGCCCGTGCTGGTGGGCAGCACGATGGGCGGGCCGAGGCCGCTGCAGGCCAGCGCGCCGCCGGCGCCGCTGGTGCCGCTGGTGCCGCCCGTCCCGGAGCCGCCCGCGCCGCCGGCGGACGAACCGCCGCGTCCGCCGCTGCCGGCGGAGCCGCCGTCGGGCGGCGACAGCAGGTTGATGTCGCGCTGGCAGCTGGCGACGGCGAGCGCCGCGGTCAGGAGTATGAGACGACGGTTCACCGCGGTTGCGGCGGCGACATCGCGGCGAGGCGATCCGCCGCCTCCTTGGCGAAGCGCCCGTGGGGATAGTTCGTGAGGTAGCGCTGCAGCGTCCGGCGCGCGTCGCTGGTTCGCCCGTCCTCGGCCTGGAGCTGGGCGATGGCGTAGAGCGCGCTCTCCGCCTGCGGTGTGCTCGGGAAGTCGCGCACCACGATCAGGTAGCCGTCGATGGCGTCGGCGTAGCGGCGTTCGATCAGGAACGACTCCGCATACAGCGCACGCGCCTCGGACGCGACGTCGCGCCCGAGATGAAAGAGCGGCTCGACGACCTTGCGGGCCTCGCGCGCGTTTCCACGCGCGAGCGCGCGGCGGGCGCGGCCGAGGCGGGTCTGGGCCAGCTCTTCCGCGTTCGGCGCCGCGGTGGTCGTGGTGGCCGCGGCCTGCGCCGCGACGGCAGGTTCCGCGACGACCGCGGCCGGCCCCTCGGGGGGCGGAGCGGCGGTGTGAGCCGGCACCTCGGCGCCGGCCGACGCCGTATCGGGCATCGACCAGGCGTGGCCTCCTTCGAGGTAGCCGATCAGCTTGCCGTCGGGCGACAGCAGCCGCACCGTTCCGTGCTCGGTCATCACGCCCTTCATGTCGACGGTGAAGCGCGTGCCGACGACCTGGACGATGAAGTGGGGCGTCCGGACCTCGAAGTGCTGGCCCGGGCGGTGCGGGATGTCGACGGTCAGCGCGCCCTCGCGCAGCTCGACGATCCGGTGCTCGTGCTGCCAGACCAGCTCGGTGGCCGGCGCCAGCGCGGTCGACGCGTCGGCGAGCCGCACCTCGCCGCCGCGCGCGGACCGGACGGTCACCGGGCCGCCGCCGGGGACGACGGTGACGTCGCCCGCGACGACCGACAGCTCGGTCGAGCGGCGCGCACCGCCGATCCAGATCGCGAAGGCCGCCGCCATCGCCAGCACCGCGCCGCCGGCC
>DATBHU010000691.1:0-4307 GCA_036557265.1 Polyangia bacterium
GGCTCTGAAAACGGCGCGCGCCGCTAGCCGGCCGCGGCGCGCAGCGTCTTGATCGCCGCCGCGTAGTCGGCGTTGGGCGCGCGATAGATGCCGTAGCCGGCGACCAGCACGTTGGCGCCCGCCTCGACCGCCGTCGCCACCGTCTTCGGGTTGATGCCGCCGTCGACCTGGATGTCGATGTCCAGGTTGCGGCGCTCGATCTCGGCGCGCAGCGCCCGGATCTTCGGCATCACCCCTTCGATGAACTTCTGCCCCGAGAAGCCGGGGTTGACGGTCATCAGCAGCACCATGTCGAGGTCGGCCAGCACCGGCAGCACGACGTCGAGCGACGACGCCGGCTTGACCGCCACGGCCGCCTTCTTTCCCAGCGCGCGGATGTGCGCGACCGTCTTCGCCAGGTCGGGCACCGCCTCGACGTGGACGTTGATCAGGTCGGCGCCGGCGCGCGCGAAGTCGTCGATGAAGCGATCGGGCTCGACGATCATCAGGTGAAGGTCGAGCGGCAGCGTGGTCGACTTGCGAAGCGCCTTCACCACGTCCGGCCCGACCGTCAGGTTGGGGACGAACTGGCCGTCCATCACGTCGACGTGGATCAGGTCGGCGCCCGCCGCCTCGACCGCCTTCACCTCCTCGCCCAGGCGGGCGAAGTCGGCGGCGAGGATCGAAGGCGCGACGCGGAGGGGGCGCGGCATGGGCGGCGGCACTTATATCAACGTTGATGACGAGGGGCCATCGATCGCGTAAGGCGACGGCGGCTTTTTCGGATCAATCGTGGGTCTGGATGGGCACGGGCGTACCGTCGTCGTCCCAGACGTTCCCGGACGAGTCGAGCGTGGTCTGCGTGCTCTTCAGGATCGGGCAGTCGAAGAACGAGTTGCGGCCGAAGCGGTTGCCGATGGCGTGCACGTCCGCCAGCGACGCGGCGCCCTTGTGCGAGATGTTGAACGTGCAGCCGCCGCCGTCGGCCCAGTTCTGCTCCATGTGCAGATCGCCCACCGCGCCGAAGTCCTGCGTCACCTGGATGGCGGCGTTCTGATCCATCGCCGCCACCAGCTG
Organism: Polyangia bacterium; assembly: GCA_036557265.1. Taxonomy (GTDB): domain Bacteria; phylum Myxococcota_A; class Polyangia; order Fen-1088; family Fen-1088; genus JADGRB01. The sequence goes on from DATBHU010000691.1 coordinate 1,057, forward strand.
GTTGCCGACGATGTGGATGCCGGTGCCGTCGAGGATCTGGATGGCGTCGTTGTGCGTCGGCCCGCCGTTCTGATTGGGGTCGACCGCGAACGAGGAGAGGTCGTGGACGTACGAACATTCGAGCGTGCTGCCCGAGCCGAGCTTGAGGCCGTCGACGCCGCCGTGGATGTTGAGGCGCCGGCCGATGAAGTTCTCGCCCCACACGCCGTCGACCGTCGCCGACGGCGACGCCACCGCGACCTCGACGTCCTCGATCACGATGTCGCTGCCCGAGTTGATCCGGATGACGCCCTGGTTGGAGGTCGTCGCCCGGCCGCGGACGATCGAACGGCTGACGTGCACGTGGCTGGCGGCGATGATCAGGAAGCCGTGAATGTCCTGCGCGTCGACGGTGGTGCCGTCCTGCGAGACCATGACGTCGCCGTTGACGGGGGTCAGCGCGACGCCCGCTGGAACGCCCGTGTTGGCCGCCGTCGGCTTCGTGCCGATGCAAGACGAAGTGCCGCCGCCCGAGCCGCTCACGCCGCCGGACGCGCCGCCCGAGCCGCCCGAGCCACCACCTGCCCCCGCGACGCCAGCCGCGCCGCCCGACCCTGCGATCCCGGCCGCGCCGCCGGCTCCGGCCGAGCCGCTCGCGCCTGCCGCGCCGCCGCCGTCAGGTGGCGCCGCGCTCGATCCGCCACACGACGCCAGCAGGAGCGCGAACGCGACCCGGCGCATCGCCGTCACGACTCAGCCGCCGACGAAGACGAACGGGTAGCTGATCGCCAGCCCGCCCTTCTGCGACTTCGGGAACACCCAGTGCGACACCATCCCGAGCACGCAGCCCGGCAGCGACGTCCCCTGGAACGCGGGCGCGTCGACCTTGGTATCGTGAACGTCGCCGCCGGCGCCGATCTCGAAGCTGACGATCGCCTTGCCCGAACGCTGATCGCCGTCGCGCCCGATGCGCAGGAAGCACGCCCGCACGCCCGCCAGGTTCTGACGGATGACGCGCTGGACGGCCTCGTTGCTCAACGTCGCCGGCGTCCCCATCGGCTCGTCGACCTTGGTGCCGAGCGCGTCGTTGCTGCCGTGGCGCGCGCGCCGCACGTTGCCCATCAGCCCTTCGCCGCGATCGTCCTCGATGTAGAAGACCTCGCTGTCCTTCTCCGCCAGCGCCGACCATTGCTGGTCGAACTCGGGCGAGGATGCGGCCGGCGCCTTGCTTTCGTCGGCCTTCTTCGTGCAACCCAGGGCCGTCAGGCCCGCCACCAGGACCGGCAGAACCGGCACGAAAATGCGCATGGTGGAATCATATCAATCCCCCGCCCCCGCCCCGGAACGAAAAGGTGAGGCGCGCTGGGCGCGATGGACGCGGCGCAGAACGAACGTCCATAACCCCACGGAAAGCAGCGAGATCGCGAGCCAAACGTGCGCCCCCATACCACGGTGAAGGGCGTAGTCGTAGAGACCGTGAAATACCGTCGGCAGCACCAGGCAGAGGGCGCGATCGCGCCACAGGCGGCCGCCGCGATCGAACTTGGCGCGCCCCGCGTAGTAGCCCATGGTCGCGCCGAACAGCGCGTGCGCCGGCACGGCGAACACCGCCCGCTGCCAGGCCACGCCGAGACCGAGGCGCGCCACGAACAGGACGTTCTCGAGCGTCGCGAAGCCGAGCGCCACCGCGACGCCGTAGACGACACCGTCGAGCGGCTCGTCGAACTCTTCCCAGTGGTAGACCGCGGCGATCAGGACCACCCACTTCGCCAGCTCCTCGACGAAGCCGGACAGCACGAAGGCGTCGAACAGCTTCGCCAGCGGGCCGCCCAGCAGCAGCCAGTCGCGTGACACCCAGGTCTCGGCCGTGCTGGCGATGCCGGCCGCGGCGATCATCGCGTACAGGCCCAGGCCGAAGGCCATCAGGATGTGCTGCAGCGGCTCCCGCTCGTAGCGGTCCTTCAGATAGAAGAACGTCAGCAGGAACAGCGACGGCGCCGCCGCGACGATGACCGTCAACACCCAGACGCGCACACGATCATCTTACTCGGGAACCTGGAAGGTTCCCGAACCCTCCCGCGATGGTACGCGGCGAGCAGCGCTCGCCGGCTCCCCGCGCGATCATATCGTGACCGCGCGTGGGCCGATCAGGTGCGATTCAGAATAGCGGGCTCAGCGCGTTGAACCACTTGGTCGCGATCTTGGTCGCGCCCGCGTCGTTGGCGTGGACGCCGTCGGCGGTGTCCATCCCGGCCGGCGCGTTGAAGCCGGTGTTCTGATCGACGACGCTGATGGGCGACGCGGCGGTGCTGTTCTGCGACGCCCAGTTCGGGATCATGCCGTTCAGCGTCTGCACGCGCGTCGGACAGTCGTTGCAGCCCGACGGTTGCAGTGGGGTGATCTGTGCCACCAGCACGCGCACGTTCGGGTTGACCATGCGCAGCTTGTTCAGGATCGTGGTGTAGGCGTTCAGGATCGTCGCCGGCGCGATGTTGTTCCAGACGTCGTTGGTGCCGAAGTGCATCAGCACGATTTCGGCGGGGCGGTTGTCGAACCAGGTGGCGAGATCGCGCGCATCGGAGACGTACGGATCGGTCGAGTCGGCGCCGCCCGGGCGCACGCCCGTGCCGGCGGCCTTCAGGATGTCGGTGACGATGTAGCCGCCGTGGCCCTCGTTGTCCTGGTCGTAGCTCGTGAAGCTGCAGCCGGGGTCGCCCTTGCGCGAGCCGACGAAGTCGTAGGTCTTGCCCGCCGAATTCAGCATCTGCGCCAGGTGGGACCGATAGCAGATCGACGCCGTCGTCGAATCGCCGAGCGGCATGATGCGCGGGTTCGTCAGCTTGCCGCCCGCGCCGCCCGTGCCGGCGCCGGCCGCCCCGCCGCGCCCGCCGCCACCGGCGCTGCCGCCGTTGCCACCGCCGCCGCCGCGGCCCGCGCTGCCGGCGCTTCCCGCGCTCCCGGCCGCGCCGCCCCGGCCGCCGAGGCCCGAGGCGCCCGCGTCGCCGACGAAGTTCGAGCCACCACGACCGCCGGCGCCCGCGCTCCCCGCGGTGCCGCCGCCGCCGCCGCGCCCGGCGCTGCCGGCGCTCCCCGCGCCGCCGGCTGCGCCGCCGCGCCCGCCGGTGCCGGAGACGCCCGCGTCACCCGGCAGGTTCGTGCCGCCCGGGCCACCGACGCCCGCGCCGCCCGCCGTGCCGCCGGCCCCGGCCGTCCCGCCGCTCCCACTCCCGGCGTTTCCGCCCGCGCCGGTGGGGCCGGCCGTGCCCCCCCTG
>DATBHU010000692.1:0-3975 GCA_036557265.1 Polyangia bacterium
CGGCCGCGCTCGGCGCCGCCTCCAGCGAGGTGGTGCGATGACCTCCCTCGGCGTGCGTCTCTCGGGGCGGTTCTCGTTCGTGCGCGGCCTGTCGCTGTCGGACTACCTGACGCTGGCGAACGGCCTGGGCGGCGCCGGCGCGGTGCTGGCGGCGCTCGGCTACCTGGCGAACGGCCAGGCGTCCTTGCTCGTCCTCGCCCTGGCGCTGTATCCGGTCTGCCTGGCGATGGACTTCCTCGACGGGCGCGTGGCGCGCGCGCGCGGCAAGTCGTCGGCGCTCGGGGCCGATCTCGACTCGCTCGCGGACGTCATCTCGTTCGGCGTCGCGCCGGCCGCGATCGGCTTCGCGGCCGGCCTGCGCGGCGGCTGGGACGTCATCCCGCTGCTGTTCATGGTCGCCTGCGCGATCGGGCGCCTCGCCCGCTACAACGTGACGTCGGCGGCGCTGGCCGACGAATCGGGCAAGGTGCGCTACTTCGAGGGGATCCCGGTGACCGGGAGCTTGCTGGTGGTCGCGGTGCTGGCGGCGTCGGCGCTGACCGGCCACCTCGGCACGCAGCTGCCGCTCGGCGCGCACCGGCTGGGGCCGTTCGTGCTGCACCCGATCGCGCTCGCCTTCCTGGCAGTCGGCTGCGGCATGGTGAGCAAGCGGCTGCACATCCCGAAGCCGTGACCACGCCCGCCGCTACTTGTCCGGTTTTCCTTCCCCCGCTCCTTCCGCCGGGCCCGCGGGCTGCCCGTTGCGGCAGGAGGTGACGATGACCGGATCGAACGGCGGCCCGCCGGGCTGGGGCTTCTTGCGCCAATCCCCGTGCGCGAGCGCGGTCGCGATGGTCTTCAGCTCGGAGAGCGCGATCGGATTGCCCGGATCGACGGCCAGCGATTTTTCGTAGGCGATGCGCGCCGCCTCGAACGCCTCCATCTCGACCAGGATGTAGCCGCGCTTGCGCCAGGCGCGCGCGACCGAGCAGCCGTCCTTGGCGCGCGCCAGGGCCAGGTCCGCCTGGCGCAGGGCGTCCGCGAGGCGGCCCAAACTGGTCAGCGCGCTCGACAGCTCCAGCCGCGGATCGGGGCTGGACGGGTTCAGCGCGACGGCGCGGGTCAGGATCTCCACCGCCAGCAGCCAGTTCCTCGCCTCGACGGCGCAGAACCCGTCGACCATCGCCAGGTGGGCGACCCGCTCGGACACCCACGTCACGTTGGGCGGCGGCCCGTCGGCGTCGCGCTTCATGGCGGCGAGCTGACGCGCGAAGTGCATGGTCGACGTGGCGCTGACCGGCACGCCGCCGAGCCGCGGCTCCAGCCGCGCCCAGCGCACCCAGGCGGCGCGCCGTTCGTCGACGGCGACCCGGCAGCTCTCGGGCGAGACCGGCAGCTGCTTCGGGTCGGGGAAGTCCGCGCCCGGCACGTCGGGGAACACCTTGCCGCCGGCGGGCTTGACGGCCACCGGGTTCTCCGTCGTGTAGTGCCCCTCGAACTTCTTGACGAAGTCTTCCATGCGCAGGCCGGCCACGGTCGCGCCCGGGATCGTCCAGCCGGGCCGCGCGTGGACGGCCACGACGAACTCCGGCAGGTAGCCGGCGCGCCGGATCTCGACCTGGCGATCGAGCTCGGCGTCTCCTTTTTCGTGCTTCTCCGTCCAGACATCGAGCATCGCCGTCCGCCCGGCCAGCTCGAGCTCGAAGTCGTCCGCGCTCTCGTTGGCGGGGGGCGGACGGTGCGTCTCGTAGTGCAGCGCCTTGGCCGCGCCGTACGCGAGCCACACCGCGCGGACCGACGGCGCGGCGCGCATCGCCTCGTCGCCCACGATGATCGCGCTGTCGCCGCTCGCGTTCGCGGAGGCGGCCGGCGCCGCGGGCCCGGCCGCGGGCGGCGCGTGCGCGCAGGCGGCCGCGCCGAGGACGGCGACGCCGAGCCCCCACGCCCCCCGCGTCATCACGCCGCGCCGATCCCGACGAACGCGCCGCGGCCGAGCGTCACCGGGCCGTCGCCCAGCGTCTGCCGGACCTTGTCGCGGATCTTCGGTCCCAGCGACTGCCAGCGCTCGGGGCCGACCCGGTGCTTGATCAGGACCAGCGGGGCGTTGGTGCGCTCCATCGCGGTCCAGAAGGCGTCGAACGACGGCGCCTTCAGCTCCTGCGCGACGCGGTGGACCGCGGCGTTCGTCAGGCCCGCCTCGCCGAGCTCGCGGGTGATCGACGCCTCGTCGGCCAGCGCGAGCTCGCCGCCGCTCGGAAGGCCCGGGATGATCTCGGCGGCGGTCCTGAGCAGCACGCCGAACGGCCCCTCGAACGGGATCCAGCTGGAGATGATCGCGCGCCCGCCCGGCTTGAGCACGCGCTTCATCTCGCGCAACCCGGCGGCGCGATCGGGAAAGAACATCAGGCCGAACATCGAGAACGCGGCGTCGAACACGCCGCTCTCGAACGGCAGCTGCTGGCCGTCACCCACGCGCACGTCGACGGCGGCGTCCAGCCCGGCGGCCGCCACGCGCGCCCGGAACGCGGCGACCATGTTGGGCGACAGATCGATCGCGCTGACCGTCGCGCCCTCGGCGGCGGCGAGCAAGCTGAGCGTCCCCGGTCCGGCCGCGACGTCGGCGACGCGCGCCCGCGGCGGCAGCGCCGCCAGCCGCAGCGCCTCGCGTGAGAAGGTCTCGAAGTAGGGGAGGGCCTCGGCCGCGTAGTTGACGGCGACGAGATCCCAGGGCTCGGCGGTCGCGAGGGCGCTCATGGCGGCGGTTTTACCTCAGCCGGGGGGCGCCGGCACGACCAGGGGGGTCTTGCGATCGGCCAGCAGCCGCTCGGCGACGGCGATCGCGCTGTCGATGTCCTTCGCGATCCTCAGACCGGTGTACTTCTTCTCGAGCTGGGCCTTGTCGAAGATCTGGCGCGGCCGGGGCAGCGGGCCCGCGATGATGACGTCCTTGCGCGCCTTCAACGCCCCGGAGATGGTGTTCTCGAGGGCGACCAGTCCGGTGGCGTCGATGACAGGCACGCGGCCGAGGTGGATCACCATCACCTTGAAGCCGTCGCGCCGCCCGCCCAGCGCGCGCAGCGCCTTCTGGGCCGCGCCGAAGAACAGCGGTCCGTTGATCTCGTAGAGCAGCGCGCCCTTCGGCACGGCGGTGGAGCCGCCCTCCTGCGATGAATCGAGCTGGAGGCGCGACTCCGTCAGCTCCGACATCCGGCGCATGAACAGGATCGCCGCGAGGACGAAGCCGACCGAGACCGAGATGACCATGTCGGTGAACACCGTCAGCAGGAAGCAGGTGAGCAGCACGATGACGTCGCTCTTGGGCGCGACGCGGACGATGCCGGCGAAGTTGTGCAGCTCCGCCATGTTCCAGGCGACGAACACCATCAACGCGGCGAGCGACGCCATCGGCACGTACGCGATCAGCGGCGCGAGCAGCAGCATCGACACCAGCACCAGCGCCGCGTGCGTCACCGAGGCGAACGGCGACCGCGCGCCCGAACGGATGTTGGTGGCCGTGCGGGCGAGCGCCCCCGTGGCCGCGATGCCGCCGAAGAACGGCGCCACGATGTTGCCGACGCCGAGCGCGACCAGCTCGGAGTTCGGGTCGTGCTTGGTGTCGGTGACGCTGTCGGCGATGACCGCCGACAGCAGCGACTCGATGGCGCCCAGCATGGCGATCGCGAACGCGGCCGGCAGTAGCTCGCGGATGAAGCCGTAACCGAGCGGTGCGCTTCCCCAGGGCAGCGACGGCGTCGGGAAGGTCGACGGGATCCCGGCGACGACGACGCCGTGGATGGTGGTGTGGAAGCGCGTGCCGATGGTGGCGACGCGGAAGCCGGGCGTCAGGTGCGCGATCAGCGCGGCCACGGCTGTGACGGCGGCGATCGCCAGCAGCGGGGCCGGAACCTTTCGGGTCAGCCGGGGCAACAGGCGCAGCAGCGCGAAGGTCGCCACCGCGACCGCGAGCTCGCCGGCGTGCGCGGTCCCGCGCGCGTG
>DATBHU010000693.1:0-17065 GCA_036557265.1 Polyangia bacterium
TGGCGCGCGGGAAAATCCGCCATGTGGGTCCTTATAGCGCCTTACTCGCCCTGCTCGCGCAGGAACGCCTGGTAGGCCTCGGCGTCGAGCAGCCCGTCCAGCTCCTTCGCGTTGGTGACCGCCACCTGGATCATCCAGCCCTCGTCGTAGGGATCCTCGTTGACGTACTCGGGCGAATCCGCGAGCGGCGAGTTCACCTTGACGACCTTGCCGGTGATGGGCGCGAACAGATCGGAGACGGCCTTGACCGACTCGACCGATCCGAACACCTCGGCCTGCTTGACCGATTCGCCTTCCTTCGGCAGGTCGACCTGCGTGACGTCACCCAGCTGCTCGACCGCGTAGCGCGTGACGCCGATGGTCGCGACCTTCGTGCCGTCGCGATCCTCGATGCGCGCCCACTCGTGGTCCTTCGTGTAGTAGAGGTCATCCGGATACAACGCACTCATCTCTTCCCTCGCTTATAGAACGGCCCACTGACCACTTCCGCGTCCACCCGCTTGCCGCGGCAGTCGATTGAAAGCTTCGTCCCCGCCGTGGCCAGCCGGATCGGTACATAGCCCATTCCGACGTTCTGGGTCAGCGTCGGCGCGGGGCCGCCCGACGTGACTGTGCCGGCGGCCGCGCCGTCGGCGCCGGGGCCGCTCGCGTCGTAGATCGAATAGCCGTGGCGCGCGATCCCGCGGCCGGTCATCACGAACCCGGTCAGCTTGCGCGCGATGCCCGCCGCCTGCTGCGCGCGGAGCGCGTCGCGCCCGATGAAGTCGTCGCCGTCCAGCTTCACGACCCAGCCGAGCCCCGCCTCCAGCGGCGTGGTCACCTCGTCCAGGTCGTTGCCGTAGAGCGGCAGCCGCGCCTCGAGCCGCAGGGTGTCGCGCGCGCCCAGCCCGACCGGCTTGCCCCCCGCCGCGTCCGCCGCGGTCACCAGCCGCTCCCAGAGCGCGGTCGCGTCCTGCGCGTCGCAAAAGATCTCGAAGCCGTCCTCGCCCGTGTAGCCCGTGCGGGCGATCCAGACCCGCCGCTCGGCCAGCGTCACATCCGTGGCGAAGCTGAACGGGCGCAGCCGGTCGAGCGGTAGGTTCGTCAGCGCCTGCAGCGCCTGCGCCGCCGCCGGACCCTGGAAGGCGATCAGACCGGTGCGCTCCGACGCGTCGTCGATGATGCAGGCGGCGCCTCGATGTTCCTGGAACCAGTCGACGTCCTTGTCGACGTTCGAGGCGTTGATGACGGCGACGTAGTGGTCGGGCTGCAGTCGGTAGACGATCAGATCGTCGACGATGCCGCCCGACGGCAGGCACGCGACGGTATAAAAGGCGCGGCCGTTTTCCAAGCGCCCGACATCATTGGTGACCAGCCGCTGGACCGTGGCGGCGGCGCCGGCGCCCGTGAAGTGCACCTCGCCCATGTGGCAGACGTCGAACACGCCGATCGCGGTCCGGGTGGCGCGGTGCTCTTCCAGAATCCCGGTCGGGTACGACACCGGCATCGCCCAGCCGCCGAAGTCCACCATCTTGGCTCCCAGCCGCACATGGGCGTCGTAGAGCGGGGTGCGTCTCATCCGGGCGCACATCCTGAAAGAAACGCCCGGCGAATTCAAGCGGCCGCCGCGGTCGAAGTAACCAACAAAGGTCGACCTGGAAACACGCCGCAAACAGTCGCGGCGGCATACTCCGAACACGAGCGCGGATCAGCGAGCTCGAGCGAGAAAATCGACCGTCGCCCGGGGAATTTTTTCGGTAGAATCATCGTTGCGGATCGGGCGAGCAACATCAGGGGAGGCAGCATGCAGTTGCGCCACATCAGTCCACGATCGAGCGATTGGAAGGATGCGATGGACGAGGGGATGGGGGGACGCGGGTGGGAGCGGCTTGCGCCGGAAGAGCGCGAGAAGCTGCTCCAGGAGCGCCGCGACGAGGACGGCGACCTATCGCGCGTCGGCCCGACGGGGGCCAGCCAGGTTCACGGCTTGGCGGCCGCGTCGGCTTCCAAATAGGAGACCAGGATTTCGGCCGCGCGGTCCTGGGCGCGGCGCGCGTCGTTGGCGTTCCCGACGTCGTTGACGATGATCGAGAACACCAGCGGCGTGTGACCGGGTGAGCCGGCGAAGCCGGACAGACAGCTGACGTTTGCCAGCGTTCCCGTTTTCGCGCGGACGTAGCGCTCGGCGAGCGTGCCGCCCATGCGGTGCGCGATGGTGCCGTCGGTGCCGGCCACGGCGAGCGAGGCGAGGAACTCGGCCGAGATGCGGAAGTCGCGCGAGGCGGCGCGCAGGATGGTCACGATCTGCTCCGCCGAGAAGCGGTTCGAGTCGTAGAGGCCGGAGCCGTTCTGCATCTGGTAGCTGCCGGGCTTGATGCCGATGCCCGAGAGGTAGCGCTCGACCGCCTTGAGGCCCTTGTCCCAGCTGCCCGGGTGGCCGCCGATCTCGGCGCCCATCGTGCGCAGCAGCTGCTCGGCGGCGAAGTTGTTCGAGCGCTTGTTCAGATCCTGCACGGCGACCGCCAGCGGCGCCGAGTCGTGCGCGGCCAGCACGCGCAGGCCCTGCGCGGGCGCGCGGCCCACCTTGACGGCGCCGATCGAGATCCCGCGGCGCTCCATCAGCTGCTTCAGCGTGGTGCCGAGAAACAGCGCCGGCTGCGCCACGCGCCGGTAGAACGTGCGCGGGTCGGCGCCCAGGCGGATCCGCCCGGCGACGTTGACGCGCGTGTGGGCCGGCTCCTCCTTGGTGTCGACGGCGGGCGCGTGCGGCCCGGTGCCGGCGGTGACGACGCGGCCCGCGATCGTGAAGTAGGGCGACGGCGGATCGACGACCACGTGGGCGGGCGCGCCCGCCGCGGGGCCCGGGACGATGGTCACCGCGACGACGTTGCCGTTCAGCGACGCCGCCGAGGCGGGCGCGCGCGACGCGGTCGAGTCGTTCCTCTGATCGTAGGCGGGCGGCATGGTGCCGCCCTCGAACAGGCTGTCGTCGACGACCAGCGACCCGCGCACCTTGTGCAGGCCGAGCGCCGCCAGGTCGCCGATCATCGCCGCCAGATCCTCGGTCGCCAGGGTCGGATCGCCCGAGCCGCGCAGGTAGAGATCGCCGGCCGCCTCGCCGCCCGCTGGCAGCGGCGGACCGCTGGGGGGCCCGACGATCGACAGCGTGGTGCGCCAGCGGTACTCGGGGCCGAGCAGCGACAGGCCGGCCGCCGAGGTCACGATCTTCACGTTGGAGGCGGCGTTGAGCGGCGTCTTCTCGGCGCGCGCGTAGATCGGCTTGCCGCTGTCGGCGTCGACGACGATCGCCGAGATCTTCGCCTTGGCCAGCTCCTTGACGGCGAACGCCTCGTCGAGCTGGGTCTTCAGCCATTCGCGCCGCTGGGCCGGATCGCGGGGCGGCTTGGGCAGATCGGGCGACGGGCCGGGACGCGGCGCGACGCCGAGCAGCGGGCGCGGCCCGGTCTTGGAGGGCGGCCCTTCGACCTCGGTCGGCGCGGGTGCCGGCTGCGGGTTGGGCGGCGCGGGCGGGGCCGGGGCGGGCGGCGTCGGATTGGCCGCCAGCAGGGCGAGGGCGAGGGCCGTCGCGGCCGGGAAGGGGAGCGGTGACAACGCCAAACGACCCTAACACCCGCGGCAGGGGCGTTCTACTTCTAGAGGTTCGCGGCTCGGCGCAACCGCCGCGGCCGGCTCCTGTAGGGAGGGGCAGGAGGCGCGATGATTCCACTGCCCAGAACCCTGATGCGACGGAGCTCGTGGTCGTCGAGCTTCGTCACCGCCCTGATCGGGTGGAACGGATTCGCGACCGTGGCCGCGCTGGCGTTCGGCCGCGCGCCGCAGCTCGGGTCGCTGCTGCCGGTCGCGTCCGCCTGCGCGGTGCTGCAGGTGCTGGCGCTGCGCGCGCGCCTGCGCCTCGCGCGGCGGCCCGGCGGCGTCGCGGCGGGCGCGATCGCCGGCGCGGCCAGCGCGCTCGTCCTCGCGGCCGCGGCGGCGGCGCGCGTCGCCGACCTCGGCCGGCACCCCGTCGTCACGCTGTTGGTCGCCGCCTACATCGGCGCGCCGGTGGGCGCCTTCCTGTCGTACTTCCGCGCCGACGACGCCCGCATCGAGGCGTCGGCCCGCGCGCACGGCCGCGCCGTCGACTACGGCCGCGACGCGCACTGGCTCGACCCGTTCGCCTACGGCGCGGCGGCCTACCTGGCCGTGTTCGTGCCGCGCGCGTTCTGGTCCGGCGCCGGCGCGGCGATCGTCGGCGCGATGGTCGGCGTCGTCGCGGCGGGCGTCAGCCACTTCTTCCTGGCGCGGCTGCGCAACGCGCCGATCACGATCCCGATCGCGGCGGTCGCGGGCGCGCTGCTGGGCGCGGTGACCGGGCTTCTGCTGCGCGCGGTGGGGCGGACGCCGCTGCCCGCGCCGGCGGCGGGCGCGCTGGCCGGGATGGTCTGCTTCGCGATCACCGCCGCGGTCGGCCACCGTCAGGCGCGTCGCGAGAGGGCGGGTGCCGCGTGACGCCGGTCGTTCGCGTCTTGCACATCGCGGCGGCCTGCACGTCGCTGGGCGGGCTCGTCTACGCGCGCGCCGTCCTCTGGCCCGCGCTGGCGCGCCTCCCGGCGGTCGAGCGCGAGGGGTTCCTGGCCGCGGTCGTCCGGCGCTTCGCCTGGATCAAGTGGACGGGTGTCGCCGTGGTGGCGCTGACCGGCGTCGTTCAGTGGCACGCGGTCTGGCCGCGCGTCGCCGCGCCGGGCGCGTACGCCGCGAGCTTCGCGCTGAAGATGGCCGGCGCGATCGGCCTGGGCACGATCACCTTCCTGTTGGCGCTGCCCGCCGACGGGCTGCGGCCGATGCGGCGGCGGCGCGGGTTGTGGGCCGCCATCAACATCGCCTGCGGCCTGGCGATCCTGGTCGGCGCCGCGCTGATGCGGGCGGTGGCCAACCGGTGAGGACACTCGGTGGTTGTCGACCAGTTTCAAATCAAATCTTGAACCGCGCCGAATGGCGCCGGCCAAATCGCGTGAAGATTTACTTGTCCGTATCCTTCGTCAGAGGTTTGCCCAGCGCTTTCAGCGCGCCGGACGCGCTCGGATAGTGAACTCCTTCGGGAGCCAGCACGCGCATGAGGCGAGCGAGGTTGTCGAGCTCGTCTCGGTCCAGCGGAGACTTCTTCTTCAAGCCCAAGAGATCGAGCGCGTCCGCTCGTGAATCGTAGAAATAGGCGAGCCGGACTATGTACCGGTAGACGGAAGCCAGCAATGCCGCCACCAATCCTGCGACGGCGATCGAAGCCACCGTCTCGGGCGTACCCGACGTGACCTGCGCCGCCCCCACGGTCGCGACGACGTGGACGGTCTCGACACCGGAAGCGATCATCGCTCCCATTGCGGCCAAACACGCCATCGACAGCCAGCGCAAATAGCGGCCTCGCCGGCGGAAGCGCGTTACGAATTCTTCGACTCCCCACCGTTCATTGCCAGCAATGAAGGCCGCGACCACACAAGAGACCGCCAGTCCGATGAACACGGGGAGCGCCCACACTCCCAGAAACTGCCTGACGTCGTTGGCCACTCGCGCCTCTATATAGCGGTCTCCAAATGAAGTACAGGTGCTCCGCGCAGAGCCGATCGCTCAGTCGCAGCGCAGCTGAATGATCGAGCCGAAGCCGGCCTCGGGCGCGGCGGCGGCGCGCAGAACGGTCGGGTCGTCGCCGCAGCGCCATTCGGCGACGTAGTCCTTCGCGCAGCCGAAGGCGGGATCGCCGATGACGGTGTAGTCGATGCGGTACGCGCAGCTCGGCTGCCCTTCGCAGTTCTGCGCGAGCTGCGCCGTGGTGTTGCCGTGGACGGCGCGGCAGTTCTGGCCGTAGCTGCCCGCGAGGATATGGATGACTCGCCAGGGCGGCGAAGGCTGGGCCGGCGGCGTCAGGAACAGGGTGCAACCCGTGACGCCGAGAAGCAGAACCGCGGCGGTCGCGCGCAGCATGCCCGCATCCTATCAGCCAGCCGGGCCGCGAAGGCCGAAGACGCGGCTGCGGGCGCGGGCTACACTTCGCCGGCGATGGACCTGTTCGCGCGTACGGCCGAGAAAGATCGCCGCGGGCAGCCGCTGGCCGAGCGGATGCGGCCGCGGTCGCTGGCGGAGTTCGTCGGGCAGGAGCAGCTGCTCGGGCCGGGCAAGCTGTTGCGACGGGCGCTGCAGGCGAAGGAGCTGCCGTCGCTGATCCTGTGGGGGCCGCCGGGGACGGGGAAGACGACGCTGGGGCGGCTGCTGGCGGGGGAGGCGGGCGCGCGCTTCGTGCCGATGTCGGCCGTCATGTCGGGCGTCAAGGAGCTGCGCGAGGCGGTGGCGGAGGCGGCCGCCCACCGCGATCAGCGCAACGAGCGGACGGTGCTGTTCATCGACGAGATCCACCGCTTCAACAAGGCGCAGCAGGACGCGCTGCTGCCCCACGTGGAGGCGGGGACGGTGGTGCTGGTGGGCGCCACCACCGAGAACCCGTCGTTCGAGGTGAACGCGGCCCTGCTGTCGCGCGCGAAGGTGGTGGTGCTGCGCGCGCTGTCGGAGACCGACCTGCGCGCGGTGATCGATCGCGCGCTGGCCGACAAGGAGCGCGGGCTGGGCGCGCAGCCGCTCGACGTCGCCGACGACGTGCGCGAGCTGCTGGCGCGCGAGGCGCGCGGCGACGCGCGGCGCGCGCTGGTGACGCTGGAGGCGGCGGCCGCGGTCGCGGCGCCCGACGCCGCCGGGCGGAAGCTGGTGACGCCGGCGGTGATCGAAGAGGCGCTGCAGAAGCGGACGCTGCTCTACGACAAGGCCGGCGACGAGCACTACGGCGTCGTCAGCGCCTTCATCAAGAGCATGCGCGGCAGCGATCCCGACGCGGCCGTCTACTGGATGGCGCGCATGATCGAGGCGGGCGAGGACCCGCTGTTCGTGCTGCGCCGGATGGTGATCTTTGCGGCCGAGGACGTCGGCGTCGCCGACCCGCGCGCGCTGTCCGTGGCGACGGCGGCGGTCGACGCGTTCCGCTTCGTCGGCATGCCCGAGGGGCTGATCCCGATGACCGAAGCGACGATCTATCTGGCCACCGCGCCCAAGACCAACACCGCCATCACCACCTACGCCGCCGCCAAGAAGGACGTCGACGCGCACGGCGCGCTGCCCGTGCCCAACCACATCCGCAACGCGCCCACGCCGCTCGCCAAGCAGCTCGGCTGGGGCGCCGGCTACCAGTACCCGCACGACTTCAGCGGCCACTACGTGCGCGAGGAGTACCTGCCCGAGACGCTCCGCGGCCACCGGTACTACCAGCCGTCCGACTCCGGCCACGAAGCAGCGATCGCCGCGCGCCTGGCCAAGCTGCGCACCGACGACGACGCCAAGAAGCGCTAGCTGCATCTGCGCCTCGCCCCCGAAAGGGGGAGAGGCCGCCGAGCCGAAGGCTCGGCGGGAGAGGGGGCCCGCGCCGAAGCGGAGGCCCCTCTCCCCGCTTCGCGGGGCGAGGGGATCAGAATGGCGCTACTTCGCCGTGGCGGTCACCGAGGCCGTCGCCCAGTCGTCGGTGCGGAAGGGCGCCGCCGGCAGGTCGGCCTGGTTGCGCAGCGTCGCGCCCGGATCGTTGCCCCACCCGTAGCGGACCGCGACCGGCTCGGTGATCTCGGCGTTCTTGACGATGATGATCCCGGGGCCCTCGATGCGCGCCTCGGCCGGCTTCCAGACCCGGTCGGCGCCCGCGATCACGAAGCCGCGCGGCGGCGCGCCGTCGGGCGTGGTCAACCCGCCCGCCACGTTGCCGAAGCGCAGCTTGATCGCCGCGCCGTCGCGGATCGCCGCCGCGAACGTCGGCCCGGACGCGATGACGTCGCGGCCGTAGACCAGCTTCAGCGCCGCCAGCGCGAGCCGCCGCCCCACCTCGTGCTTCTCGCGCGGGTGGACGTCGTTGGCCTCGCCGATGTCCAGCGTCACCGCCATCGCCGTGCGCGGCTCGCGCAGCGCCAGCGCCTGCGCCTCGCGCAGCTCGGCCCACGGCCCCTCTCCGAGCGGCGGCTGCGGGCTGGGACCGAAGTTCGGCAGCTGGACAAAAAGAAAGGGCAGCTTCGGATCGCCCCAGGCCGCGCGCCAGCCCCGGATCATCGCCGGGAACAGCGTGCGGTACTGCGCCGCCCGCTCGGCGTTGCTCTCGCCCTGATACCAGATCACGCCCGCGACCGGCGTGCCCGCGAACGGCGCCACCATCGCGTTCCACAGCACCGTCGGGCTGTTCTGATCGTCGGGGCCGAGCAGCCTGGGACGCGTGCTCCAGTCGGCCACGATCGGCTTGAGCTTGCGCTCGACCTTGTAGCTCCAGCTCCCCGCCAGAGAGAGCGGCGCCGGCCCCGCGCCCTCGCCAGCCGCCGCCGGCCTCACAATCATCTGCGCCGCTGCCCCCGCGAACCCGCCGCCCCCGAAGTGATCGAACACGCGCACCGCGATCACGTTGCGCCCAGCCTTCACGAGCCGCGCCGGCACCGGGTAGTTCCGCGCCGTGGACCAGTACTCCGGCGTCTCCGCGCCCGTCGCCCCGACGCGCTCGCCGTTCCAGTACGTGACGTCGAAGTCGTCGATGGCCCCGAGCGACAGCGCCAGCTCCCGGCCGGCCCAGCCCTCGGGGATTGTCACCTCGCGGCGGAACCAGACCGCGCCGTCGATGTCGAGGCCCGCCGCCTCCCACAGCTGCGGCAGCTGCATCGTCGCCGTCCAGCGGCCGCCGCCCGCGCGGGCCCAGCCGGCCTTCTCAGCCTTCTCACGCTGGTTGCCGTCGTCCTGATAGAAGTTCTTCGCCTCCCACGCCGCCAGCTTGTTGGTCAGCTCGGCGCGCAGCGCCGTGTCGTTCATGGCGCGGTCCATCGCCTCGACCATCGGCGCCAGCGTCGGGTCGGCGCGCAAGGTCTCGCGCGGCGTCCACGCCTCCGCGGGCGTGCCGCCCACCGCCGCCTCCACGATCCCGACCGGCGCGCCCAGCGCGCGGTGCAGCTCGCGCCCGAAGTGGAACGCGACCGCCGAGAACGCCGCCGCGCTCGCCGCGTCGCAGACCTGCCATTCGCCGTGCACGCTGGTCGCGGGCGCCGCCGCGGGCCGATTCGCGACCATGAACAGGCGCAAGCCGGAGCAGCCGAGCGCGGCCGCGTCGGCGCCGCCCCTGGTCCGCTGCAGCGGCAGCTCCATGTTCGACTGGCCGGCGGCGACCCAGACCTCGCCCACCAGCACATCGGTGAACGTCAGCGCCGGCGTGCCAGCGCCCGTGTTCGCGCCGGAGATGCGCAGCGTGTACGGCCCGCCCGCGGGCATCGCCGGCAACGCCAGCGACCAGCGCCCGCGCGCGTCGGCCCTGGCGGTCGCCTTGCCGGCCGCCAGCGTGGCCGTCACCGCCTCGCCCGGCGCGGCCGTGCCGCCCAGGCGCACCGGCCGGTCGCGCTGCACGACCATGTGGTCGCCGATCAGCGCGTCGACCTTCACGTCGGCGCGCGCCGCCCGGGAAGCGAGCGCGAGGACAGCGGCAGCCGCGACACCAGCCAGTCGAGTCGTCATGGCGCGGACTCTACCTCTACCCGTGCCCACGGCACACCGCGCGACGGCGCTACTCTTCGGGCTCGGCGACCTCGACGCGGTTCCGCCCGCGCGCCTTGGCGCGGTACATCGCCGAATCGGCCAGGCGCAGCAGCGTGCTCTCGCGCCGTCGCAGCGAGCCGCCCGGCGCCAGGTGATCGCGGTAGGACGACACGCCCAGCGACGCGGTCACGCGCAGCAGGGGCGTCGGCGACGGCCCGCTGGGCGTGCTGTCGAACAGCGCCGCGTCCTCGATCGCCAGCCGCAACGACTCCGCGGTCTGCTCCCCGCGCACCCGATCGGCGCCCGGCAGGATGACGACGAACTCGTCGCCGCCGTAGCGGGCGACCAGCGCCGCCGCCGGCGCGTTGTCGCCCAGCAGCTTGCCGACCTTCTGCAGCGTCCAGCTCCCCGTCAGGTGGCCGAAGCGGTCGTTGACCTCCTTGAAGCGGTCGAGGTCGATGAACAGCACCGACAGGTTGGTCCCCTCGCGGTCGGCGCGCCCGATCTCCTCCTCGAGGCGGGTGTGGAAGTAGCGGGTGTTGGCGAGGCCGGTCAGATCGTCGATGCGCGCCTGGGCGCGCGCGCGGATCGCGTCCAGCGCGTTCTGGATCGACGACGACATGTACGCCGCGAAGATCCGCAGCAGCTCCTTGTCGCGCGGCGTGTACGACCCGCCCGAGCGGCGGTTCGCGAGCTGCAGGACGCCGCAGATCGACTCGCCGACGACGATCGGCACGGCGACCAGCGAGCGCACCGTGCCGGTGTCGGGCGCCAGGCCGAGCAGCGGATCGTCCGTCTCCAGGTGGTCGGTCTGGGCGGGCCGCCCCGTCGAATAGACCTTGCCCGCGAAGCCGCGGTCGCTCGGGATGCGGCGCCCGACCACGCTCTCGACGCCCGAACCGAACGCCGCGATGTACGTCAGCCGGGGCGCCGGCGAGCCGGCCAGCTTGGCCCGCGGGTCGTCGAGCAGGATGCCGCCCGCCTCGGACGGGACGAAGTCGTTGGCGCGCTCCAGGATCTCGCGCAGCGTGGCGTCGAGGCGCACGTCCCAGTGCTCGGTGTCCTGGTCGCGCCGCACGCGCACGAAGAAGCGCGCGATCTCCTCCGGCGACAGCGTGAAGATCGGGCCGGGCGACACCACCGGCGTCGGGATCGACAGCTCTTCGGTCCGGCGCTGGGTCGGGATGCCCAGCGCGGGCGTCGGGTTGCGGTCGCGCATCGCTCGGGTCAGTAAAGGTTACACGACATCCGCGGCTTCCGGATCGAACGTCGTGCGGTAGGCGGCGCGCAGGCGCACGCGCCGCTCCAGGTCGGCCACCACGATGTCCGCGACGTCGATGCCGTACAGCTCGTGCACGGCGTGGATGCCGCCCGGCGTGAACACGTTCAGCTCGAGGATGCGGTCGCCCACGATGTCGACGGCGACGAAGGTCAGCCCGTCGGCCAGCAGCTTTGGACGCAGGATGTCGCAGATGCGCGCCTCGACCGGGCCGAAGTCGCACTTGCCGCGCACCGCCGAGCCGGCCTTGGCGCCGTTCGGGGCGGTGACCGCCCGCCGCCGGTAGATGGCGACCCGATCGCCGACCCGGATCGGCTCGGCGTTCAGCAACAGCAGGCGCTTCTCGCCCTGCTCGGCCTCGGGCAGGTACTCCTGCGCCAGCGCGTACCCCTCCTTGGTCACCGCCGTGATGATCTGGTTCAGGTTCGAGACCTGCCGGCGGCGCAGGTAGAAGACCTGCTCGTTGCCGCGCGGCGCGAGCGGCTTGATCACCGCCGGCCCGTCCAGCTCGCGCAGGAACGCCTTGAGCCGCGTCTTCGAGCGCGACACCAGCGTGCGCGTGCGGATGTCGGGCGGGAAGTCGCCCAGGTACATCCGGCTGCCGGCGCGGCGCAGCCCCTCCGGATCGTTGACCACCAGCGTCCCCGCCAGCCGCAGCCGCCAGCCGAAGTCGATCAGCGGCGCGCCCGGGCGCGTGTGCCCTTCGCGGATCGGGTTGTAGCGCAGGCAGACGACGTCGAAGCTGCCCAGCGTGTCCTCCTCGACCACGGCTTCCTCGGAGGCCAGCGCGCGGGCGTACTGGGCGGGCGTCGTGTAGTCGCCGGCGCGCACGCGCGTGGTCGTGGCGAGCACGTTGTTGTCGTCGAGAAACGACAGGTCGTCGACCGACACGAAGCGGACGTCGTGGCCCCGGCGATGCGCCGACAGGGCCAGGTAGACGCCCGCATAGTTGGGCTGCTGATCGCGGACGTCCGCGACGACGAAACAGATGCGCACGGTGGGCGGGCGCTATCGTAGCATCAGCGATCAGCGGTCCGGGCGCCTGAACCGCCGGCCCCGGCGGACGCGGATCAGGAGCAAGGCGCCGCCCAGGGCCAGCACCCCGTCCGTCGTCGCGTCGCGTCCGTCCGTCACCGCGCAGCTGCAGCTCGAGCCCGACGAGGGCGCGGGGGGCGGCGCGCATTGCGGGGTGCCCGCGTCCGGATCCGTGTGGTTGACGGTGATGTGCACGGTCGCCGACGTCTGGTTGCCGGCGTTGTCCTCGGCGGTGATCTCCAGCGCGACATCGCCGCTCGGCGGGTCGAGGCACGCTCCGTAGGGCGGTCGCCAGAAGGTCCTGTCGCCCGGCCCGGAGCCGCCGAGCTTCACGAACCGCACGCCGCACTCGTCGTGCGCATCGACGTCGAGCATGACGCCCTGATCGGTGAACACCATGCCCTCGGTCGGAGACTTCACGATCACCGTGGGCGGCCCGACGTCGGTGCAGTGGACGGCGTCGGCCGGCGCGGCGATCGCCGTCCGCGCGCCCAGCGCCTCGCAGAGCAGCTGATTCGAGTTCTGGCTCTTGCGGTCGCAGGTCTCGTCCGGGACGCTGATGTCGGCGTTGCGGAAGCCGTCGCAGTCGGTGCACGGCATCGGGAACATGATGTCGGTTTCGCTGTTGGTGTGGGCCAGCCCCACCAGGTGACCGTATTCGTGCGAGATCAGCACGGCGCAGTCCTTCGGATCGTCGTTGCAGGAGAGCGCGAACGCGTCGTCCGACAGACGATGGGAGCACGACAGCGAGGTGGCGCCGCGGTCGGCCGTCATGCACCAGCGGTTGTCGCTGGTGATCACGACCGTGTCGAACGGCGTCTGCGCCGGCGGCGTCCGGGTGAAGTAGACGTTGTAGCCCGCGAACCAGCGATCGAGATAGCCCTGCACCTGCGTCGCGCAGGTGGTGGCGTCTCCGCCGATCGGAAACTTGCAGGCGAACGCGGGCGGGACGGTGGCGCCGGCGCAGGCGCGCCCGTTCGGCGCCGGGCTGCGCCCGTCGGCGAAGAACAGATAGACGGGGGTCGGCGGCGTCGATTCCGCGCCCGGCGCAACCTCGCAACGATAGTTCGAGTCGGGCGGATTCTCCGGGCAGCCGCCCGGGCAGGCCGGCACGACGGCGCACGCGGCGGAGGCGAGGAGTCTCCAGTTTGTCCGCCGTCGGACCGTCGTCATCTGCCCTCGAAGAACGCGGCCGCGGCCGGATATTGCATTTGCAATTGCCGTAACGGTTGCTTTGTCGTGAAAGAAACCGGCCCGTCGTCCGTTGAGTCAGGTGATGACAGCGTCAGTGCCCGCGCCAGAGCCGGCGCCGGAACGAGGAAGGCCGGCATCCCGCCAGAACTGGACGATGGGCGTCGGCCTGGTCCTCTTGATCGGCCTCTTCGTCGTGACGGTGACTGTGCACCTCCCCGACGGCGCGCTGTGGACGTTGGTGCTGATCGAAGCGTTGGCCGCGGGCGCCGTCGCCGAGGGGCTGACCGGCCAGATGCAGATCGACGGCACGCTGTTCAAGTGGGGCGTCCGCGCCGGCGGCTCGATCGGCTTCGCCCTTGCTGTTCTGTGGGCGGGGATGAACTTCGCGAAGCGTGCAGAGGAGGGCGGCGGCGGCGAGAACAACATCAGCGTCAGTAAGACCGGGGGGAGCGTCCACGTGCAGACCGGCCCTGCGCCCCCCGAAAGCAAACCGGTCCCCGCGGGCGGCAGGGGAAACGTGACGGTCACGAACACGGGCAAGGACGTCACCATCAACACCGGCGGGAAGCCCTCTCCCTAGATCGCGATGACTCACGCCGCGGTCCTGTGCGCCCTGTTCCTGACGAGTGAGATCAACTCCGGAGGCAGCCACAACATCATCGTCAGCGAGACGGGCGGCAACGTCACCGTCGACACCGGCAACCACACGACCAACAACACCGTAAACAACATCGTCACCAACGTCTTCAAGAAGACCGTCAACGGGGGGCCGCGCAAGTACGACGCCAAGGACAAGGAGTTCTTTCTCGGCCTGATGAAGTCGAGCCTCGAGGGCTTCTTCAAGGAGAGGGAGGAGAGCGGCCAATCGAAGGACAAGGAGCTGGATGGCGCCGCCGTCGCCCGCCTGGAGGAGACGGTCGAGAAGAACCTCGAAGCCGGCGTTCGTTCCGAAGCGGCGATGCAGAAATTGACCGCCCGCGCGGATCACAGCGACGAGCATTTCAACGCGCTCATCGCCGAGCTGAACGACCTGCGCGCCCACTACCGGGTTCTCGACCAGCAGAGGCGCCTGGATGAGGAGAGCTGGCGCACCAACCGGGGCTGGGGCCTGACGTTGTCGCCGACGGTGGGGTTCGGTCAGGACACCGTGTACGCGTCGGTGGGGGGAAGCGTGCAGGTCCTCTGGGCGGGGCCGGCGCTGGCCGCGCTCAGCCGCTGGAGCCGCGCCGTCCGGCCGATCGCCGGCATCTCCGTCGGCTACGCCTCGATGTGGCGGGAGAAGCAGTCCATCGCCGGGCCCTACGCGCTCGGTACGACGAGAGAGAACCTGTACGGTGCGGGCGCGGTCGCCGGCATGCTGCTGCAGTGGGAGCGGTGGTCGCTGTCGGGCGAGACCGAGCTGCGCACGCGTCCCTTCGCCGGCCTCGGCCTGCGGTGGAGCGTCGGCGCCTACGGCGCCATGCACCTCGCGAGGAGCCCGTGGTGGGTGCGGCTGGGGGCGAGCGCCGCGCCGGTCGACACCGGCGCCGCCGTCGAGGACAGCGCCTACGATCCGATCGGTGATTCGACGCCCTACACCTCGCACGTGCCTTCGCCGCGCCTCGAGGCGACGGTCGGCGTGATGGCGCTGCTCTACTGACAGGACGACGAATGCATCCGACCGACCTCTCTCGTTTTTGCTGTCGCGGCCGCCTCGGGCCGGCGCTGCTCGTCGCGGCCGTCGCGGTCGTGACCGCGCGGCGCGCGCAGGCCCAGTCCTGCACGACCGCCGCCGACTGCGAGACGCGCGACGCGCTGTGCGTGAACCAGACCTGTCGCCTCGCCACGCCCCAGCTGCTGATTCCGTCGCTGACGACCAGCCCGATCGATCTCCAGGCGCCGGGCGAGCTCGGGGTGGTCACCACCCACCAGCCCGACATCAAGTTCACGTTTCCCCCCGGCGCGTTGACGGTGAACGTCCTGATCGCGAACAAGCCGCCGAACTACGACGCCGGCGGCCATCTCGCGAACCCCGAGTCCATCGTCTGGTTCTGGAGCTCGCGCTGGGCGGGCACGGTGACCGGCACCGTCGCGTACGGGCAGGGCCGTCTCATCAGCATGAACGGCGACATGTGCTCGCAGTCGGCGGCGACCCCGCTCATGCCCGGGACGTACTACTGGGCGGCGATCGGCTTCGACGCGTCCGGGAAGCTCGCGTTCCAGAGCGTCCTCCGGCCGTTCGCCGTCGACAGCGAATCGACGACCGGCACCTTCTGCAACGACGTCACGGACTGCGGTCCGGTGGGCGCGACGGTCTGCACCGATCCCAACCACTACTGCGTGATGGCGTGCGCCTCCGATGCCGATTGCTTCGAGGGGACCTTGTGCACGCCCGACGCGTCGAGCTCGCCCGGTTTTCCCTGGGGCCTCTGCCGGCCGGCCGATCGCAACTGCCCCTGCGCGTCCAGCGATCAGCGCTGCGACGACACAGGGGCGGGCGCGCTCCAGCTCTGTTACGTGCCGGCGCGCGCGCCCCAGTCCCAGGAGGGTTGCGATTGCGACAGCAGCTCGCCCACGCCGAACGCGTGCTACGCGGCGATGATGATGGCCGGGTGCGTGTTCGTGCGCCGGCGGCGCAACCGGTCTCCGCGCCGCTGACGCCCGATTCCGCCGCCCGCTATCCCGCGAAGGCCTTGCGGTACTTGCGCAGGATCTCGGTCAGCTTGTCGAGCGGCAGCGCCGGCGCCACGTGGCCCGACTGGCCGCGCATCTCCTCCGCCATGCACAGCGCGTTGGCGATCGCCTCCTCGGTGCACTCGACCACCGCCTCGTAGAGCGGGTCGCAGGCCTCGTCCAGCAGGACGTCGATCGTCGCCGTCATCTTGGAGGTCTCGCGCGGCACGACGTTCGCGGTCGAGAAGCCGACCACGATCTCGCCCGAGTTGTGCGCCGCGAACGAACCGACGCGGCCGATGCCGAGCGCGGCGCGCTTGCACAGCCGCACCAGCTGCGACGACAGCAGCGGCGCGTCGGTGGCGACGATGGTGATGATCGAGCCGGCGTTGTGCTCGCGGCGCGGGGTGCTGTAGAGCGGCTGCAGCACCTCGCCGACGGGCGCGCCGTCGATCCGCAAGGAGTGCATCACCCCGAAGTTCGACTGCACCAGGATGCCGACGGCGTACTCGGCGCCCTCGATGGCGACGCGGCGCGAGCTGGTGCCGATGCCGGCCTTGAAGTCGCACGTCACCAGGCCGGTGCCGGCGCCTACCGAGCCCTCGGCGACCCGGCCGCCGGTCGCCTGCTCGATGGCGCGGTAGACGTGCTCGGAGCGGACGTGGCGGCCGACGGCGTCGTTCAGCCACGAGTCGTCGCATTCGCCGACCAGCGGGATCACGACGTCGTCCTCGCCGCCGATCTTGGGCCACTTCTTGGTCATCCACTTGACGGCGGCGTCCGACACCTTGCCGACCGCCATCGTGTTCGTCAGCAGGATCGGCGTCTCGAGGAGCCCCCACTCCTGCACCTGCGTCAGCCCCGACACCTCGCCGGCGCCGTTCAGCACGAAGCCGCCGGCGAGGACGCGGTTCTCGAAGATGTTCGGGCGCGGGATCACGGCCGTCACCCCGGTGCGCACCGGGCCCTTGCCGACCTCGAGCGGCCCCTCGCCGATCACCAGCGTCGTGTGCCCGACCCGGACGCCCGCCACGTCGGTGATGGCGTTGGCGTTCCCCACCGGGAAGTGCCCGATGGAGAACCCGAGATCGCGGAGGCGCGCTCTCATTCCGGCTGGGGGTTTGATTCGTCGTCGCCGGCGGGCGTGGTCGCGATCGTCGTCGGAGCCGGAGTCTTCTCGGCGCCGCCGTTGCCGTTGCCGTTGGCGCCGTTGGAAGTGCCGTTACCGTTGCCGTTGCCGTTCGCGGCGACGCGCTGGTCGGCGGCCTTGGCCTCGAGCTTCGCCTCGCTCTTCGCCTCGCGCCGCTTCTCGCGCAGTCGCTTCAATCCGCCGTCGAGGATCTC
>DATBHU010000694.1:0-2012 GCA_036557265.1 Polyangia bacterium
AAGCGCAACAGGCGCAGGGCGAGGCGCGGCTCGATCTGGCCGAGCAGATCGCCGGCGGCGTTGTCGGCGAAGAGCTGGTTGCCGTCGCGGCGTAGCACCACGCGCTCGCCGGCGGTCATATGGCTCAGCGCCTCGCGCTGCGGACGTACCAGCGCCGTGACGCCGGTCTTGCCCGTCTCTTCGACGAAGAGGCGCGGGTCGACGTAGTCGCGCGGCGCCGAAGGCGCCTCGTCTTGCGCCTTCTGCTGCAGTGAGGCGTAGTTCTTGCGCGCGATCTGGTTGGTTGGGTCGATCTGCAGGGCGCGGCCGTACGCCTCGCGCGCGTCGCGGTAGCGGCCGATCGCCATCAGGGCGCGGCCGAGGCGGTTGAAGGCGTCGCCGTCGCGGCCCTGGGTCATCTCGATGATCTGCTGGTTGAGCTGAACCGCCTCCTCCCAGCGGCTCTGCATGGCAGCCTTGATCGCCTGTTCGCTGCGCTGCCGGCGCATGCGGGCGAGTTCGTCGGTTTGGTACACCATAGCGGGTTCCTATCTGAGACTCCGCGCATTGTATGCGCTGGTTTTCTGGCTTTCAAGTCGAATTTGGGCTACGTTCAAAGGATTCTCTCACCCTTGTGAGGGCGGGCACAATCCCTTTCGGGCACGTGGGGTTGACCCGATCACAGGGCTGGGCTAGCATAAACTCTTGCAGGCCAGCAGGGCGCGGGCGGCTAGCTCAGTTGGTTAGAGCGCTTCGTTCACACCGAAGAGGTCACTGGTTCGAGTCCAGTGTCGCCCACCAGCCGGGCTGGCGAGCAAGCCGAAGTGGCGGAACCGGCAGACGCGCTACATTCAGGGTGTAGTGAGCTTTACGCTCGTGGGAGTTCAAATCTCCCCTTCGGCACCGGTCTGGTTGTGAGGCAAGAAGGGCATCGCACGGAGACGTGCGCTCGTAGCTCAGTCGGATAGAGCGTCAGGTTGCGGACCTGAAGGTCGTGGGTTCGAGTCCCGCCGAGCGCGCCGCAGCACGCAGACCCCAGCATTCAGTACGGCGGCCGGCGGGCCGCCGTTTCTGATCGTGCCGCTATCCTCCCGATGCCGGAGGCGAGCCGTGACCGTCGAATCGACGCCGCTGCCGCGTGAGCAGGGCGAGCGCTACCTGTCGCCGGGCCAGGTGGCCGGCCGCCTGCTGATGCGTGTTGACAACGTGCTGGACCTGATCAAGGAAGGGCAACTGCGCGCCGAGCCCGGCGGCCGCATGGGCTACCGCATACCCGAGAGCGCCCTGCTGGAGTTCCAGCAGCGCGCCTACCGCCGCGAAGCCTTCCCCGGCCTGGACCACGGCCTGCACTCCTGGCCCACCGACGCGCCGCAGTCCAGCACCCTGCCCGTGCCCGCCCAGAGCGCCGCCGAAAACGAGGCGCTGGCGCCCCGCTGGCCCTTTCCGCACGCCTGAGGCGCGGCGCACAGCACACTGCAAGCAGACGCGCACGACTCACTCGTGGGTGACGATACCAGCGGTCAAAGCAACGCAACCCAAAGCGATCCGCCGCCGTGAGCCGCGGCTGCCGAAGGTCAAGTTTCTGAGTTCGGAAGAGGCGCGGCGCTGTTCGACGAGCACGCCCGCCGCTATCTGAACATGAGCGGCGAGGAGTTCATCGCCGCCTGGAACCGCGGCGACTTCAACTTCGATCCGGACTACAGCGAGGCCGTGAACCATCTCTGGTTCATGATGCTGTTCGGCCTTGCCGAGTAGGACACCGGCCGCCCCGGTCGAAGCCGATGTACGGCCGCTTCAGTGTGGCTCTCCTGAGTGACATACGGCGAACTCTGTGCCAACGGTCTGCCAAGCAAATGCAAGCCCCAATACCGACCGCTAGGAGCACCGTTCGGCCGGCTGGACGACCCTGCTAACCTGCTGCCGCCGCTCTCTCCAAAACGGCGTCGAGGTCATTTACCAAGTTTCGGGCCGTCTCGAATTCGCTCACCAGCCTATCTAGCATCGACAGAGCACTTCTCCGTGCACGGCTGAAA
>DATBHU010000695.1:0-17387 GCA_036557265.1 Polyangia bacterium
CAGGCCAAACACCACGCTCCAGACGAGCGCCCCGACCAGGCTGTGCGAATACGGCATGAAGATGAGGTCGTAAGGGTTGTACGCCGTGAAGCCCGGAACGATCGCCAGCTTCTCGACACCGACCAGGACGAAGCTCGCGAACAGGACGTCCAGCATCTGCACCGCCAGGAACAGCCACCCCAGCGACAGCGAGGGCGCCCAGCGCTTCGCGGCGAGCGACACACCATAGTGACCGACGAACACGCTTGTTCTCCCCCGTGGCCCGCCTCGGTATAGCAGGCCACGGGCAAGATCGAAAACGCGCCCGCTACCAGCGCGTCCCGGTCGTCGCCGAGCGGATCACCCGCAGGATCACCAGCAGCACCAGCGCCCCGATGAAGGCGACCAGGATCGTCCCGGGAATCCCGCCCCACGGCACGTGGATGTGCAGTCC
Organism: Polyangia bacterium; assembly: GCA_036557265.1. Classification (GTDB taxonomy): domain Bacteria; phylum Myxococcota_A; class Polyangia; order Fen-1088; family Fen-1088; genus JADGRB01. The sequence goes on from DATBHU010000695.1 coordinate 434, forward strand.
CCGGAAGATGAAGCCGCCGATGAAGGCGCCCACGATGCCGATGACGATGTCGCCGATGACGCCGTAACCGCCGCCCGCCACGGCTGACGCGAGCCAGCCCGCGATCAACCCGACGACGATCCAGATCAGAAATGTTTCGAGGCTCATGTTGGCACCTCGGGGAAAAACCTAGTCATGCATTCGGGGACCGTAAGGACCCGCCGCACACGCCCGCGCGCGCCTCAACCGGCGGCGCCGCACAGCGCCGCGAAGGCGCGCGCCTTCACCTCGGTCTCGGCCAGCTCGCCTTCCGGCGTCGAATCGGCGACGACGCCGCCGCCCACCGACAGCGACAGGCGCCCGCCCCGCACGATCGCGGTCCGGATCGCGATCGCCAGGTCCAGGTCGCCGGCCGCGCCCAGCCACCCCGTCGCGCCCGTGTAGGGGCCGCGCGTAGCCGGCTCGAGCTCGTCGATGATCTGCATGGCGCGCCGCTTGGGCGCGCCGGTGATCGAGCCGCCCGGGAACGTCGCCTCCAGCAGCGCGCCCAGGCCGACCTCCGGGCGCAGGCGGCCGCGCACCGTGCTGACCAGGTGAAACAGGGTCGGCAGCGCGACGACGCGCGCGAGCGAGGCGACCTCGACGCTGCCCGTGCGGCAGACGCGGCCCAGATCGTTGCGCTCGAGATCGACGATCATGACGTGCTCGGCGCGATCCTTCGCCGCCGCCGCCAGCGCCGCCGCCGCCGCCCGGTCCGCCTCGGGCGTGCCGCCCCGCGAGCGCGTCCCCTTGATCGGGCAGGTCTCGACGCGGCCGTCCAGCCCGACCGCCAGGAAGCGCTCGGGCGAATTGCCGACCAGCGCGCCGTCGCCGTCCGCCGCCGCGATCAGCGCCGCGTGCGGCGCCGGGGCGCGCGCGCGCAGCGCCGCCGCCAGCGCCACCGCCGTCGCGCCGTCGCCCCCGCTCACCCCGCTCGCCGACGGGCAGGCGGCGGACAGGCGCCGCGAGAGGTTGACCTGGTAGGCGTCGCCCGCGCGCAGGTACTCCAGCACCCGGCGCACGCCGTCCAGGAAAAGCTCGTCCGGGTGGTCGGGGCGCAGCGCCCCGAGCCGCAGCCCGTCGCTGGCCGCGGCGGGCGCCGGCGTCGCGAGCCGCTCCGCCAGCCGGCGCGCCGCGGCCGCGTCCTGGGCGAAGATCGTCGCCGCCCCGCCCGCGTCGCGGACCCAGACCGCGTCGTGAAAATGCATCTCGACGGCGGGCCACGCCGCGCCGTCGCCGCCGGCCGCCGCCCGCGCCGGCAAGCCGACGAACGCGCGCCCGAGATCGTAGGAGAACCAGCCGACCGCCGCGGGGATCCCGGCCGGCGGCGGCGCGCCTTCCGCCCGCCAGGCCGCGCGCGCCTCCGCCCACGCCTGCTCGACCCGCGCCAGCGCGCCGGGCGAATCGCCGCGCACCACCCGCACCGGCCCGGCACCGACGAAGTCGCGGGCGACGCCGACCTCGTCCGGGGCCGGCGCCGCCAGCCAGAACGCCCCCGGCCGCGCGGACGCGCGGCGCGCCGCCTCGTCCGGCGCCAGCCCGACCGCCGGGAGCGCGATCACGTCGACGCGCGCGACTGTTTCAGCGCCGCCGACAGGAAGTGCCGCATGTAGTCGGCGCCGGAGTAGAGCGACATGATCGTCGAGATCAGCAGCAGCCACCACCCGGCCTTGTGGTAGTCGACCAGGATGCCGACGCCGAGCGCCGGATAGCGGAAGTGAATCAGCAGCAGGACGATCGCGACCAGCTGCAGCGCCGTCTTGATCTTGCCGCCGTCGCTGGCGGAGATCACCAGCCCCTGCGCCGAGGCGATGCTGCGCAGGCCGTTGACGGCGAGATCGCGGGCGATCAGCACCACCACGATCCACGCCTCGACGCGCCCGAGCGCCACCATGTAGACGAGCACGGCGTTGACGATCAGCTTGTCCGCCAGCGGGTCCAGGAACTTCCCGAGCATGCTCACCTGCCCGCGGCTGCGCGCCAGGTACCCGTCGAGGAAGTCGCCCGCCGCCGCCACCAGGTAGAGAAGGCTGGCGATGAACGTCCGCAGCGGGTTGAAGTTGTCCATGAAGTAGAGCACCAGCGGGATCACCACCACGCGCCCCATCGTCACCAGGTTGGGCAGGTTGGTCACCTCGCGCCGCAGATTGGACGGCATGGTTCGCCTCGCCCTCGCCCTAGCCCTTCGGCGTATCCAGCAGCACGACGCCCTCGCCCTGACAGACGATCTGGAACGGCGCCGGATCGGTCGCCGTGCCGCCCGTCGTCGTTCTCGACACGGGCGCGCCGTGCGGGACCAGCCGCCCCACCCAGCCCACCAGGCGCGCGCCCGCCAGCAACGTCGGCCGATCCTCGGTCACCTTGATCGCCACGGGCGCGTCGCCCAGCGACAGCGCGACGACGCCGCGGCCGCGGAACTGCAGCATGCGCAGATCGGCCCCGGGGACGGTGCCCGTCTCCCACGACAGCGTGCCGTCGAAGGCCAGCACGCGATCCTCGCGCACGTAGAGCACGTCCTCGGTCAGCGACACCGGCAGCCAGCGCGTCGGCGCGCCCGCGATCCAGACGTCGCCCGCGCCGGTCAACCGGAAGAAACGTCCACCCTCGGGCCCCAGCCGCTCGGTCGTGTGCCGCCCCTGCGAGCGCCGGAACGCCGGCGCCCACGTCAGGTTGCCCGCGCCCGCCAGCACGCCGTCCGCGCGCACGTGCGCCTCGTCGACGATGGAGAGGCGCAGCGCGCCGCTCGGGATCGCCGGCGCGGGCGCCTGTCCGAGCCGCGACAGCACGAACGCCAGCAGCGGCACCGGCGTCGCCTCGATGGCGCGCGCCGCCTCGGCCACGACCTCGCCCGGCGCGTCGATGGTCCCGATCCCGAGGCGCGAGGCGGCGTCCTCCAGCGGCGGCGGCAGCGGTGGCGCCAGCGCGTGCGCGCCGACGGTGGTCGCCCGGCGAGGCGCCGGAGGCGCGGGCGGCGACGGCAGCGGCGGCGTGCCGGCGCGCCCCTCGACCAGCGTCCCCGGTTCTCCGTCGCCGGGCGCGACCATCGGATAGCGCAGCGACGGCGTGGGCGGCCGGCGCACGGTCGCCGCGTGCTCGAGCTCGAGGGCCAGCGCGTCCTGCCCGGCGCGCCGGAAGGCGGCCGCCGCCTCGACCACCTCGCCCTTCTTGGCGTACGCGTAGCCGAGGTAGCTCCAGGCGCGCTCGTCGCCGGGCGTGAGACGGACCGCCATCTCCAGCTCCGGCAACGCCTCGTCGACGCGCCCCAGCTTGAGCGCGATCAGCCCGAGGTTGCGCCGCGCCCGCGCATCCTGCGGCGAGGCCCCCGCGATCTCGCGGTAGGTGGCGTGCGCGTCCTCCAGCCGACCGAGCTTGTAGCGCACCAGCGCCAGCAGGTTCAGCGCCTGCACGTTCTTCGGCGCGTCGGACAGCGCGCGCAGGATCTCACCCTCGGCCTCGCCGAAGCGCTTCGCGGCCACGAGCTCGCCCGCGGAGGCGAGATGGGACGTCGACGGTTGCATGCGCGCTGCCCGATAATGCCGCAAAATCGGGGCGCGCGCCGCTACCGATCTTGCGCGCCGTCGCCGGCGACCGCCCGGTACTGCTCGTAGCGGCGCATCACCATGCCGACGTACATCCGCGTCGTCTCGTAGGGCGGGATGCCGCCGTACTTCTCCACGGCGCCCGGGCCGGCGTGGTAGGCGGCGACCACCTTGATCTTCTCGTCCGGCGAGCAGACCGTCAGCCGCCCGGCCGGGCGCTGGGCGTCGTCGGTCGCCGCCTGCGTGTGGCAGAACCGCCGCGCCAGCACCTGCAGGTAGCGCGCGCCGCCCATGATGTTCTGGCGCGGGTCGAAGCTGTTGATGACGCCCATCTGCCGCGCCGTCCCCGGCAGCAGCTGCATCAGGCCCTGCGCCCCCACGCTGGAGACCACGTTCGGATCGTAGTCCGACTCGGTCTTGATGACCGCGCGCATGAACGCTTCCGGGATGCCGTAGAACGCCTGGCTGTCGCGGATGTCGCGATCGTAGCGGGTGAAGCGGGCGGGAGCGGTGTCGCGCGGCGGAACGATGTCAGTCGACCCGCGCAGCGCCCCCGCCTTGCCGGGCCCGGTCTTGAACAGCACCTTCCACTGCTTGCCCGCGGGCGCCTTGTTGGTGAACTCGACGACGCCGTCGGCGCGCTGGCGCGACCAGAACGTCCCGGCCGCGGCCGGCGGGGCGCCGGCGGCGGCGACCCCGAGCGCGAGCAGCAAGATCGGCGCTGGCTTCACCGTCGACAAGCGTATCATGGCGCCTCCGCGCGTGACGCCGCCCACGTCGATGGCAGACCGCTTGCACCGTCGCTCGCCGGGCGGCCGATCGAACGGCAGGACGCGGCCGCTCGACCCAGAAATCTGACAGGCAGCTCATCGAGGAGGCCCGAAATGTCGCGGTGCTCGCTTCACGTCACCCTGGCTGGATTCGTCGGACTCGCCGGACTGACACTGGGGGGCGCCCTCGGGTGCAACGACGGGCACCTGCCTCCGTCGGATCCGGGACCCTCCGGAACCGGACCGGAGGGCATCCCGGTCGCGCTCGCGCTTCCGGTCGTGAGCGGCGCCTGCACGCTGACCGATCAGGCCGGACAGGTGACCACCGCGACGTGGGAGGCCACCACCTTCACCTTCACGCTCGGCACGCTGTACTGGCGGCTCGACCAGCAGGCGCGCACCGCGGAGTACGGCCAGACCGACGGTCAATGGCGCGAATCGATGACGCGCGACTCGCACGGCGTGCTCACCGGGTTCACCTACGAATGGCAGGGCGCGGAGTACGCGCCCGACAGCTTCGATCAGACCAACACGTACGATTCGGCGGGACGCCTGATCGGGACCAAGGTGATCTATCGCGACGGCTCACGGTCGGTGGAGACCATGTACCAGTACGAGGCCGAACGTCTGACGAGCTCCGCGACGCACGCCGAGAGCACGATCGCGGCCGCGTCGGACACGTCCACGCGCTACCTGTGGAACGACGCCCGTCTCTACGGACGCGAATTCTCGGCGGCCTCGCAGGCGTACAGCCTGGAGACGCGGAGCTTCGACGACGCGGGCCGGCTGGTCCGCATCGACATCGACGGCGCCGGGCTCGGCCCCGCGATCGACGGGACGCCGGATCTCCGTCGTGACTGGTCGTACGACGGCGCCGGGCGGGTTTCGCAGTTCGTGAGCGACGGGACGGCCGCGTTCGACGCGCCGGTCGTGGACGGCGTGCCCGACGGCACCACCACCTTCGATCCGGCGTGCGCCGGCATCGCCGTCCGGCCGGACGTCCTCTACGGCTTCCAGAGCTGGCTCCAGCAGAATTGAGCCGCGGCGGCGGCGCGCGCACCGGGGGCGGCAGGTGCTAGATTTGCCCCCCGTGATCGAGACCGACTACCTGGTGATCGGATCGGGGTTGGCGGGCCTCTACTTCGCGCTGCGCGCCGCCGAGCACGGCCGCGTCGTGGTCGCGACCAAGCGCGCCCCGGCCGACGCCAACACGGCCTACGCCCAGGGCGGCGTGGCGGGCGCGCTGGACCCCGACGACACCGTCGCCACCCACGTCGAGGACACGCTGCGCGTCGGCGACGGCCTCTGCCATCGCGACATCGTCGAGATCTGCGCGCGCGAGGCGCCTGACCACATCCTCTGGTTCGCCGACCAGCTCGGCGTCCCGTTCGATCGCGACGCCACCGGGCACCTCGCGCTCGGGCGCGAGGGCGGGCACACCGCGCGCCGCATCGTCCACGCCAAGGACAGCACGGGCTGGGCCATCCAGGAGGCGCTGATCGCGGCGGTGGCGCGCCGGGCCGACCGCATCACCATGATGCCCGATCACATGGCGATCGACCTGCTGACCACCGCGAAGTACGGCGGACCCAACGCCGTGTTCGGCGCCTACCTGCTGGACCAGGCGACCGGCGCCGTCGAGGCGGTGGCGGCGCGCGCGGTGGTGCTGGCGACGGGCGGCTCGGGCAAGGTCTACCTCTATACGTCCAACCCGGACGTCGCGACCGGTGACGGCGTCGCGATGGCCTACCGGGTCGGCGCGCGCGTCGCGAACATGGAGTTCTTCCAGTTCCACCCGACCTGCCTCTATCACCCGGCCGCCAAGTCGTTCCTGATCACGGAGGCGATGCGCGGGGAGGGCGGCATCTTGCGGCTGCGCGACGGGACGGCGTTCATGCCCCGCTATCACGAGATGAAGGACCTCGCGCCGCGCGACGTGGTGTCGCGGGCGATCGACGCCGAGATGAAGCGGACCGGCGACGACTTCGTCGTCCTGGACATGACGCACCTCCCAGGCGACTTCCTGATCGAGCGCTTCCCCAACATCCACAAGCGCTGCATGGAGCTGGGGATCGACATGCGCAGCCAGCCGATCCCGGTGGTGCCCGCGGCGCACTACAGCTGCGGCGGCGTCGTGGTGGACGCGCGCGGGCGGTCGACGGTGCGCAACCTGTACGCGATCGGCGAGGTGTCGATGACCGGGCTGCACGGCGCCTGCCGGCTGGCCTCGAACTCGCTGCTCGAGGCGATGGTGTTCGCCGCGCGCGCCGCCGACGACGTCCGCCACGCCGAGGTGGCGCGGCCCGCCCACGTCGCGCCCTGGTACGCGGGCGAGGCGGGCTCGTCGGACGAGGCGGTCGTGGTCAGCCACAACTGGGACGAGATCCGGCGGCTGATGTGGAACTACGTCGGCATCGTGCGCAGCGACCGCCGCCTGGAGCGCGCGGCGCGGCGCATCGAGCTGATCCGCGACGAGATCCGCGACTACTACTGGAACGTCGCCATCAACGGCGACCTGGTCGAGCTGCGCAACATCGCGCTGTGCGCGCAGCTGATCATCGAGTGCGCGCGCCGCCGCACCGAGAGCCGGGGGCTGCACTACAACATCGACCACCCCGATCACGATCCCCGCCTGGCGCGCGACACCATCGTGGTGCGCGGCGACGGGCCCGTCGTCTAGGGCTCCGCTCGGCTTTGGGTCGAGGGGGCCGCGGGCTGAGGGGACCCTTCCGTGCTCAAACGCCGGATCGATCACGGGTTCCTGTTGCGTTGCCCTGGATCCGCTGACCGCGGGTTGAAGAGGGGAAACCAACCCCCAACGTGGCCGTTCGAGGAGGTTCCGGGCGGCCGGCTTCACAAAAGAGGAAACCATGTCCCCAGCCAAGCATGCCTTGCTCTTCACCCTACTGACCGCGACGGCCTGTTCGGGTCTGCCCGACGCAGCGTCGGATACCACCACCGAAAGCAGCGCCCTGACCGACGTCAACAACCCGGGCAACGCCATCACCTTCCTGATGACCCCAGCAGGCCAGGCGGCCCGCGCGACGTCGACGATCACCTACAAAGGGACCGACAACCAGAACTACTGCGCGCACCTCTTCATCGTCGCCCGCGGTCTCGCCAACGTCTACCAATGGCATCAGGTCCCGTACGCGAACGGAAACTGCCAATGGGGATCGACCACGGCGACGACGCAGACCATCGGGCTCACCTGGTCGGAGCTTTCCACTACGCCTCTCACTCCCCACACCGTCCCGGTGACCCTGCTGGCCGACGCGCAGGGGTTGTTCGCATGGAATTGGCAGCCGCCGTTCTTCGGCTACACGGCGGAGCTTCACCGATCGCTCGAGTTCAGGTACCTCGACATGAACGGCACCTTGACCACCATCCGGATGCCCGCGCGACTGTCGGTCAACAACCACGCGACCGACTTCGCTCAGTATTCGAACGGCGTCGCGCAGAAGTGCGTTCGCGTCTACGGGAACCAGTTCGTCACGACCGCTTTGACCACCTACCAGGGCGTCAACATGTGCAACTGGCTTCCCAACGGCGTGTTCCCCGCGCCCGCGACGTCGCTCGCTTACCTCAACTCGAACTCGCAGTTCGCGACGGCGACGATCAACGGCACGACCTTCAACCCCAACCCGATCGGGTACCGGGACTGGTCGAACGCCGCGGCGACGATGAGCATCCTCGGCTTCACGCCGCCGGCGGGACCTTATACGTCCACCTGTGCCGGCATCACCTTCGACGGCATCAAGCTCGCGGCGGCTCAGTGCCTGATTCCGGGCGGCGCGCTGTCACCGGCGCTGATCTCAGACTTCTCGTCGTGTTCCATGGGGGATTCGACCTCGCACTTCAACAACGTCTGGGGCGCGCTCAGCTGCTTCCAGGACAACGCGTCCACCAAGACGGACTCCTACCCCGCCTTCGTGATCCCGCCCGGCTCGTATCAGAAATCCTGTATCTCGCTCAGGGCGGGCTCGCAGACACTGAGCGCGCTCTGCCGCGACAAGAACGGCAACTGGCAGACGAACACCGATGTCCCGATCGGCGGCTGCCTGACGCCGGACCGGCTGGGCGACATCCAGAACAACAACGGCTTCATCGCCTGCTTCTGATCTTCCGCTCCGCGGCTCAGTTGGGTCGGTACGCCAGCTTGAACGACTGCAGCGTCCCGGCCGCGTCGAACGTCGGCACGAGCCGCGCGAAGACCGGCTCGAAAACTGCGCGCGGAAGGGTCTCCACAGCCCACGGCCGTCTCAACCCGACGCGTCGCTACGCCTTGCGACCTGCAGGTCCCGGGCGGAGTGAAGCGCCAAAGTCGAGGCGCCGGGGACGTCGTGTTCCCCTCCCGCGCGCAGTTCCTGAGCGGCTGCGACGCATGCCGAGCAGATCCGGGTACGACCGCGAAGGGTGCTACTGGCCGGCCACTTCGAGGAGGCGCTTCTCGATGACCGGCGCGTCGTCGGGCACGAAGCCGGCGTTGACGTAGCGGACGATGCCGCTGCGGTCGATCACGTACGACGTCGGCATCTTGTCGGGCTGCAGGCGCTCGGCGATGGCGCCCGCGGGATCGTGCGCGATGGTCAGCGCCCAGTGGCCGTGCCCCTTCAGGAACTTGTCGACGTTGGCGCGCTCCTGGTCGACCGACACGGCGAGCACGTCGATCCCCTGCGCCTTCAGCCGCCGCGCCATCGCGTCGAGCATGGGCAGCTCCTGCTTGCAGGGGCCGCACCACGATGCCCAGACGTCGAGTAGCAGCACCCGCCCGCGGTAGGAGGCGACGTCGATCTTCTTGCCTGTCAGCGACTCGACCTTGAGGGCGGGCACGGGCGCGCCCACCTGGTTGCCCGCGGACGCGCCCCCGCCGCCCGCCGCGCCTTCGGTCGTCACGCAGCCGACCGCGGCGACGAGCGCCAGCAGCAGGGCTATCAGCCCGCTATGGCGTCCTTGATCCATTCGCGCAGGCTGTCCGAATCGCGTCCGTCGGTGTATTCGCGGCCGTTGATGTAGAGGGTGGGCGTCGCCTGGATCCCGGCCGCCGTGCCGTCCGCGCGGTCCTTCTGCACGCGCGCCTTGACCGCCTCCGACGCCAGGTCCTGCCGGAACTTCGCCACGTCGAGACCGACCTCCTTGGCCGCCTTCTCGATCTCGGCCGGGGTCAGGTCGTCCGACTTCTCCCACAGCTTGTCCTGGAACTGCCAGAACTTGCCCTGCTTCTGGGCGGCGACCGCCGCCTCGGCCGCCAAACGCGCGTTGTTATGCTGAGGTAGCGGGTAGTTCTTGAAGTAAAGCTTCACGTCGTTGTGGAACTCGTCCAGGATCTGATGCAGCACCGGCTGGAACCGCTTGCAGTGCGGGCACTCGTAGTCGGCGAACTCGATCAGCGTGACCTTGGCGGACGGGTTGCCCGTCATCGGCGCGTCCGCGACGTCGATCTTCTTGACGCTGACCGGGCGGTAGCGGTTCGCCAGCTTCTCCGAGATCTCCGAGTCGGTGAAGCCCTGCTCGATCAACTTGGCCACATAGCGGAGCGCGCTGACCGAACGCCGGCAGTTCGCCTTCGGGTCGTTGGCCGACTGGATGAGGCTCTGCGCCTGACCGCAGACCGACGACTCGCTGCTGGCGATGCGCGCGAACACCTTCTTGCCGAAATCGTCGAGCTTGTCGTAGAGCGGCTTGACCTCCGGCGGCAGGGTCAGGCTGTCGCTGGCGCCGCCCTTGGCCGGCGCCGTCGCCGCCTCGGCCGCATGGCCCGCCGTCGGCGTCTTCGCGCACGCGGCCAGCGACCAGCAGCCGAACGCCGCAAGCCCGAGCGCGACGGCGCGCGCAATCACGACTCGCGGGCTGGCGGGACGCATGCGCGTCTAGGTATAGAAACCATCGCGGGGTAAGTCAATGAATCCACGGGCTCCCGCCAACTTGTCGCGGCTTCGACATCGTTGACTCGGGATGGCGCCCCATCTATAAATCGCGAGGCCGTCTCGCCCAGCTTCCCGACGGCAACCTGATGACGTCAAACTACCTCGCCACCGCGCTGATGATTCTGGTCGGCGTCGGGTTCGCGCTGGCGCTGACGGCGCTGGCGAAATACATCGGACCGCGACGCTTCAACAAGGCCAAGGACGTCCCCTACGAATGTGGGTCGGACGTCATCGGCAGCCCCCGGGCCCGCTTCGAAGTGAAGTTCTACCAGGTCGCGATCGTGTTCCTGGTGTTCGACATCGAGACGGCGTTCCTCTACCCGTGGGCGCTGCGCTACCGCGATCTGTCGTGCGCGGGGGCCGTCGACGCGGCGACGTCGACGTGCGCGGGCGGAATGTCGCTGTTCGGCATCGGCGAGATCCTGGTGTTCATGGGCATCCTGGTGGTCGCCCTCGCCTACGTCTGGCGCAAGCGCGCCGTCGGGTGGGAGTAAACGGAGTAGAAAGATGGGATTCCTCGACTTCGCGACAACCAAGGTCGAAGCGGCGGCCAACTGGGCCCGCAAGTTCTCGCTGTTCCAGTACCCGTTCGTGACGGCCTGCTGCGGGATGGAGTTCATGTCCGTCGCGGCGCCCAAGTACGACATCGCCCGCTTCGGCGCCGAGTTCCCGCGCTTCTCGCCCCGCCAGGCGGACCTGCTGATCATCGTCGGCACCATCACCGAGCGGCAGGGACCGGCCCTCCGGCGCATCTACGAGCAGATGTGCGAGCCGAAGTGGGTGGTCGCGTTCGGCGTCTGCGCCTCGACCGGCGGCTTCTACCAGAACTACTCGACGATGCCGGGCGCCGATCAGGCGGTCCCGGTCGACGTCTACATCCCGGGCTGCCCGCCCCGGCCCGAACAGGTCCTGGACGGGCTGATCATGCTGCAGGAGCGGATCCAGCGCGGCGAGGGCCACAACCAGATCGTCATCGCCGCCGAGAAGGCGGCCAAGAAGGCCGCGAAGCTGGGCACCGAATACGACGTGCCGGCGACGGCGATCCGGCCGCGGATCGAAGCGAGCAAGGGCTAGGCGCATGGCGCAGATCGTCCTCGATCGGCTGGCGGCCCAGTTCCGCGGCGGTGAAATCCTGCAGACCGGCTCGCAGCACGGCAACGAGTGGGCGCGCGTGCGGCGCGAATCGTGGGTGGCGGTGGCCACCTTCCTGCGCGACGACCCGACCACGAAGATGGAGATGTTCACCGACCTGACCTGCGTCGATCGGTTCTCGACCGAGCCGCGCTTCGACGTCGTGGTGCACCTCTACTCGGTCGTGCACAAGCATCGCATCCGTCTCTACGGCGGCTGCCCGGAGAACGACGCGTCGATCGAGACGCTGTGTGGGGTGTGGGAAGGCGCGAACTGGTACGAGCGCGAGGCCTACGATCTCTACGGCGTGCGCTTCAAGGGGCACCCGGACCTGCGCCGGATCCTCATGTATCCGGAGTTCGTCGGCCACCCGCTGCGCAAGGACTACCCGAAGGAGAAGCGCCAGCCGCTGGTGCGCCGGTCGCACACCGAGCAAGGCGAATGAGGAACTGAGCATGAGCACCGGCGAATTGACCGAAGCCCGCCGCGTCGTCCTCGGATTTCAAGACGCCGAGGATCTGGGCGCGCCCGACCTGCCGACCGAGCCCGTCCCCCTGAACATGGGGCCGTCCCACCCCGCCATGCACGGCACCGTGCGCATGGTGCTGGAGGTCGAGGGCGAGCGCATCTCGAGCGCCGACATCCAGATCGGCTACCTGCACCGCTGCTTCGAGAAGGAGTCGGAGAGCGCGACCTGGACGCAGGTGTTCCCCTACACCGATCGCCTCAACTACATCTCGCCGATGCTGAACAACGTCGGCTACGCGATGGCGGTCGAGAAGCTGCTGGGGGTGAGCGAGCGGATCCCCGAGCGCGCCCAGTACATCCGCGTGATCGTCGGCGAGGTCTCGCGCATCACCGACCACCTCACCTGCCTCGGCGCCAGCGCGATGGAGCTGGGCGCCTTCACGGTCTTCCTCTACGCCCTCAAGGCGCGCGAGTGGCTGTTCGAGCTGCTGGAAGAGGTGTGCGGCGCGCGGCTGACGTCGACCTACTGCCGCATCGGCGGCCTCGCCTACGACCTGCCGCCCGACTTCGACGCCAAGCTGCGCGACATCCTGACCCGCGTGCAGGTGGTGATGGGCGACATCGGCAAGCTGCTCGAGCGCAACCGGATCTTCCGCGACCGCATGGACGGCATCGGGATCATCACCAAGGAAGACGCCATCTCGTACGGCATCACCGGCCCGGTCGGCCGTTCGACCGGCCTCGCCTACGACGTGCGCAAGGACCACCCCTACCTGGTCTACGATCGCTTCGACTTCGACGTGCCGATCGGCTCGGTGGGCGACAACTTCGATCGCTACCAGGTGCGCGTCGAGGAGATCCTGCAGTCGATGCGGATCCTCGACCAGGCGCTGAAGCAGATCCCGCCCGGCCCGGTCATGCTGCCGGACCCGCGCGTCGCGCTGCCCGCCAAGAGCGAGACCTACAACTCGATCGAGGCGATGATCGCCCACTTCAAGCTGATCATGGACGGCATCCACGTGCCGCCCGGCGAGGTCTACTCGTTCACGGAAGCGGGCAACGGCGAGCTCGGCTTCTACATCGTCTCCGACGGCACCGGCCGCCCCTGGAAGTGTCGGGTGCGTCCGCCCTGCTTCGCGGCGACGGCGGTGCTGCAGAAGGTGCTGCCCGGCCTGTTCATCGCCGACGTCGTTCCGACATTCGGCATGATCAACATGATCGGCGGGGAGTGCGATCGCTAATGGCTGACTCCGGCCCAATCAAAGCTACGGGATCTGGACCGGTCAAGGCGCCGGTCGAGATGGTGACCGTCGTCATCGACGGCAAAACGCACCAGTTCCCCAAGGGGACCGTGCTGCTGGAGGCGTGCAACGCCGTCGGCGCCGACGTCCCGTTCTTCTGCTACCACGCGGGGCTGTCGTCGCCCGCCGTCTGCCGGCAGTGCCTGGTCGACGTGAAGGGGCAGCCGAAGCCGGTGCCGTCCTGCTACACGCCGGTGGCCGACAAGATGGAGGTGATGACCAAGTCGCCGCGCGCGCTGGACGTGCGCCGGCAGATGCTGGAGTTCACGCTGGTCAACCACCCGATCGACTGCCCGATCTGCGACAAGGCGGGCGAGTGCCTGCTGCAGAAGCACTACTTCGACTGGGACGCGAAGTTCGCGCGCAACGACGGCATCAAGGTCAAGAAGGCCAAGGTCGTCGACGTCGGGCCGCACATCGTGCTCGACCAGGAGCGCTGCATCCTCTGCACGCGCTGCATCCGCGTCTGCGACGAGGTGGCCAAGACCCACCAGCTCGAGATGGCGCAGCGGGGTGACCGCGAGGTGCTGACCACCGCGCCGGGGCACAAGCTCGACAACCCGTACTCCCTGAACACCGTCGACGTCTGCCCGGTGGGCGCGCTGACGGCCAAGGACTTCCGCTTCCAGATGCGCGCCTGGGAGCTGTACACGATGCCGTCGGTCTGCCCGGGCTGCTCCACCGGCTGCAACGTCGAGGTGCAGCACTCGCGCGGGCAGGTCTACCGCCTGGTGCCGCGCATCAACCCCGCCGTCAACAAGCACTGGATGTGCGACGAGGGGCGCTTCACCTACAAGCGCACGCAGACCGAGCGCCTGGCCGCGCCGCTGTCGGGCGGCACGCCGGTCGAGTGGGACCGCGCGCTCGACGACGCGGGGCGCGCGCTGTCGGCGGTGCTGGCGGCGACGCCCAACCAGGTCGGGGTGGTGTTCAACGCCCAGTCGACCAACGAGGATCTCTACGCGCTGGCGCGGCTGGCGTTCGATCACCTGCACGTCGGCAAGGCGTACATCGCCGGCCTCGATCAGGGCTGGAGCGACGACATCCTGGTGTCGGCCGACAAGAACCCGAACACGGCCGGCGCGATGGCGATCGGCGCGGGCCGCCTGCGCAGCCTGCTGGACCTGTCGAACGACCTCAAGGCGGGCGCGGTGACGGCGCTGATCGTGGTCGGGACGCAGGGCGTGCTCGGCAAGGGGCCGGGCGCGCCGGCTGCGGCAACACTGCCGCTGGAGCGGCTGTCCGCGCTGGTCGCGATCGGGACGCACAAGGACGGCGTCACGGCGGCGGCCCACGTGGCGCTGCCGCTGGCCGAGTGGACCGAGGCCGACGGCACGTTCACGAACCGGCTGGGGATGGTGCAGCGCGTGCGCGCCGCGGTTCCGCCCGCGGGCGATTCGCTGCCGGGCTGGGAGATCCTGTCGCACCTGGCCCGCAAGCTGGGCGCCACCATGGAGTTCCTCGAGGCCAAGGCGGTGTTCGCCGAGGCCAAGCAGAAACTTCCGTTCATGAAGGACGCGGACTGGGGCCGGCCGATGCTGCCCGTTCAGCTCCGCTTCGCGAACTCGAGAGGCTGACCTTGTTCGACTACGGCACCGTCGGTTTCCAGGCCATCGAAGCGATCGTCAAGATCCTGTTCATGGTGCTGGGCTTCCTGATGCCGCTGGCGTCGATCCTCACCTGGCTCGAGCGCCGGCAGTCCGCGATGATGCAGGACCGCCTCGGTCCGAACCGCGCCAACATCGGACCGGTGCGGGCGTGGGGGATCACGCACTTCCTCGCCGACGCGGTGAAGTTCATCTTCAAGGAGGACTACGTCCCCTCGAAGGCGCACAAGTTCCTGTTCATGTGGGCGCCGATCATGGCGATGGCGCCGGCGCTGATCGTCGCCGCCATCATCCCGTTCGGCGCGCCGCTCTGCTGGGGCGAGATGCGGGAGGTGGTCGGCTACGGCAACGCCTGCACGCAGCCGGTCGGGCTGCAGATCGCGCGCCTCGACGTCGGGCTGCTGTTCTACTTCGCGATCTCGTCGCTGGCGGTCTACGGCGCGACGCTGGCCGGGTGGGCGTCCCACAACAAGTGGGCGATGATGGGCGGCCTGCGCGCCAGCTCGCAGATGATGTCGTACGAAGTGACGATGGGGATGGCGGTGCTGGGCGCGTTCCTCGTGTTCGGGACGCTCGAGCCCGGCGCGATGGTCTCGCAGCAGGAGACCTTCTGGAGCATGGGCGTCTTCCGCCAGCCGCTCGGCTTCATCCTGTTCCTGACCGCGGCGATCGCCGAGACGAAGCGGACCCCGTTCGACATCCCGGAGGGCGAGCCGGAGATCATCGGCTACTTCGTCGAGTACTCGGGGATGCGCTTCGGCCTGTTCTTCCTGGGCGAGTTCCTGGAGATCGTCACGTCGAGCGCCATCATGATCTCGCTGTTCTTCGGCGGCTGGCACTGGGGCACGACGATCGACGGCTTCCTGGCGGCGCACGTCCCCAACATCTTGTTCATCCCGAAGGGGCTGATCTTCTCGCTCCTCACCATCTTCCTCTGGAGCATCAAGATCTTCGTCTTCTGCATGTTCCAGCTGCTGATCCGCTGGTCGCTGCCGCGCTTCCGGTCCGATCAGCTGCTGCGGCTCGGCTGGCAGCGCCTGCTGCCGATCTCGATCGCCAACGTCGTCGTCACGGCGCTGGTGATCCTCGTCGCCCAGTCCTGGAGCCGATAGGAGAATCGCCATGGCCGTGGGAGTCAAAGTCGTCAACCGTCCGGGCAGCCTGAGCCAGCAAGCCTTCCTGCCGGCGATCGCCGAGGGCCTGGGCGTCACGTTCCGTCACTTCGTGAAGAACTTCTTCGGCAACGTGACGGGCCAGCGCGCCAAGACGGACATCGCGACCATCGAGTACCCGGAGCAGAAGAAGGCCTACCCGGAGCGCTTCCGCGGCCTGCATCGTCTGATGCTGCGCGACGACGGCCAGGTCCGCTGCGTCGCCTGCATGATGTGCCCGACGGTCTGCCCCGCCCACTGCATCACCATCGTGGCGGAGGAAGCGCCCGACGGGAAGATCGAGAAGCGCCCCAAGATCTTCGAGATCGATGAGCTGCGGTGCGTCGTCTGCGGTCTGTGCGCCGAGGCGTGCCCGTGCGACGCCATCCGCATGGATTCGGCCGTGCACGCCCACCCGACCTACCGCCGCGTCGACGGCATCCTCGACAAGGAGGAGCTGATGTCGCGCGGGACCACGTCGACGGCCACCCAGGGCGGCGTGGGCGCTTTCTGGCGCGAGAAGGTCGCGCGCGCGCCGCAGACGCCGCCCACCGGCGACGTCGCGCCCCTCGGCCCGCCCGCCGGCCCGACCCCCCTCGCCCACAAGTAGCCGGGCGTTCGCGGCCCGACGTCAGTTTGCCAGGGACGACGGCTGCGCCGCGATCCGGCTCAGTTGTACGTCGTCGAGAACAGCAGGCTGAACGACGTCCCCGTCCACTTCACGCCCGTGTTGTCTTTGTCCTTCAGCGACGCGCCGACGAACTCGCCCGCGATCCCCAGACCCCAGTTCTGCGACACCCACCACTCCTTGCCGATGACGCCGTGGAAGCCGATTCCGTCGTCCGAATGGTAGACGTTGAAGTTCGTGGTGTCCTCGAGGTCGAAGATCATCATCGCGACCGACGCCAGGAAGTAGACGTTCGCGGAGTCGATGTAGTAGGCGAGGCCGAAACCTACGCCCGTCATGTCCGCCGAGCCGCCCGCGCGTCCCATCGCCGTTCCATTCTGCTCGACCTCGGCGTTGCTGGCGCCGGTCGCGAAC
>DATBHU010000696.1:0-4060 GCA_036557265.1 Polyangia bacterium
TCGAGATCAACGGCGGCCTGTCGGCGCGCTACGGGCTGCGCGCCGGGCAGGTGGTCGACTTCCAGGCGGGCAGCGCCCGCAAGTAGCGCGCGGCGCGGTGCGGAAGGTACGAAGCGGCGCATTTCAGCCGATGCTGGCGACGCTCGCGGCCGCGCCGCTGGCGGATCCGAACCTGATCTACGAGCCGAAGTACGACGGCATCCGCGCCCTCGTCACGGTCACACCGGCGAAGCGGACAGGCAAGGGCGGCGGCAAGGGGAAGACCGCCGATGCGGAGGTCACGATCGCCTCGCGCGTGGGCAACGACAAGACCGTGCAGTTCCCCGAGCTGGTGCACGCGCTGGCGCGCTGGGGCGCGCGGCGCGCCGGCGTCGCGCTGCTGGACGGCGAGATCGTCGCTCTCGACAGGCGCGGCGCGCCGGCCGGCTTCCAGCGCATCCAGGATCGCATCCATCTGACGGCCGCGCGCGAGATCGTCCGGCGCGCCGCCGAGAACCCGATCGCGTTCGTGGCGTTCGATCTGCTGCGCGACGGCGACGAAGATCTGTGCCCGCTGCCGCTGGTCGAGCGGCGCCGCCGGCTGGAGGCGGCACTGGCGCCCGCGCTGGGGGGCGTGATCCGCCTGTCCACGCAGGCGCGCGGCGACGGCGCCGCGCTGATGGCCGAGGCGCGCGCCCACGGCTGGGAGGGGCTGGTCGTGAAGGAGGCGATGTCGCCGTATCGGCCCGGCCGGCGCTCGGGGGAGTGGCGCAAGGTGAAGCTCGCCAGGAGCGATTCGTTCGTCGTCGGCGGCTACACCGAGCCGCGCGGCGCGCGCAACCGCTTCGGCGCGTTGCTGCTCGGTGTGGCGGAGCCGGGCGGGCGGCTGCGCTACGTCGGGCACGTCGGCGGCGGCTTCTCCGACGCGGAGCTGGACCGGATCGCGCGCCTGCTGAGGCCGCTCGAGATCCCCACCTGCCCGTTCGCCGAGCGGCCGGCCACCAACGAGACGCCGCACTGGACGCGGCCCGTGCTGGTGGTGGAGGTCCGGTTCTCCGTCGTCACCGACGACGGCGTGCTGCGCGAGCCGACGTTCCTCGGCCTGCGCGAGGACACCCTCCCGGCCGAAGCGCGCGGCATCGAGTCCGTCAACGCGCCGCGGACGACGCGCGCCGGGGCGCTCCCCGATGCGGGCCGCGCCGCCGATGATGCGGAGCCGCCCGCGCCGGCGGCGCTGGCGAAGCTGCGCGCCCAGCTGGACGCGCTGGTCGAGCGCGGGGGCGGACGCCTGGAGCTGCCGGGCGGGGCGGCGTTGCCGATCACCAACCTGGCCAAGCGGCTGTGGCCGCGGCCGGCGGTCAGCAAGGCGGACCTGTTTCGCCACTACCTCGAGGTGGCGCCGCTGCTCCTTCCGGCGCTGCGCGATCGGCCGCTGGTGATGCGGCGCTATCCGGACGGCATCGAGGGGCATTCGTTCTTCCAGCACCGCGCGCCCGACGACGTGCCGGCGGGCGTGCGCCGCGAGGCGATCGCGGGCGACGACGTGCCGACCCGGCTGGTGGGCGGCGGGTTGACGACGCTGCTCTACATGGTCCAGCTCGCGTCGATCTCGCAGGATCCCTGGTTCTCGCGCGCGCAGTCGCCGGCCGAGCTCGACTTCGCGGCGATCGATCTGGATCCGATGGAGGGGGTGCCGTTCGCGCGCGTGCGCGACGTCGCGCGCTGGGTGCGCGACGAGCTCGCGTCACTCGGCGTCGACGGCCACCTCAAGACCTCGGGGGCGCGCGGGCTGCACATCTACCTGCCGATGCGGCCCGGGACGCCGTTCGAGGCGGGCCAGCTGTTCTGTCGTCTGGTCGCCTCGGTGGTGGCGGGGCGCCATCCCGACGCCGCGACGGTCGAGCGCGCGGTGAAGCGCCGGCCGGCGTCGGCGGTCTACCTCGACTGCCTGCAGAACGGCTTCGGCAAGACGCTGGCCGCCGCCTACAGCGCGCGCGCCAGCGCGTTCGCGGGCGTGTCGACCCCACTGGCGTGGGCGGAGCTCGACGACGGCAAGCTCGACCCGCGCGACTTCACGATCCGCACGTTGCCCGGACGGCTGCGCGCGGTCGGCGATCTGTGGGCGGGCCTGCGCGCGGCGGCGGGGATCGATCTGGACGCGGTGCTGGAGCGCGCGGGCAGCGTGGGCCGCACGCCCGAATCGTGACAATCCACATGCGCCACGCGCGCGCACGCGGACCCGGAAGATGGTAATAGTACGCGTCAACTCACGGAGGCCTCTTCCCATGCGCTCGAAAACGTCGCTCGCTCTCCTTTTCACGATCACGCTGCTCGCCGCCGGCGCCGCCCGCGCGGACGAGGACGATCCGATGAAGGGGCACTTCACGCTCGAGCAGGCGACCAAGGGGCTGTCGGGCAGCGGCCCGCTGACGGCGAAGATCGAGACCACGCTGGGGACCATCAACTGCGAGCTCTTCGACAAGCAGGCGCCGAACACGGTGGCGAACTTCGTCGGCCTCGCCCGCGGCACGCGCCCGTTCAAGGATCCGAAGACCGGCAAGTGGACCGAGAAGAAGCCGTTCTACGACGGGCTGATCTTCCACCGCGTGATCCCGGGCTTCATGATCCAGGGCGGCGATCCGGAGGGCACGGGGCGCGGCAACCCCGGCTACGCGTTTGACGACGAGATCGCGCCGGACCTCAAGTTCGACAAGCCCGGGCAGCTGGCGATGGCCAACGCGGGCAAGCGCGACGGCCACGGCACGAACGGTTCGCAGTTCTTCGTCACCGACCAGGGCAGCCCGCCCGCCTACCTGACCGGCCGCCACAGCATCTTCGGCCAGTGCGAACCGGTCTCGGTCGTCACCAAGATCGCCAACGTCGCCGTCGGCCCCAACAACCGACCCCAGACCGAGGTCGTCATGAAGAAGGTGACGATCAGCCGCGGCAAGGCCAAGAAGTCGAAGTGAAACACTTCGTCCTCGATACCAACGTCCTCATTCACGATCCCCGCGCGATCTTCCAGTTCGCGGACAACGAAGTCGTCATCCCGATCTTCGTCCTCGAAGAGGTCGATCAGTTCAAGAAGGAGGCCTCGGAGCGCGGGCGCAACGCCCGCGAGGTGGCGCGTCTGCTCGACGGGCTGCGCGAGAACGGCGCGCGGCTTTCGGACGGCGTGTCGCTGCCCGACGGCGGCGGCGGCCGGCTGCGCGTCGCCTCGGCGGCGCGCCAGGTGCCGACCACGCTGCGCGAGAGCCAGATCGCGGACCACCTGATCCTGATGGTCGCGCTGGACGTGCGCGACTTCGCCAAGGACGAGCCGACCATCTTCGTCACCAAGGACGTCAACCTGCGCATCCGCGCCGACGCGCTCGGGCTGACCTCGATGGACTACGAGGCCGAGCAGATCGACATCGACGAGCTGTACTCGGGGATGACCGAGATGCCGGTCGCGGGCGCCGACGTCGACGCCTTTTACGCGCAGGGGACGCTGCCGCTCAGCGAGAACGGCCTGAAGGCGAACCAGTACGTGCTGCTGCGTGATCGCGACAACCCGTCGCACAGCGCGATCGGGCGCTTCGACGGCGCCGGGAAGAAGCTGGTGCCGCTGCGCAAGCTGCGCGACGGCGTCTGGGGCATCCGACCGCGCAACAAAGAGCAGCACTGCGCGCTGGATCTGCTGCTGTGCGACGACATCAAGCTGGTCACGCTGATCGGCAAGGCCGGGACCGGCAAGACGATGCTGGCGCTGGCGGCGGGTCTGCAGAAGGTCGTCGAGGAGCAGCTCTACTCGAAGATGCTGGTGTCGCGGCCGATCTTCCCGCTCGGGCGCGACGTCGGCTTCCTGCCCGGCGACATCGAGGAGAAGCTGAACCCCTGGATGCAGCCGATCTACGACAACGTGGAATACCTGATGGGCCTGTCGAAGCAGGAGCGCGGGAAGGGGCGCAGCTACCAGGAGCTGATCGACCTCGGCTACATCGAGATCGAGCCGCTCACGTACATCCGCGGGCGCTCGATCCCGAACCAGTTCATCATCGTCGACGAGGCGCAGAACCTGACGCCGCACGAGGTGAAGACG
>DATBHU010000697.1:0-7828 GCA_036557265.1 Polyangia bacterium
GCCGAGGAGGTCGACGCGGCCGACGAGATCGCGGCCGGCGCCGACGAACCTCAGGCGCCGCGCGCCATCGTGGTCGAGCCGCTCTCCAACGGGCGGTACCGAATCGACCTCGACGCGATGAACCTCGAGGTCAAGCCCCTCGAGAACGGCAGGTACGTGATCGGGCCGCCGGCGACCGATGTCGTGGAAGGGGGCGGGAAGGGGAAGTGGGAGCGTTCGATCAAGCAGTGGCTGGCGTCGCGCCTGAAGACCACCGAGGGCGAGAGCCGGCGCGTCATCGAATACGGTCAGAAGTTCATCGGCGGCGTCGTGTTCGGCATCGGGCGCCTGTTCCTGGTGCTGATGGTGGCGGCGTTCATCCTCGTCGATCTCGACCGCATCCAGAGATTCCTGCGCTCGCTGGTGCCCGAGCGGTATCAGGTCGATTACGACCGCATCTACGTCGGCATCGACCGCGGCCTGTCGGGCGTGATCCGCGGCCAGCTCGTCATCTGCATCATCAACGGAATCTTCACCTACGTCGGCCTGCTGCTGTTTCACGTCAAGTACCCGCTGCTCCTCGCCGCCCTCGCCGCGACGATGAGCCTGGTCCCGATCTTCGGTTCGATCCTCTCGTCAGTCCCGATCGTCGCGCTGGCGCTCATCTCGTCCGGCCACTTCGATCTGCAGAAGGGGATCTCCGTCCTGGCCTGGATCATCGGCATCCACCTGGTCGAGGCGAACCTGCTGAACCCGAAGATCATGGGCAACGCCGCCAAGATCCACCCGGTGCTGGTGGTGTTCGCGCTGATCGCCGGCGAGCACAGCTACGGCCTGGTCGGCGCGCTGTTCGCTGTCCCGGTCGCCTCGATCATCCAGACGATCTTCGTCTACTACCGGCGCCGTCCCAAGCCGCCGATAGGCGAGGCGCCCCCGCCGGCGCCGCCTGCTCCGACGGCCGCCTGATTCCGCGAGCCCGTGCGGGCGGCCACTGTCAGCCCGCCCGGGCTGGTGGCATGCTCGTCGCCGGAGGTTCTCCATGTCTGGAGCGAGAGCGGTGGGGTGGTGTCTGGCGTGCCTGGTTCTCTCCATGGCGGACGGCGCCGCAGCGGCCGAGGCGGTCACGGTCGCGCGGCCGGCGAGCCGGATCATCGGTTCGGCGGACATCGGCGGCGGCTGGACGCAGGCTGGATTTCGCTATGACGGCCAGGACGTCGTGCTGTCGGCGCCCGCCTTCAGCGCGAAAGCGCAGGTCGGATATCGCAGCGGGACCTTCGACGGTGGCCTGGTGGCCGGGGGGCTGATCACGTCCTCGTTCAACGGCGACCTGTCGCCCGGTCAGCCGACGCCGCGGACCCCCGAGAGCCTTCGGCTCGCGCACGCCGGCGCCTTCGCGACCTGGCACCCGGGGGCGGCGCAGAGGCTGTCGCTCGGCGGTCGAATGGAGGCGGCGGTCGCGTGGCTCCCCCGAACCGAAGCCGCGGTGCCCGCGCCGTTCGCCTCGGCGGCCATCGCCACCGCCACCGTCTACGGTGGCATCGGCGCGCTCGATGCGTCGTATGAGATGCTCTGCACGCCGCGCGCGAGCGTCATCCTCGGCGCCGAGCTCTTCGCCGGCGCCCTCCGCGGCGAATGGGTGTCTTCGATGTATCTGCTCCCGCGCGGCGCGGCCGCCTCGCTGGGCGTGCGCTGGCAGTAGGCGCTACAGCGACGAGATGATCGGCTGCCGATCGGCGCCGACGATCAACGCCGACCGATCCGGGATGTCGATCCAGCCGGGCCGCGTCGCGACGTCGCGATTGGCCTCGACGACGACAGCGCGCAGCGCCTCGTGCGGGATCCGGCGCCCGCTCCGCTGCGGATCCGTGCGATCGCTGGCGGCGTGGCAGACGGGACAGTCGGAGATCCCCTCGACGTGCAGGTAGCGCATCGGGTACGCGCACCCGGTCGCCACGAAGCAGCGGCCGTTCGTCGCGACGAGCGCGATCTTGAGCGACTGCGATCCGCTGGCGACCAGCAGACGATCGACGAACGACAAACTGTTGCGCAGCGCCGCGTGCACCGCCGCGGGCGGCGGCGTCGGCTGATCGAGCAGCCCGGCGTCGTGAAGGAACGCGAGGAACAGGTGGAAGAAGTGCTCGCTGGCCGACAGACCGCGGATGTTGCGGCGCAGGAACGACGGCGTGCTCTCGAGCACCCGATCGCGGACCGCATCGAACACCGGCGCGCTGACGTCGCTGATCGAACCGAACAGCCACGACCGGAAACGGAACGGATCCGCGTCCTCGGCGCGAACGCTCGCGTCGGCCGCGGCCTCGGGCGGCGCGCTGGGCGCCAGGCCGACGCGTCCGACCAGCGCCTCCGCGCGCGTATCGCGCGCGAGCCCGTAGAGATCGACCTCGCTGGTCTCGGCGCGCGGCCGCTTGCGCAGCAGCACGTCGCCTCCCTGGACGAAGCCCAGACCGAACCCGTCGTTTTGACGTTGCTGGCGCTGTCCGGGCGCTGTGTCCGGCGAGCTCTTCGAATAGAGCGCGCCCCGCGCTGAAAACAGCGCGCAGGCCAGATTTTCTGGCTCGTTGCCGAAGTACGCGACGAGGTGGCTCACGGCGACTTTTCAAGTATACGGATCGAACGATTGATCGCCACAGACGCGGCTCGATTAGGATGAGATCGCGAGAGAGCCCAGCAAGACGCCCATGAGAATCAGCGAGATTTACACCAGTATCCAAGGTGAGACGCAGTATGCCGGTCTGCCCTGCACGCTCGTCCGCACGACCGGGTGCGACCTCCGCTGTGGATATTGCGACAGCGCATTTGCCTTCCACGGCGGCAGCGACATGACGCTCGACCAGATCATGGCCGAGGTCGCGCGGTTGGGCGCGCCGCTGGTGTTGTTGACCGGCGGCGAGCCGATGCTGCAACGGGACCTCCCCGAGCTGGCGGGGCGGCTGCTCGGCGCCGGCTATCGCGTCATGATCGAGACCTCGGGCGCGCACCCGCTGGACGTGCTGCCCGAGGCCGTCGTGCGCGTCATCGACGTCAAGACGCCCGGCTCGGGCGAGGCGCACCGCAACCGGCCCGAGCTGCTGCGCGGTCTGCGGCCGGGCGACGCCGTGAAGTTCGTGCTGGTCGACGAGGCCGACTACCGGTGGGCCACCGAGGTGATCCGGAAGCACGAGCTGGCGGGGCGGGCCGAGGTGCTGCTGTCGCCGGTCCACGGCCGGCTGGACCCCAAGGATCTGGTCGCCTGGATGCTGCGGGACCGGTTGCCGGCGCGCCTCAATTTGCAGCTGCACAAGTACATCTGGGACGCTGCGGCACGGGGTGTATGACGCGGGGCGCCTGTCCCGAGTTGCCGAGCGATCTCGGGGACTTATTTGGCGTTCCGTTAAGGCCTTGATATCATTCTTTCCTTGACAGCTCGCTCCGCGCCCTGCTAGCTTGCCTGCGTTTTTAGGCAGTAACTATCCAAAAACGTTAAAGAAAACTCGTCCACAAGACGAGCACTGGAGATCGTCGACTCCATGGATGACGAGCATTTTGGAAGCTGCCTGCGCCGCGCTCGCGAAGATCGAGCGCTGACCGTCGGTGACATCTCTGCATCGACGAAGGTTCCGCGATCCGCGATCGAGCAACTCGAAGCGGGCGCACTTTCGAGTTTGCCGGCCCACGTTTTCGTACGCGGTTTCATTCGCTCGTATGCGAAGGCCGTCGGCATCAACGACTCGCGCCCGCTCAGCTTGTTCGATCGCGCGGTGAACGCGAAGACGGAAGCCGCGCGCGCGATCGCGTCGAGCCCGGTCGTCGATCCGACCCTCGCGGGGAGCGCGCCCAGCCTCGCGGGCGGCGTCGCCGACGAGGACGAGACTGGCCGCCGCCGCGGGCTCGGCTTGGCGGTGTTCGTGATCATCCTCGTCGCGATCGCGACCATCACGCTGTCGCTGCTGCTGCGCCGTCCGCCGCAGTCGGGCGAAGGGCTGAGCATGTCGAGCCCGCGCAGCGCGCCGGCGCTGTTCGCCGCCGACGACGCGCGCCCCGATCGCGCGTCCTAGTCCGGTATATTTCCGGGCGTGTCTTCGCTCGTCACGCCCGCGATCGTGCTGCGCGCGGTGAACTACGGCGAATCGGATCGCATCGTCACGTTGTTCGGCCGCGATACCGGGCGCGTGTCGGCGCTGGCGCGCGGCGCGCGCAAGAGCCAGCGTCGGTTCGCCGGCGGCCTGTCGCTGTGCGCGATCGGATCGGCGGCGCTGCGCGAGCGGGCAGGCGCCGAGCTGGCGACGCTCGAGCGCTTCGACGCGAGCGAGAGCCACGTCTCGCTCGGCGCTGACGTCGCCCGCATGGCGCACGCCGCCTACGCGGCCGAGCTGGTGGGCAAGCTGTGCGCGCCACGCCAGGTCGAGCCGGCTGTGTTCGACTGGTTGACCGAGTTCCTCCGTCTGCTCGACGGAGAGGGCGCCAGCGCCGAGCGCCTGCGCGTGTTCGAGCTCGGCCTGCTCGCGCACCTCGGCTTCGGTCCGGTGCTGGACACCTGCGCCGTCTGCAACGGCGACAGCTTCGACGGACGCGCCAGCGCGGACGTCGCGTTCCGCTGGGACCCGGATCGCGGCGGCGCGATCTGCACGGCGTGCGCGCGCGGCGGGCGGCCGCTGCAGCCCGCGGCGCGCCAGGCGCTCGTCCGCCTGTCGCGCACGCCGCTCGCCGACGCGACGGCCGACGCGCTGCCCGCCGACGTCAACCGTGACTGCCGCGAGGCGCTGCTCGAGATCATCAACCATCACGTGAGCGGCCCGCTCAAGACCGTGGAGTTCATTGCCAAGGTCGCGCGCGCCGGGGGGACGCCATGACCAGCGGAGCGCGCCCGTCCATCCCTCCCATGCTGGGCATTCGCCACGTCGCGCTCTATGTCGCCGACCTGGAGGCGGCGGAGCGCTTCTGGGTCGACGTCATGGGCTACGTGGTCGAGTGGCGGCCCGATCCGGACAACGTCTACCTGCACGGCGCGCGCGACAACCTGGCCCTGCACCGGAAGGACGTCGCCGCGGAAGGCCGGCTGGACCACATCGGCATCGCCGTCGCCGCGCCCGCCGACGTCGACGCCTGGGCGGCCCACCTGCACGCGCACGGCGTCACGCTGAAGGCGGCACCCCGCACCCACCGCGACGGCTCGCGGTCGCTGTATTTCCTCGGCCCGGAGGGGTTGCTGGTCCAGATCATCCATCACTCGCCCATGGCGGCGTAATCGACTAGATTCCCCGCGCCATGCCCGCCACCTCACTCGAACAGATCGTCAGCCTCGCGAAGCGCCGTGGCTTCGTCTTCCCGTCCTCAGCCGTTTACGGCGGCCTCGGCAGCACCTGGGATTACGGACCGCTGGGCGTCGAGCTGAAGAACAACGTCAAGCGCGCCTGGTGGCGCTCGGTGGTCTACGACCGCGACGACATGGAGGGGCTGGACGCCGCCATCCTGATGAACCGGCTGGTCTGGAAGTACTCGGGCCACGAGGCGACGTTCTCCGACCCGATGACCGACTGCCGCGCCTGCAAGGCACGGCCGCGCGCCGACCACGTGTTCGTCGCGCAGAAGGGACGCGATCCGAAGGGCCTCCCCGAGATCAACGAGGCCATCGCCGCCAAGGAGCTGAAGTGCCCGAAGTGCGGCGCGACGGATCTGACCGAGGCGCGGCCGTTCAACCTGATGTTCCGCACCACCGTCGGCGCGGTCGACACCGGCGACGGCAGCGGCCTGGCTTACCTCCGGCCCGAGACGGCGCAGGGGATCTTCGTCAACTTCGGCAACGTGCTGGACACCATGCGCCGGAAGCTGCCGTTCGGCGTGGCGCAGATCGGCAAGGCGTTCCGCAACGAGATCACGCCCGGCAACTTCACGTTCCGGACGCGCGAGTTCGAGCAGATGGAGATCGAGTACTTCGTGCGGCCGGGCGAGGACGAGGCGGCGCACCAGGCGTGGATCGACGCGCGCACGCAGTGGTACGTCGACCTCGGCATGCGGCGCGAGAACCTGCGCCAGCGCGAGCAGGACAAGACCGAGCTGGCCCACTACGCCAAGCGCTGCGTCGACATCGAGTACAAGTTCCCGATGGGCTGGAGCGAGCTGGAAGGGATCGCGAACCGCACCGACTTCGACCTCAAGGCGCACAGCCGCAGCCCCGAGAACCCCGACGCCGTCGGCGAGCTCAAGTACTTCGATCAGGAGCAGAAGAAGCACATCGTGCCGTACGTGATCGAGCCGTCGGCGGGCGCCGATCGGGCCACGCTGGCGTTCCTGTGCGACGCGTTCGACGAGTCGCTGGTGAAAGAGCCGGCCGCCGAGGAGACGGCGAAGCTGAAGGAATTGGTGCTGAGCTTCGCCAAGTCGGTCGACAAGAAGGATCCGAAGGCGTTCGATCCGGAGGCGAAGGCGCGGCTGGTCGCGGCGGCCGAGAAGATCGCGGCCGGCCTGCCCGGGACGCTGCCCGAGCTGCTGGCGCTGTCGGACGACGAGGCCGCCAACAAGATCGAGGTGTTCAAGAAGGTGCGCGGCGTCTCGGAGAAGCTGGGCGAGGAGTTCACGCGCACGGTGCTGCGCCTGCACCCGCGGCTGGCGCCGATCACCGTCGCCGTCTTCCCGCTGAAGAAGAACGAGCCGCGGCTGGTCGAGATGGCGCGCGGCGTGAAGCGCGACCTGCAGGCCGCCGGCCTGCGCGCCGTCTACGACGACACCGGCGCCATCGGCAAGCTTTACCGCCGCCAGGACGAGATCGGCACGCCGTTCTGCATCACCGTCGACTTCCAGAGCCTGGAGGACAAGACCGTCACCGTGCGCGATCGCGACACGATGGGGCAGGAGCGGGTGGGGACGGGCGAGCTGGGCGGGGCGCTGCGCGCCAAGGTCGGATAGTCGGGTAGCCGGATAGTCGAATAGTCGGATAGCCGGGTGGTCTGAATCCCCCTTTTCGGTGACCGGATCCGCACCCCGGCGGGGCACTGATCCCGTGCGGATGTTGCGGTCGGGGCGTTCAATGGCGTCGGTGCTGCTCGCGGCGACAGCGCTGTCTGCCGCCGGTTGCGGCGGCACGGGAACGCTGACGGGCGGGGGTGGGAGCGCGGCCGTCGGGAGGGGCGGGACCGGGGGCGGGGGCAACGCCGCCGGCGGCACAGGCGGATTCGGGATCGGGGGAAGCGCGGGCATGCCGTCGCAGCCCGAGTGCGGGACCGTCAACAGCGTCTCGGCGAAGCCGATCCCGCCCGACGTGCTGATCCTGCTGGACGCATCCGCCGGAATGAACGACGACCTCGGCGGGGTGAGCTGCAGCGGGGGCTGCGGCACGTCTTCCCGATGGGCCGCCGCTGTCGCCGCGCTCGAGCGCATCGTCTCGGATACGGACACGACGGTGAACTGGGGCCTGCAGATCTTCCCGGACGCGATCGACGGGTGCGCCGTGCCGAGCCTCCCCACCGTCTCCGTGGGCCCCGGGCACGCAGCGGCGATCGCCGCCGCCATCGCCGCGCGCACCGGCCCGGACGGCGGCCTGATGGCGGCCGGCAACGCGCCGATCCGCGCCGCGGAGAGCGCCGCCGCGGCGTATCTCCTGACCCTGGTCGATCCCGGGCCCAAGCTGATCTTGCTCGCGACCGCGGGCGCACCCAGCTGCCCGCCCGGCGGCGCCGATCCGGGCGCCGATGACGCGACAGGGGCCGTCGCCGCGATCACGTCCGCGGCCGAGAGCGGGTTCGCGACCACCGTCCTCGGCGTCGCGAGCGCAGGGGGAGCGGCGGACATGACGCTGAACGCGATGGCGATCGCCGGCGCGAGGCCGCGGACCGGGCCGCCCAGCTACACGCCGGTC
>DATBHU010000698.1:0-20398 GCA_036557265.1 Polyangia bacterium
TTCTATCCGAGCACGACCGCCCGCTTCGTCGCCGACAACGCGCACGCGCGCCTGGTCGCCGCGCCGTCGAACGTCGGCGCGACGCCGGCGATCAAGACCTACTTCGATCTGGTGGACGCGGTGATCGCGGCGCTGAAGGGCGGCTGATCTCAGTCGGCGGTTCGCGCCTCTCGGTCCTCTTTCAAGCTGCGCGCGATCTCTCGCGCGGCGGCCGTCGCCTCCTGCCGGAGCTGCTCGCGAAACACGGGATCGGCCAGCATGTCACGCGCGAAATCCTCCGCCATCTTCTCGATCGCCGCGCGCGTCGATGGAAGCAGGACGTCGAGCGAAGCCTTGTAGGCCAGGTTGCTGAGCAACGAACGACGCTCACGCCTCCTCCAGAACATCAATTTCATCGTAGCACCGTCAAACAGCCCGGGCGAGGGCCAGGACGTGCACGTCGGCGGCGCCGGCGCGCAGCAGGGTCTCGCTGCACTCGCTGAAGGTGGCGCCGGTCGTGTAGACGTCGTCGATGACGACGACGCGCCGGTTGTGCACCCGCTCGGTCTCGCTGACCGCGAACGCGCCCGCGACCTCCGCGAAGCGGACGGCGGGGCTGGCGTGCCCGAGCGATCGCGTCTCGCGCGTCCGGTGCAGCACGCTCCGCTCCAGGCGCGGCAGGCCCGCGCGCGGCCGCAGCTTCGGCGCCTGCGCCAGGCCGAGCAGCGCGAAACGCGCCAGCTCGAGCGCCTGGTTGAAGCCGCGTTCGCGCAGCTTGCGGGTGTGGAGCGGCACCGGAACCACGACGTCGTCCGGCCCGAGGCGCGCCCGCGCCAGCAGCTCCGCCAGCGACGGCACCAGCAGGCGCGCCAGCCGCCGCGCCAGCTCGCGCCGCTTGCCGTGCTTCATGCGCACGATCGCGTGCGCGACGGTCTCGCCGTACTCGAAGCAGGCGTTGCCGCTGGTGAACGGCAGCGGCACCCGGACGCAGCGCGGGCAGCACTTGCCCGCGAAGACCAGCTCGCGCGGGTCGTCGTGCCGCGGCAGCGCACAACCGGGACAGACCCCGACCAGCGGGTTGAGCGCCAGGTTGCACGGCGCGCAGAACAGCGCCGCTTCGGGGATCGTCTGGTCGCACGCGGCGCAACGCGCGGGCCAGAGCAGCTGCAGCGATTCGGAGACCAGCGGCGTCAGGTGCATGGGCCCCTTATCGGGGCCAACTGCGCCGTGGTTGCGTGGGTCCGCATGCGGAGCGCAGTCCCGCCGAAACCGGGGCTGGATTCAACCGACAACGCCCGTCGGCGTCGTGAAGAAGAGCGAGCTCGAGAAGGAATTGCGAGACTGCGGGTGGTGGTTGGCCCGTCAGGGGAGCCGGCACGAAGTCTGGACGAATGGTAAAGTCACCGAGGCTGTGCCGAGGCACAAGGAGATCGACGAACACACGGCGCGCTCGATCGTCAGAACGGCCAAGGCCAACCGGGTGAACCCATGAAGCTCGAAGGACGGATCTGGAAGAGCAGAACCAGCAAGTTCTGGCTGGCAGAGGTGCCGGACCTGGACGTCGTCACGCAGGGGAGATCACGGTCGGACGCGGCGACGATGCTCGCCGACGCCATCGAATGCCTGGTGAATCGGCAGGACTTCCGGGTAGCGGTCAAGGTGGGGCAGCGTGGGTCGTGCTCGATCGGTTCGAACGACGACATGAGGCTCGCATCGCTGCTGTTGCGCCGACAGCGGGCACGCGGCGCGCGCGCTCGGGGCGCGCGCGCTCGCTCGAGTCGTCGACGAGCGGCCTGAGCCCTACTCGGGCGCGTACAGGCCGCGGCGCAGGTAGGTCGGCTTGTCGAACTCCGATTCCTCGACGCCCAGCTCGTCGGCGGGGCGCGGCGACTGCATCTGCGGGCGGCGGCCGAGCGGGGCGGTGGCGCCCGCCGCGGCCTGGGGCCGGACGGCCGGACGTTCGGGCCGCTCGGACGGGGTCCACTCCGGTCCGTTCGGCTGCGGCGCGGCCGGGACCGCGCCCATCGCGGCCGGCGGGACGTCCGCCATGCTCGAATAGAACTCGTCGAGGTTGATGGTCTCGGCCTCGGGCGCGCGCGGCGCCGGGGCCGTGTATCCGCCCCGCGGCGTCGGGTTCGACACCTGCCCCCAGGGACCCTGGGGCTGCTGCGCCATCATGGTCGGCGCCTGGCCCATCGTGCTGGCGGCCTGCATCGGCAGCGCCATCTGGCCCTCGCGCCCGCGCGCTTGTGCGCGGCCCACCGTCGGCGCCGGGTGCTCGTGCACGTGCGTGTTGAAGCCGGTCGCGATGACGGTGATGCGCACTTCGTCGCCCGCGTGCGCGTCGATCACCGAGCCGAAGATGATGTTCGCCTCGGGGTCGGCCGCCTCGGCGATCAGGGTGCAGGCCTCGTTCATCTCGGCCAGCGTCAGGTCCGGGCCGCCCGTGATGTTCAGCAGGATGCCGGTGGCGCCGTTGATCGACACGTCCTCCAGCAGCGGCGAGCTGATCGCCTGCTGGGCCGCCTCGATGGCGCGCTTGTCGCCCTTGCCGTAGCCGGTGCCCATCAGCGCGCGGCCCATGCCGGTCATGATGGTGCGGACGTCGGCGAAGTCGACATTGATGAGGCCCGGCGCGATGACCAGGTCGCTGATGCCGCGCACGGCGTTCACGCAGACGTTGTCGACCATGCCGAAGGCGTCCTTCAGCGTCATCTTCATGCCCGCCAGCGACACCAGCCGATCGTTCGGGATGACGATCAGCGCGTCGACCGCCTTGGCCAGCTCGTTGATGCCGGCGCTCGCCTTCTTCTTGCGCTGCGACCCCTCGAACGCGAACGGCTTGGTGACGACGCCGACGGTGAGCGCGCCGAGATCGCGCGCCACCTGGGCGATCACGGGCGCCGCGCCCGTGCCGGTGCCGCCGCCCATCCCGGCGGTCACGAACACCATGTCCGCGCCGGTCAGCGTCTCGGCGACGCGCTGGGCATCCTCCAGCGCGGCCGCGCGCCCGATCTCGGGATTGGCGCCGGCGCCCAGGCCCTTGGTCAGGTTCCGGCCCAGGTGAACCTTGGTGCCCGCCATGCTGGCCTCCAGCACCTGGCAGTCGGTGTTCGCGCAGATGAAGTCGACGCCCTCGACGCCGGCCTCGATCATCGTGTTGACCGAGTTGCCGCCGCCGCCGCCGACCCCGATCACCTTGATGACGGGACGGCCGGGACTTTGTGCTTCGTCGTCAAATTCGAGCATGGGATCTCCTCATTCAATCGATCCCATGACTCGACAAACGACGCTAATTTTTCACCTGTTTTTTTCTCAGCTTTCCCGACGGTGAACACCTGAGCAGGCTGCCGGGTCTCTTCGCCCGCGGCGGTGGCCGTGCTACTGATGGAAGCGGTCGCGCGCGTGAGTGTCGTCAAAACCCGGACCGCCCAGATCGAGGTCCTCGAGGACCGGATCGTGGTGGTGCGCCTCGGCGATCTGGTCCAGACCGTCGACGACGCGCGCGAGAACCTCGACGCCTGCGCCCGCCTCGCCGCGCCCGACCGCAAGCCGCTGCTCTCGGACATCCGGCAGGCGAAGCCGCTGATGCCCGAGGTGCGCCGCGTCTACATGGGTGAGAGCCTGGTCGCGTTCGCGGCGATGGCGATGCTGGTTCGCAGCACGCCGCTCGGCCGGACGATGGGAAACGTCTACCTGAAGATCGCGCGCCCCGCGATCCCTTCGAAGCTGTTCGCGCAGGAGGCCAAGGCGCTGGCATGGCTGCGCGACGCCAAGTAACCGACGGCCTGCCGCGCGGCCTGCGGCGGCGCCTGCGCGGCATCGCGCGCTCGCTGGACGTCATGATCAGCGGCGACCTGGAGCGGCAGATCCCGATCTCGGAGGCGCAGGACGAGCTGGACGCGGTCTGCTACGGCATGAACATCCTGGTCGGCGAGCTGGCGTTCGTGACCGCCAACCTGCGGCGCGCGCGCGCGGAGGCCGAGGCGGCGAACGCCGCGAAGACCACCTTCCTGCGCAACGCCAGCCACGAGCTGCGGACGCCGCTGGCGGTGATCGTCTGGCTGGCGGAGACGCTGCGCGATCCGACGCGCGTGCCGCCCGAGCGGTTCGCGCGCTCGCTGGCCGGGATCCGGCGCAGCGCCGAGGAGCTGCTGCGGACGACGGAGGCCGTGCTGGATCTGTCGCGCCTGGATCAGCCCAACGGCGAGCCGGAGCCGGAGCGGATCGATCTCGTGGACGTGATGCGCGAGGCGCTCGAGAACCTGCAGCCGCTGGCCGATCGCAAGCAGCTGCGGCTGCGGCTGGCGATCACGCCCGGCGTCCCGGCGACGGTGAAGACGAACGGGCAGCACCTCCGCCAGGTGGTCGTCAATCTGGTCGCCAACGCCATCAAGTTCACGCAGCAGGGTGAGGTCGTCCTCCGGCTGCAGCGGCATCATTCACACCTGACGATCGACGTCGAGGACACCGGGATCGGCATCCCCTTCGACGCCCGCGATCGGATCTTCGAACCGTTCTTCCAGGTCGACCGCGCGACGTCGCAGCGGCTCGGGGGCTCGGGCGTCGGCCTGGCGCTGGCGAAGCGCTTCGCCCAGCAGCTGGGCGGCGATCTCGTGCTGCTCTCCAGCACCGAGGGAGACGGATCGATCTTCCGCTTCACCGTCCCCATGCGCAACGACGACGGCATCGTGGAGGTGGTCTTGGATCCCGGCGAGCAGACGCCGGTGCTGCCGGTGCGGGTCCGTCCGCTCGAGGGGCTGCGCGTCCTGGTCGCCGACGACGAGGAGCTGGTGCTGGACGCGCTGTGCAAGCTGCTCGAGACGGCCGGCGCCACCGTGGGGCGCGCCAGCGACGGCGAGCAGGCGCTGGCGCTGGCGCTGGCGCAGGACTTCGCCCTCATCTTGATGGACATCCGCATGCCCGTGCTGGACGGTCTCGGCGCGACCAGCCGGCTGCGCGCCGCCGGGTTCTGGCGTCCGATCGTCGCGCTGACGGCGGGCGCGACGGCGGATTCGCGCGCCGCCTGCCTGGCGGCGGGCTGCAACGACCACCTCACCAAGCCGATCGCGCCGGAGGAGCTGGTGTCGAAGGTGGTCGCCGTCTGCCGGCGATTGGTGTAGCCGGCAGATCATTTGCGCGCGCCGCAATCAGGCCCGCGCAAACGAATGAACGGAGGTTGCCGGCGCAGGGCGTTGCGTCGTTGTCGCAACCACGTTTTCGCGCGGATCGGTGGCGTAATTCCGCGCAGCCGCTGTTATAAAGTTCGTCGTGCGCAGATTGATCATTTCTGAGACGCGGCAAACAAAGAAAAGGATCCTGGGTCTCGGCGCGATCGTCGTCGTCGCGAGCGGTCTGACCTGGCTCGGCTGCGGCGGCAACTCGAGCGCGCCGTCAGGCTGCACGGTCGGCGCGAGCGTGGCGTGCACGTGCACGGACGGGCGCACGGGCGCCCAGGTTTGCAAGGCGGACCACACGCTCGGCGCCTGCACCTGCGCGGGCGGCACGGGGACGGGAGGCGCGACGGGCGCCGGCGGAAGCGGGGGTACGGGTGGCCGCGGCGGCGCGTCGGGCACGGGCGCGCCGGGGGCCGGCGGCTCCGCGGGCGCGGGCGGCAGCGGCGGGGCGACGGGCGGCACGTCGGGAACCGGCGGTTCCGCGGGAGCGGCCGGCGGCGCGACGGGCGGTGCCGCGGGCGGGACCGGCGGGGCGGCGGGCGGGACCGGCGGCACCGCCGGCGCGGGCGGCACCGCAGGTTCTGGAGGAGGCGCTGGCGCTGGAGGAAAGGGTGGAACGTCCGGGCAGGGAGGCTCCGCGGGGGCGGGCGGCTCGGCAGGCACGGGTGGCACCGCGGGCACCGGCGGCACGGCGGGAACCGGCGGCACGGCGGGAACCGGTGGCACCGCGGGCATGGGCGGCACGGCGGGAACCGGCGGCTCGGCGGGCACGGGCGGCTCCGCCGGGACCGGAGGCAGCGCGGGAACCGGTGGTTCTGCCGGCACGGGCGGCTCCGCCGGTGCTGGCGGGCTTCTCTGCGGATCGACGACCTGCTCGCCGACGCAGATCTGCTGCGGCATCGGCAACGGCACGTATCACTGCAGCGACGGCTTCACCTGCGGAGGCTCCGAGGGCGACATCCTGTGCGACCACCAGGCCGAGTGCGGCGACGGGCTCAAGTGCTGCGGGACCGTCGGCATTCACGGGGAGCTCCAGGATGCGTCGTGCTACTTCGCGCCCTGTCCGACCAACGACAACCGGACGCTGTGCGGCAGCTCGGCGGACTGCGGCGGCAGCCCCTGCTGCAAGACGTCCGCGAGCTACCCCTGGCGCTATTGCAATCAGCCCAGCGGCGTGGACTGCAACTGAGCGCGCCGCGGCCGACCGCCCGCCGCCGGCGTCCCTGAACCGCTAGAACGCGTTCGAGAGCGAGCGGCGCAGGCGCGAGAACAGGCCGCCGCTCCGCTTCGGGGGATCGCTGCTCGGACGATCGCCCGCCTGTCGCGACACGCCGTACTGCACCAGGCCGACCGCGGTCGAGAACGCCGCGTTGCGCACCACCTCGGCCAGCCCGCCCACGCCCTTGGGCGCGCCGCGCCGCACGGGGATCCCCAGGATCTCCTCGCCGAGCTCGGTCATGCCCGCGAGCTGCGTCGTGCCGCCGGTGATCACGGCGCCCGACGCCAGCAGGTCCTCGCAGCCGAGGCGAATGATCTCGGCTTTCACAAAGGCAAACACCTCCTCGATGCGCGGCTGGATGATGTCGCGGCAGAGGGTGTGGCGCGACAGCACGCGCGGCGCGCGCCCGCCCACCGACGCGACCTCCAGCGTCTCGTCCTCGGCGACCATCGATGACAGCGCGCAGCCGGACCGGATCTTGATCTTCTCCGCCTCGTGCGGCGGTGTGCGCAGGCCGAAGGCGATGTCGCTGGTCACCTGGTGGCCGCCGATCGGGATGACGCTGGTGTGCGCGACCGCGCCGTCCGTGAAGATCGCGATGTCGGTGGTGCCGCCGCCGATGTCGACCAGCGCGACGCCCAGCCCCTTCTCGTCCTCCTCCAGCACCGCCTCGCCGGACGCGAGCGGCTCGAGCACGATATCCAGCACCTCGAGATCGCAGCGCGTGCAGCACTTGATGATGTTCTGGGCGGCGGCGGCCGCGGCCGTCACGATGTGGACGCGCGCTTCCAGGCGCACGCCGCACATGCCGAGCGGCTCGCGCACGCCGTCCTGACCGTCGATCTTGTACTCCTGCGGCAGCACGTGAATGATGTGGCGGTCGACGGGGAGCGCGATGGCGCGCGCCAGCTCCAGCACCTTGGCGACGTCGTTGGGCCGGACTTCCTTGTCCTTGATCGCGACGGTGCCGGTCGAGTTGACGCCCTTGATGTGGCCCCCGGCGATGCCGACGTAGACCTGCGAGATCTCGCAGCCGGACATGCTCTCGGCTTCGAGAATCGCCTGCTTGATCGACGTCACCGTCGAGTCGATGTTGACGATGACGCCCTTCTTGAGGCCGCGCGACGGGTGCGTGCCGACGCCGATGATGTCGAGGCCGTCCGGTCCGACTTCACCGACGA
The DNA here is from genome assembly GCA_036557265.1 of Polyangia bacterium. Classification (GTDB taxonomy): domain Bacteria; phylum Myxococcota_A; class Polyangia; order Fen-1088; family Fen-1088; genus JADGRB01. The sequence goes on from DATBHU010000698.1 coordinate 7,557, forward strand.
CCGCGGCGATCTTGGTGGTGCCGATGTCGAGCCCGACCACGATGTCGGAAGATCTTCTGGGCATGCGTGTGCTTCATATTCGCCGCGTTTCGCCGTGACCCAAAATTTTTGCGATCTGGCCGCCCTGGCGGGGTGGGGGGCTGCGAGCCCTGGGACCAATCGGGGCTGGCGGCGCGGGCCGCCGCGCGCAGCCGCTGATGCGCTAGATGTGCGGGCCGGCCAGGCGGATCGTCACGCGATCGGCCTGCGCGCCGTCGAGGTAAACGGTGGCCAGCGCCGCCGGACCGCGCGGGCCGACCGACGCCAGGATCTGGTCGAGGCGGGTCAGCTTCTCGTCGGTGGCGCCCCGCCCCAGGCGGATCTCGCCGGCGCCGTCCAGCAGCACCAGCGAGAAGCCGGCGCGCGGATCCACGTGGACCTCCGAGAGCCTCGGGCGGCCGCTGCCGTAGGCGTCGAGCAGCGCCAGCGCCTCGCGGAACACCGCCTCGCTGGCCGGACGGAGGGCGGCGTACTGCTCGCGGGTGACGCCGGTGATCACCGGCAGGCCGTCCGCTTCCTCGAAGGTGGCGTGCTTGAACGGCCGCCCCTCGCCGTCGAGCAGGTAGAGCGCCCCCATCAGCGCGCAGGCGGCCGCCTGCCGCTCCGAGACCTCGATGGCGAGCACGGACGGCAGCTCGCGCCGGACGCGCGCCGACGCGATCCAGGGGTGCGTCGCCAGCTTGGCGGCGACGCGGTCCGGGTCGACCGTCAGCAGGGGCGCGCCGACCTCGATGCCCGCCAGCGTCTCGATCTCCTCGGCGGAGGCATGCGTCGTGGCGGCGATCCGGATCTCACGCACCGCGAAGCGCGGCGACGCGATCACGTGGCGCACCAGCTGCCGGCCCGCCAGCAGCGACAGCAGCACGACACCGATCACCACCACCACCTTGCCGGCCACCACCAGGCGGCGGCCCACCGCGCGCATGCCGCCCGCCATGAACCCGGCCAGCGACGGGCGCTCGAACGGGACGCGCCGGTTGCGGCGCCGCCGGAACCAGCCGCGGGCGGGCGGGGTGCGGTCGACGACGACGGCCCGCGGCGCCTCTTCGATCGAACGCGGGGCGCTCACGACAGCGCTTTCGTCTCCAGCAGCGTGATCAGCTCGGTCGGCACGCCCGTGATGTCGCCGGCGCCCAGGCAGAGCACCAGGTCGCCGGGGCCCGCCGTCTCCGCCAGCGCCGCGGGCAGTCGGTCGCGCGACACGTGTCGCGCGGTCCCGCCCGGAAACGTCGCCAGCAGCGCGGCCGCGTCGACGCCCGCGATCGGCGCCTCGCCGGCCGCGTACACGTCGGTCAGCAGCAGCTCGTCGGCGCCGGCGAGCGCGGGCGCGAACTCGTGCAGCAGGTCGCGCGTGCGCGTGAACCGGTGCGGCTGGAACGCGACGACCAGCCGCCGGCCGTAGAGGCGCGCCGCCGCGATCGTCGCCGCCAGCTCGGTCGGGTGGTGGCCGTAGTCGTCGACGATCAGCACGTCGGCCACCTCGCCGCGGATGGTGAAGCGGCGGTCGACGCCCTCGAAGCTGGCCAGCGCGGCGCCGGCGGTGGCGAACGGGACGCCCAGGAAGTCCGCCACGCACAGCGCCGCCAGCGCGTTGCCCGCGTAGTGCACCCCGGGCATGCGCACGCGCACCTCGCCGTGCGCCTTGCCGTGGACGCGCACGCGGAAGCGCGTCCCGTGCGGCCCGGCCTCGATCACCTCGCCACGCCAGTCGCCCGCCACCAGCCCGTAGGTGGTGTGGCGTTTGGTGACCAGCGGCGCCAGGCGCGCCGCCGCGGGGTTGTCGGCGCCGATCACGACCAGTCCATAGAACGGCACCTTCTCGGCAAAGTCTAAAAACGCGGCGAACAGGGCGTCCTCGGAGCCGAAATGATCCAGGTGCTCGCGGTCGATGTTGGTCACCACGGCCACGGTCGGGAACAGGTGGCGGAAGGAGCCGTCCGATTCATCGGCCTCCGCCACCAGGATCTCGCCGCTGCCGAGGCGGGCGTTCGAGCCGAAGGCGCGCGCCTTGCCGCCGATCACCGCCGTGGGATCGAACGCCGCCTGGGCCAGGATGGCCGCGATCATCGTGGTGGTGGTCGTCTTGCCGTGGCTGCCCGCGACCGCGACCCCTTCCTTGACGCGCATCAGCTCGCCCAGCATCTCGGCGCGCGGGATGACCGGGATGTTGCGGGCGCGCGCGGTGGCGACCTCCGGGTTGTCGGCGCGCACCGCGCTGGAGACGACGACCACGTCGGCGCGGGCGACGTTCTCGGAACGGTGGCCGATGCTGATGCCGGCGCCCAGGTTGGCGAGGCGGCGCGTGACGTCGCCGTCGCGCAGGTCCGACCCGGTCACCGGATAGCCGAGGTTCAGCAGCACCTCGGCGATCCCCGACATGCCGATGCCGCCGATGCCGACGAAATGGATGGCTACGTTACGCTTTCCAAACACGGGCCTTCCTGTTTCTAGCCTGGAACCGCGATGCGGTACCAGGGACTTTGCAAGCGCGCGGCCAGGTGATCATCCGCGCGGCCGGCTGAGTTCTAGCGTCGCGCGATGGCGGCCAGCTCCGCGACGATATCGCGCGTCGCGGAGGCGCAGGCGAGGCCGCCCATCGCGGCGGCCATGCTCGCGTGCCGCGCGGGATCCTGCAGGATCTCGTCGACCAGATCGGCCAGCCGGGTCGCCGACGCCTGCGCCTGCGGCATCAGGACCGCGGCGCCCGCGCGCTCGAAGGCGAGCGCGTTCATGGTCTGATGATCGTCGGCGGCGGTCGGCAGCGGGATCAGGATGGCGGGGCGCCGCATGATCGCCAGCTCGGCCAGCGTCAGCGCGCCCGCGCGCGCGACGCACACGGCGGCGCGGGAGAGGACGGCGGGCATGTCCTCGATGAACGCGCGCACCTCGACCCGCCCCTCGTAGCCGAGCGCCGCGTAGTTGACCTGCATCTCGTCGTACTGGTCGGCGCCGGTCTGGTGGATGATGGGCGGCAGCCGCCCGCGCGCGTCGAGCACACGCACCATCCCCGAGGCGAGCTCGTTGACCGCGCGCGAGCCCTGGCTGCCGCCCAGGATCACGATGGCGCGCGCGCCCTCGTCGGTCGGCGCCGCGGCGGCGGTGGCGGCGCGTTCCAGGAACGTGCGGCGGACCGGGTTGCCGGTGAAGCGGACCTTGCGTCGCGCGAAGCGCGCGGCCGCGTCGTCGAACGCGACGAACACGCGGCGGACCAGCTTGCCGAGCACGCGGTTCGTGAACCCCGGCTGGCTGTTCTGCTCCTGGATCGCCGTCGGGTAGCCGAGCAGGGCGGCGGCGAACACCAGCGGGCCGGAGGCGTAGCCGCCCACGCCCAGCACGACGTCGGGGCGGTGGCGGCGCAGGATGCGCGCCGATTCCAGGAACGCGCCCGGCAGGCGCAGGAGGCCGCGCACCAGGCCGCGCAGGCCCATGCGCTTGAGCCCGCTGACCCTCACGAGCTCCAGCGGGAAGCCGGCCGCCGGCACCAGCCGGGTCTCGAGGCCGCGCGCCGTGCCGACGAAGACAGCCTCGCCGCCCGTCTCGGTCTTCACCTCCTCGGCGATCGCGATGCCGGGGTAGAGATGACCGCCCGTCCCACCCCCCGCGACCAGCACCCGCAGTGGCCGCGATTCAACCATCTTTGTTCATGGGGACCCTGGGAGGGTTCCCAGACCCTCCCGCGATGGGGTTCGGCGAGCGAAGCTCGCCGGCCCCCCACGCGATCGGATCGGTCGGCGGCGGCGGTTCGGGGTGTGGCGGCGTGTCGCCGATCTCGACGACGACGCGCGGGCCCTCGTCGAGCCGGCGGTTGGCGCCCTTGAGCGCGCGCCGGCGCGCGCCCGGGAACACCCAGTCGCCCGGTTCGGGGTTGCGGGCGGAGATGTTGGCGAGCACGCCGGCCGCGAACAGGCTCATGACCAGCGAGGTGCCGCCGTAGCTGATGAACGGCAGCGGCAGCCCCTTGGTCGGCAGCGATCCGAGCACGACGCCGATGTTCACCAGCGCCTGCAGCCCGAACATGGTGGTGATGCCGAACGCCAGGTAGCTGCCGAACACGTCGCGGGCGCGGAACGCGGTGCGCAGGCCGCGCCAGATCAGGACGCCGAACAGGCCGATCACGAACAGGATGCCGAGCAGGCCCAGCTCCTCGCCGACGATGGAGAGGATGAAGTCGGTGTGCGCCTCGGGCAGGAAGAACAGCTTCTGGCGGCCGTCGCCCAGGCCGAGGCCGGTGACGCCGCCCGAGCCGACGCTCATCAGCGACTCGGTGATCTGGTAGCCGACGTCGCGACGGAACGCCCACGGGTCGAGGAACGCCAGCATCCGCCGCATCCGGAACGGCGTCGACACGATGAACTTCCAGCCGGCGGGCGCGGCGACCAGCGCGGCGAGGATCAGGTAGCTCGTGCGCGTGCCGGCGACGAACAGCATGCCGAGCGCGACGGCGCCGAAGATCGCGGCGGTGCCGAAGTCGGGCTGCTTGAGCAGCAGGCCCATCATCAGGCCCGTCACCAGCAGCGGCGGCAGGAAGCCGACCGAGAAGACGCGCACCTTCTCCGCCTTGCGCGCCAGCAGGTAGGCGAGATAGACGCAGAGCGCGAGCTTCGCCAGCTCGCCGGGCTGGAACGAGAGCGGGCCGGCGCGGAACCAGCGGATGGCGCCGCCCGCGCGCGAGCCGATCTTCAGGACGGCCGCCAGGAGCCCGACGCTGACGAACAGGAGCGGATAGGCGAGCTTGCGATAGATCGAATAGTCGACGCGCGCGGCGAACGACAGCGCGCCCAGACCGAGGATCGCGTAGATCAGCTCGCGCTTGAGGAAGTAGGTCGAGTCGCCGTACTTCTTGGCGGCGAACACCGCGCCCGACGAGAACACCATCACGGCGCCGAACGCGGCCAGCGCCAGCACGGCGCCCACCAGGACGCGGTCGACGCCGACCTCGCTGGGACGGATGGGGCGGGCGGCCGCGCCGTCGCCGCGCATCTTCATGAGCCAGGCGCTGATCGACGCCCAGACCTCCAGCGCGCCGGCCTTGATCCGGTTGCGCGGCTTGGCGTTCTCCGCCTCCGCGCGCGCCTTCAGCGCCGCGGCGCCCGGGCTGGCGGCGCGCCGGATCACCGCGCGCCTGACGGGCGGCCTCACCGGCGGCGTCACGCGGCGCGCTCCCGGGCGACGACGCGCGCGACGGCGGCGCGGAACACCTCCGCGCGGTGCGCGTAGTCCCGAAACATGTCGAAGCTGGAACAGGCGGGCGACAGCACGACGGCGTCGCCCGCCCGGGCGAGGCGACGGGCCGCCTCGACGGCGTCTTCCATGCTGGCGGCGCGCGCGGTCTGCACCTTGCCGGCGAAGGTGGCGTCCATCTTCTCGGCCGCCTCGCCGATCAGCACGGCGGCCCGGCCCACGCGGGCCAGCACGTCGGCGAGCGGATCATACTCGCCGCCCTTGTCGCGTCCGCCGGCGATCAACACGACGGGCCGCGCGAAGCCGTCGAGGGCCGCCACGACCGCGCTGACGTTGGTCCCCTTCGAGTCGTCGTAGTAGACGATGCCACCCGCGTCGGCGACCAGCTCCATCCGGTGCGCGAGCGGCTTGAACGCGAGCAGGCCGGCGCGCACCTCTGCGCGCGTCGCGCCGGCCAGGCGGCTCGCGAGCAGCGCCGCCAGCGCGTTCGCCTGGTTGTGGCGCTGGCCCACCAGCCAGGGGAGCGTGCCGGTGTACTGCTCCGGCTCGTGGTCGGGCAGCTTGATGACCAGGTGATTGTCGTTCGCGTATCCGCCTTCCGGCAGCGGGCGGACCGTCGAGAAGCCGATGCGGCGGCTGGCGATGCCCCGGCTGGCGCGCATGGCCAGCGCATCCTCGACGTTGACGACCGCGAAGTCGTCGGCGGTCTGCGCGGCGAAGATGCGCGCCTTGGCCGCCGCGTAAGCGTCCATGTCGGCATAGCGATCGAGGTGATCGGCGGTGACATTCAGCAGCGCGGCGACGCGCGGCCGGAACGTCTCCACCGTCTCGAGCTGGAAGCTGGACGCCTCGACGACGCAGATGCCGCGCGCATCGCCCGCCCGCGTCGGGACCGCTTCGGCCAGCGGCTCACCCAGGTTGCCGCCCACGAACGTCGGTCGCCCCGTCGCCCGCATCATGTCGCCCACCAGCGTGGTCGTCGTCGACTTGCCGTTGGTGCCGGTGATCGCGATCAGCGTGCTCGACACGAAGCGCGACGCCAGCTCCATCTCGCCCGTGATCGCCACGCCCGCCGCGCGCGCGGCCGCCAGCTCGGGGATCTCGGGCACGCCGGGCGACAGCACGATCAGCTCCGCGGCCGTGAACGTCTCGCGGCGGTGGCCGCCCAGCTCGCGCGCCACATCCGCGGGAAGCCCCTCCAGCGCCGGCCCCAGCGCGGCGGCGTCGCGCCGGTCGGTGACGGTCACGCGCGCGCCGCGCGTCGCGCACAGCTGGGCCGCGGCGATCCCGGACCGCCCGAGACCGACCACGAGCACGCGCTTGCCAGTTAGCTCCAGATGCAAAGGCTCATCTCACCTTGAGGATGGTGATGAGGCCTAGAATCGCGCAGGCGAACGACACGATCCAAAAACGCACCACAATTCTGGATTCGGGCCAGCCCAGCTTCTCGAAGTGGTGGTGGATCGGCGCCATCAGAAAGATGCGTTTCTTCGTCTTCTTGTAGTAGGCGACCTGGATGATGTCGCTGACCGCCTCGGCCACGAAGACGCCGCCGATGATCGGCAGCGCCAGCTCGGTCTTGGTGGCCAGCCCGACGAAGCCGATGGCGCCGCCCAGCGCTAGCGCGCCGACGTCGCCCATGAACACCTGGGCGGGGTGGGTGTTGAACCAGAGGAAGCCGATGCCGGCGCCGCCCATCGCGCCGCAGAACACGGCCAGCTCGCCCGAGCCGGGGACGTGCGCCATGCCCAGGTACTCGGCGATGTTGAAGGCGCGCAGCGTCGTCCCGGCCGCGTAGGCGAGCAGCAGGAAGGTGAACGAACAGATGATCACCGGGCCGATGGCCAGCCCGTCCAGGCCGTCGGTCAGGTTGACGGCGTTCGATTCGGCCATCAGCACGAACACCGCGAAGCAGATGTAGGCCGCGATCGGCAGCGTCGTCCAGGCAATGGCGGTCGCCGACATGTGGTGGAAGTTCACGAGCGGCAGCACCAGGCGCAGGCGCACGTCGGCCGGCAGCGAGTCACCCGTGTAGAGCCAGATCATCGCCACCATGCCGATGGTGAACTGCCCCAGGAGCTTGACCTTGCCCGGGAGCCCCTTCTTGTTCTTGCGCGACAGCTTCAGGTAGTCGTCGACGAACCCGATGGCGCCGTAGCCGACGGTGACCAGCAGCGCCAGCCAGACCAGCGTGCTGCGCAGATCGCACCACAGCACCGTGCCGGCGGACAGCGCCATGATGATCAGCGCGCCGCCCATCGTCGGCGTCCCCTTCTTCGACGCGTGCCCGGCCGGGCCGTCCTCGCGGATCAGCTCGCCCAGCTGGCGTTCGCGCGCGCGGCGGATGAACCAGGGCGCCACGATGAACGTGATCAGCAGCGACGTCAGCGTCGCCAGGCCGATGCGCGTCGAGACGTAGCGGAAGACGTTGGCGCCGGGGACGCTCTCGCGCAGCCTGTTGAACAGATGGAACAGCATGGCGGCTAGAGACCTCCTTGCAGGGCGTCCACCACGCGCTCCAGGCGCATGCCGCGCGAGGCCTTCACGAGGATCCAGTCACCGGGCGCGGTCCAGCCGGCCACCGCCGCCGCCGCCTCCTCCGGCGTCTGGGCGACCAGCGCGTGGTCCGCTGCCAGGCCGGCGGCGCGCGCGCCTTCGGTGATCGCCGCGGCGAACCCGCCCAGCGCCACGACGCCCGCCAGCCGGACGCCCGCCTCGCCCCCCAGCGCGCGGTGCCGCTCCTCCGCGTCGGGGCCGATCTCGAGCATGTCGCCCAGCACCGCGAACGCGCGCGCCCAGCCCCCCGCGCCGCCGACCGCGCCCACCACGGTGGCGATCGCGGCGCTCATCGAGGCCGGGTTGGCGTTGTAACAGTCGTCGAGGATGGTGCGCCCGCCGGCGGCGATCATCGCCGACCGGTGGGGCGGCAGCGTCACCTTCTCCATCGCGGCGGCCGCCGCGACCGGCGCCACCCCGGCCGCGTGCGCGACCGCCAGCGCCGCCGCGCCGTTGGCCGCGTTGTGCGCCCCCGCCAGCGGCAGGCGAACCACCAGCGGCACGTCGCTGGACGCGTAGCGCACCACCGCGCCGCGCGCGCCCGCCGGGGTGACCTCGAGGACGCGCACCGTCCCGGCGCTGCGCCCGTCGAAGGTGACGCGGCGATCGGCGCGCACGTGGGCGGCTTGCGCGGTGATCAGCGGATCGGCCGCGGGCAACACCGCCCAGGCGCCGTCGCCCAGCCCCTGGAACAGCTCGCCCTTCGCGCGCGCGACCTCCTCGATCGACCCGAGCGTCTCGAGGTGCGCGCCGGCGACGTTGGTGATGACGCCGATGGCCGGGCCCGCGATGTCGGTCAGCGCCGCGATCTCGCCGCGCGCGCGCATCGCCATCTCCAGCACCCAGACCGCCTCGTCGCCGGTCGCGGACAGAATCGTCAACGGCATGCCCACGTCGGTGTTCAGATTCCCGGCCGTGCGCATGACGGATCCCAGCGGCCGCAGCGCGGCGGCGCACAGCTCTTTCGTGGTGGTCTTGCCGTTCGAGCCGGTCACGGCGACGACCAGGCCGCGGAACTGGGCCCGGGCGGCGCGCGCCAGCTGGCCCAGCGCGCGGCGCGGGTCGTCGACGGCGATCACGGCGGCGTCGCCGCACCCGGGCGGCGTGCCGCGCCCGCGGGCGACCACCACGCCGGCCGCGCCGGCAGCGCTCGCCGCGGCCGCGAAGTCGAACCCGTCGACGCGCTCGCCGCGCAGCGCGAAGAACAGCTGTCCGGGGGCGACGCCGCGGTTGTCCGTGGCCGCGCCCGCGAAGCTGTCGCCGCGCGCCCCCGCCTGGACGATCTCGCCGCCCATGGCGCGCGCCGCCCAGTCCAGCGAACGCCGCGCCGGTGCCGTCGCCGCCGTCATGACGCGGTCGCCAGCGCGGCCGCCGCCTCCTCGCGATCGTCGAAGTGATGCTTGGTCGTGCCGACGATCTGGTAGTCCTCGTGACCCTTGCCGGCGATCAGCAACACGTCGCCCGCCGCCGCCGCCCCGGCCGCCAGACGGATCGCCGCGCGCCGATCGACCTCGGCGTGAAAGCCGCGCGCCGCGCCCGCCAGCTCGGCGGCGGCCAGCTTCGGCGCCGCCGTCCGCTGCACGCCGTCCACGATCATGTCGACGATCGCCGCCGGGTCCTCGGTGCGCGGGTTGTCGGACGTGACGATGGCCAGGTCCGCGCCGCGCGCCGCGATCTCGCCCATCATCGGGCGCTTGCCGCGATCGCGGTCGCCGCCGCAGCCGAACACGACGATCAGGCGCTTGCCGGGCGGCACCACCGCGCGCATGGCGGCGATCGCCCGCTCGAGCCCGTCGGGGGTGTGCGCGTAGTCGACGACGCACAGCACCCCCCGATCGTTGGCGACCCGCTCCAGCCGCCCGGGGACGGCGACGCCGGCGGCGCCGCGCGCGATGGCGTCGGCGCCCAGGCCGCGCGCCACCGCCATCCCCACCGCGATCGCCAGGTTCTCCAGGTTGTAGTCGCCCACCAGCGGTGTCTCGATCTCGATCCGTCCGACCGGCGTCGCGAACGTCGCCCGTGTCCCGGCGGCGTCCAGCACGCTGCGCTCGACCACCACGTCCGCGCCCGGCCGCGGCGCGCGCGCCACGCCCAGGCGCGCCGGCGCCGACGCCGCGCGCGCCCGCATCGCCAGGCCCGCCTCGTCGTCGACGAACGTGACCGCGACGCCGCGCGCCGGATCGATCAGCTGCTCGAACAGGATCGCCTTCGCGTCCGCGTAGCGCTGCATGTCGCCGTGATAGTCCAGGTGGTCCTGCGTCAGATTGGTCATCGCCGCCACGCGGAAGGCGCAACCCGCGACCCGCCCCTGTGCGAGCGCGTGAGACGTCGCTTCTAACACGACATCCGTTGCTCCTCCTGTACGCATCTGCGCGAACAGCTCATGCAACATGAGCGCCCCGGGCGTCGTGTTCGGCGCCGGCCGCGCGCCGCCCGGCACGCCCGGGCCGCGGTAGGAGACCGTCCCGACGACGCCCGGCACCAGGCCCGCCGCGCGCAGCATCGACTCGACGATATACGTAGTCGTCGTCTTGCCGTTGGTGCCCGTCACCGCGGAGAGCTCGAGGTCCGCCGCGGCGCGAAAGCGATTGCGGGCGATGACGCCGAGAGCGCGCCGCGCGCTCGGCACCATCACGACCGGACCGGTGAACCCCAGCTCGGCCGGCGGTCCGGCCTCGGCGTTCCCTTCACTTTGCAGCACCAGCGCCGCCGCGCCGCGCGCCACGGCGTCGCCGATGAACTTGCGCCCGTCGACCGCCGTGCCCGGCACGGCGATGAACAGATCGCCGCGCCCCACCTGGCGCGAGTCGTCGCGCACCTCGCCGATCGCGGCGTTCGCGTCGCCGCGCACGCGCGCCCCGTCGATCCCCTCCAGAAGGCGCGCGAGCGTGAACGCGGTCTCGCTCATTCCTTGCGCCCGAACGCCACGCGGCAGACCACACCCCGCGGTGCCGGACCGGGGGCCGGCCGCTGCCGGAGCGCCACGCCGGTCGCCCGCCCTTCCGGATCGTCGAAGGCCAGCTCGACGCCGCTCCGCCGCGCCGCGCGGATCGCCTGGCCCAGGCTCAACCCCACGAAGTCGGGGACGACGACCCGCTCGGCCGGGCGGTCGGCGCGGCCGCCCTCCGCGCCCGCGACCTCGTCCCACTTCTCCGCCAGCGCCGGATCGTCTCCCAGCGTGTCGTCGTCCAGCGGCAGGTCCGTGGCCGGCGCCTCACCCGCCGACTCATCCGCGTCGGCCAGCGCCGCCGGCGCGGCGGCCGTCTTGCCCGCGGGCTTGCCAACCACCGCCGCCGTCGCCTTGGCCGTCATCGGCGCCGTCGGTGGGACGTGCAGATAGCGCAGCGACTGCTCGGCGATCTCCTTGAACACCGGCGCCGCGACCGCGCCGCCCAGGTGGCCGCCCTGCGGCTCGTCCATGATCACCATGATCACCAGCCGCGGGTCGTCCGCGGGCACGACGCCCACGAACGACGCCACCCATTTCGTGGGATCGTAGTGGCCGTTGGCGACCTTCTGCGCCGTACCGGTCTTGCCGGCCACGAGATAGCCGTCGATCGCGGCCTGCTTGGCTGTTCCACCCTGTTCGGTCACGCCACGCATGATCGAAAGCATGGTTCGTGCCGCCGCCGGCGCCATCACGCGCCGCTCGGGCGCCACCGCCGGCGCCTCGACGCTGCCGTCCGCCTGCACGATGCGCGCGACGATGCGCGGCTGCCGGTAGACGCCGCCGCCGGCGATCGCCGACACGCCCGTCAGCATCTGCAGCGGCGTGACAGTCAGCCCCTGGCCGAACGAGACGTTGGCGAAGCCGATGTCGCCCCATTTCTCGACCGGCCGCACGACGCCGGCGCGCTCGCCCGGCAGGCCGATCCCCGTCGGCTTGCCGAAGCCGAAGCGCGCCAGCGCGTCCGCCAGCCCGTCGCGGCCGAGCTTGCGCGCGATCTTGGTCGCGCCGATGTTGCTGGAGAACTTGAACACCTCGGCGACCGTCAGGATGCCGTGCGGGTGCGTGTCATGGATCGAGTACTTGCCGACCATCATGCGGCCCATCAGGCAGTCGAAGCGGTCGTCCGGCTTGACCACGCCGGCGTCCAGCGCCGCCGCGATCGTGAACGTCTTCATCGTCGATCCGGGCTCGAACGCGTCGGTGATGGCGCGGTTGCGCGCGCCTGCGTCGGCGGCGCTCTGCGGATCATTCGGATTGTAGGTCGGCACCGAGGCCATCGCCAGCACCTCGCCCGTGCGCGGGTCCATCATCATCGCGATCGCCGCCTTGGCGTGGTGCTCCTCGGCGCCGGCCGCCAGCGCGCGCTCGGTGATGAACGTCAGGTAGCGGTCGATGGTCAGCACGACGTCGCTCCCCGACGTGCTGGCCAGCCCGTCGGGCGTCCCGTCGGCCGAGCCTTCGAGGGCGATGTCGCGGCCGAGCGCGTCGCGCATCCCCTGCACCGACGACGACGTGCCGCGCAGCGCCTTGTCCAGCGACAGCTCGATCCCTTCGAGGCCGTTTCCTTCCGTCCCGGCGTGACCCATCACCGTGGCGGCCAGCGTCCGGTTCGGATAGAAGCGGCGCGGCTCGCGCGTGAAGGCGAGGCCGGGCAGCCCCAGCGCCTTGACCGCCACCACCTCCTCGGGCGTCACCTTGCGCTTCACCCACGCGAAGAAGCGGCGCTGGCCCAGCTTCTTCTCCAGCTCGGCGCGCTCCAGCCCCAGCGCGCGCGCCAGCCGCCGGGCGGCGTCCCGCACGTCGGGGAGCTGGCGCGGATTGCAGTAGATGGAGTCGACATCGGCGGTCGACGCCAGCTCCGCCCCGTTGCGATCCAGGATGCGGCCGCGGCGCGGCGGCAGCTCGATCTCGCGCAGGTACTGCTCCTCGGCCATCCCGCGCAGCCGCTCGGCGTCGCGCACCTGCAGCGTGTAGGCGCGCTTGGCGACCGCGAGCAGCAGGCACGCCAGGATCACCCCGCAGACGACGATGCGGACGCGCGTCCACCGGGTCATGAACAGGGCGAAGCTCCCCGGCGCGACGTCATGTGCGGTGCGCCCCGCCCGACGGGGCCGCG
>DATBHU010000699.1:0-7707 GCA_036557265.1 Polyangia bacterium
CCGGGACTCGGCGAGATCGTGGCGCACCGAGAAGTCCGGGTAGTAGAAACGGGCGAGCGTGCCGAAGCCGGTTCCTCCACCCCTGCCATACTGGACGGCGAGCTTGTTGTCGCCGCGGAGTGCCCGCTGCACGAACTGGAGCGTGGCGCCCCACCCGCCGTGCGAGGCAGGATTGTTGCTGTAGTTGGCGATGTACTGGAACCCGAGCTGGAACTCGCCGCTCTCCCAGAACCGGATCCCGCGCAGCTGCAGATCGTTGCGAATCCCGAAGTCGAACTGATTCGGCAACGGCGGATCGGTCATGACGGCCGGCGATCCCGGCTCGCCGTCGACGGCGAACGCGGCGTAGCTGAGGCGCAGATCGTTGCCGAGCTTGATGTCCTCGATGCCCGCGCCGACACCCGACGGATTCCAGTAGAAGAAGTCGTTGATGTAGACGGACTCGCGCTTGTAGTAGCGGGTTCCCGCCCAGGCCGTCCCTCCGAACAGCCACGGAATGCCCTGGATGTCGACGTAGAGGGTCGGGAAGTACAGCACCGCGCCCGTCGAGGTCGCCATCATCGCCGGCGTGTTGACCGCGCCGTTCGGCGAATAGCCGATGAACGTGGTGGGGATGTAGACCGTCGGCATGACGTGCAGGTGCGCCACCGTGCCGTCGTCGCCCGCGTAGGTCACGATCGTGAAGTGCGTCTCGGACCAGACCTCGCACTCGTTGCCGAGTCGATACTTGAACACCAGCCCCTGCTGGTTGGCGAGCGCGAAGCAGGTCATGCGCCCTTTCCGGTTGCTCGCCCCGAAGCTGCCCCGGAAATATCCGCTGATCGTGAGATCGCCGAACTTCGGCTTCGCGGGCGGCGGGACGACCTCCGGGACCGGCGGGAGCGCCGGGTTGGCCGGCGTCAAGACCGGCGCCGGCTGCTCGGCCTGCTTCGGCTCCTCGGTGTTGTGCTGCTCGTCTGCTTCGGTGGCGTCTTGAGCCGCCGCATCGGCCGACAAGCCGGTGGCGAGCAAGACCCCCGGCAGGACGATCGACGACAGGGCTCGTCGCATGCTCACTGCTGCCCGTAGACCGAGACGATGTTGGCCTGGACGGCGTCGTCGGCCGCGTCGGACGAGTACGCGGAGGTCATCACCCCTTCGAACCAGTCGCCCTTGGCGCCGTTGCTGTTGTCGCCGCCGGTCCCGAGGCCGATGGCGCCTTCCTTTCGCATCGGGTTGTAACGCGCGCTGGGGCGCCTGCCGTCGAACGGCTTCATCAACGTCCCGGACGTCGCGTTCCCCTCCTTGATGGCCCAGTGGCCGTTCGGGTTTGTCGCGCTCGCCGACTCGCCCTTCACCAGGCCCGTCACATACGGCCAGCTCGTGATCGGCATGTTGGGGGCGAACGGGCTGGAGTCGCCGGCCCACAGGCCGTTCTCGAGGTCGCCCATCACCCACGGACCGTCGCCGGCGCCCTTGTTCCAGATGGTGCAGTTGCCGAAGTAGACCGCCTCCATCGTGCCCTCGCCGTTGTCGCGGCTGTTGGTCTCCATGTTCCCGTAGTCGAAGCAGCACGCGGCGTTGTAGTTGGCGCCCGCGACGACCATGTACTCCGTCTCGGCGTCGTCACAGGCGGCGGTCCCGCAGGCGGAGTTGTTGCGGTAGCCGACGCCCGGCACGATGTGGATGCCGTACACCTTCTGCGTGCCGAGCATGATCGGGACGCTCTTCGCGTTCGCTTCGTTGTCGGGCGTGGTCTTGGCCATGCCGGCCGGCGCGGAGGTGAGGTTGTTCCCCCAGCCCGACTGGTCGTAGATGATCGAGATGGTGCAGGCGTCGGTGCCGCAGAACGTGTCCTGATCGGCGGAGTTGGCGAGGCCGCCCGCGCTGAGAGGACCGATGTTCATGACCGTGCCGTCCGCCTTCTTCACCTGGTAGAGCGGTCCGCTGTACGTCGCGTACAGGGCCCGGACGGTGCTGTGGGCCGCGACGCACGGGCCGCCGTCCGCGGCGTAGATGTCGCACGGTGCCATCGCCGCCCCCGCCGCCGGCGCGGTGGGAGGCGCCGACATCGGGCCCGAGCACATCCGCTTGTCCGAACAGGCGACGCCGCCCGTGCTCGTCGAGCATGCTCCCGCGCCCAGGCCGACGAGCGCGACCGACCCAACGAGCGTGACGCCATTCCAGAACCTTCTTGTTCTCACGATGAATACCCTCCGTTGATCGATTGCGCACTCTGGTAAGCCAGCTCGCGTACGCCGAACGTCCGCGCGCCGTCCGACGACCCGGCGTGGACGGCCGAGGCGCGTCCCGACGCGCGCCCGTAGCGCTCGGCGATGGCGCGGACCGCGCGCTGCGCGCCGCGATCGGCGAGGATCGCCACCGTGCCGCCGCTGCCGCCGCCCGTGATCTTCGCGCCGTAGAGCCCGAGGCCCGGGCCCGCCTCGCGCACCAGCGCCACCAGCCGGTCGGTCCCGTCGGACCCGAGCCCGCACGCCGAGTAGCTGGCGTGGGAGGCGACCATCAGCTCGCCCAGCCGCAGGCGCGTCGCTTCGTCGACGCGCGGTCGGCCCGCCAGCAGCGCGCGAAACTCCTGGACGCGCTGGTGCTCCTCGATCGCGTGGGCGGTGGCGGCCCGCACCGGATAGCGGCGCGCCGGATCGACGGTGGTGGTCGGGTCGGTCGTCCCTCCGAAGCGCGTCAGGAATTCGCCGCCCGATAGCTCCTCGGGGATCTCGGCGCGATAGCGGTCACGCCAGTCAGCGACGGGGACGTTGGCGAGGTATCCCTTGAACAGCTCGTCGTCGATGGCGACGCGCCCGGCTTCGAGCGGGCGCGCGGCCAGGCCCGCGGCGGCGGCGATCATCCGGTAGCCCATGAACGCCGCGGCGCGGACCGTTCCGTAGTCGGCGCCCGTGACCGCGTGACGGATCCCGGAGTCGACGCCCACGAGCTCGACGTCGTCGGGCACGCGCAGCTGGCCCATCACCTCCGCCGGCTGACAGACGAGCTCGAGCAGGTGATCGCGCCGGCCCAGCGCCGACGTCATCTGATCCATCACGCCGCAGGGGGCGCCGACCACGAAGTTCTCGACCTTCTGCGCGAGCAGCGCGACGTCGCGATCGCTCAGCGTCGCCCCCACGAGCGGCGCCACCGCCTGCAGGGTGGCCACCTCAAGGGCGGCGGACGAGCTCAATCCCTTGCCGACCGGCACCTCGGACCAGACCAGCAGCCGGAGGCCGTGTCGCAGCGCCGCGCCGCGCTCGGCGTGAAGGACCACCAGCGCGCCGGCCGCGTACGCCGCCCAGGCGCGCCGCGCATCGGCGGTCAGCAGCGCGCGGGCGCGCGCGTAGGTGAGCGGCTGCGCGGGGACGACGTCGCCGAGCGCGAGCCGCACGGTCGCCTCGCCGCCGAGGGCGCCGATGTCGGGGCTCTGGAGCACGAGCTCCGCTTCGGCGCTCGGCTGCGCGGCCACCCAGGTGGCGGCGGCGATCGGCATCTCGAGCACCAGCGCGCCGGAGTAGTCGGCGATCCCGCCCATGACGTCGAGCCGTCCCGGCGCGCGCGCGAGCGTGACCGGGCGATCGCGGTCGAAGAACTCCCAGTTGATCACGGGCAGCGGCATCGGCGTCAGCTCTCCGGAAACAGGCCTCGGGCGCGCAACGCCGCGCGCAGCGGCGGATCGACCTGCGCGCGGATCGCCTCGTTGGCGTAGGCGACGAACGCGACGTCGGTGAACACGTCCAGCGGCGCGGCCAGCCGCCGGCCCGCCGGATCGCCGACCAGCACGCCGGCCTCGCGCGCGATCAGCTCGGTGCACAGATCGTAAGGGTGGCTGCAGATGCCGAGGGGGCGGCCCCGCCGGGCCAGCAGCGGCTCGACCAGCGGCCGCAGCTCGGCCACCCAGCGATCGTGGCCCATGGCCAGCTCGTACAGCTGGCCCGCGTTCGAGATGTACTGGTCCTCGAAGGCGCTGGCGCGCCCCTTCACGGGCGGCCCCAGCGCCGCCTCGACCACCTCGTCGTCGATGGCGGCGAGCTCGGCACGCGCGCCCGGAAAGAAGCGCGTCACGCCGCCGAAGCCCTGGTCGATGCTGGTCGCGCGCGACGGCCGCAGCACCAGCGGGCGGCGCGCGCCGCTGACGCGGTCCCAGCGCTCGCCCTGCGCGCCGGCGCCGGCGATCGCCCACAGCGTGTCGCACAGGTGCTGCTTGACGAGCGGGATCTCCGTCTGCACGGCCAGCGCGATGTCGGCCAGCGTCTCGCCGCCGCGCCGGTAGGGGGCGACGCCGGTCAGCACCCAGGCCGGCCGCTTCTGCATCATCAGGCCGCGCGTGCCGTCGATCGGATCCACGACGACGACGATCTCGACGTCCGCCTCGCGCGTCCCTTCGGGCAGCAGGCGGCGTCCGTCCCGGCCCAGCCCCTCGGCGATCAGCAGGCAGGGCCAGCGCCGCGCCAGCTCGGCGAAGCGCGCCAGCAGCACCGCCTCCGACAGCCGGTCGACGGCGAACAGCGTGTCGCCCGCGTCGTCGCCCACCACCGCCGACAGCTCTTCGATCGACTGGCGCTCGCACGCCGCCACCACCTCGTCGCGGATCGCCGCCTGCACCCCGCGAATCTCGGCGACCAGCGCCCGGGCATCGCGCAGGCCGGTCATGCGCGCCTGTAGTGCAAGGGCGCCTGCGCGCGCAGCTCGGCGGCCTTCGCCTCGGGCGACGTGTCGGAGACGAAGTTGCCGCCGCCGATCTCGGGCCCGGCCAGGTATTTCAGCAGGTGCGGTTGTCGCAGGGGCGGGTGGAACGCGATGAAGAAGTGGAACGCGCGGTGATCGCCCCCGTCAGTCGGCGCTTGATGCAGCACCTGCACGTACGGGAACGACAGCCGCCACAGGTTGTCGAAGCGGATCGTGACGGCGGAGAGCGCCCCGGCCAGCGACGCCACCTCGCCGTCGGTGAGGTCGAAGACGTGCGCGACGCGCCGCTTGGGAACGACGTAGACCTCGTAGGCGTAGCGGGCGAAGTAGGGGACGAACGCGATCACGTGCTCGTCCTCGTGCAGCACGCGGCGGCCGTCGCCCTGCTCGGCGCGGATGATGTCCGCCATCAGCCCCCGGCCGCTGTCGCGCAGGTGCCGCTCGCACGCGGCCTGCTCGATCTCGAACGTCTTCCAGACGAACGACGTCGCGTAGATCTGGCCGTGCGGGTGCGGGTTGGAGACGCCGACGATCTCGCCCTTGTTCTCGAAGCAGAGCACCTGGCGGACCTCCGGGCGCGCGCCCAGCTCGCGCGTCTGGGCGCGCCAGACGTCGACCACGTCGGCGATCGCGGCGGGCGGCATCTCGGCCAGCGTCAGGTCGTGCTGGGGCGAGAAGCAGACCACGCGGGCGGCGCCGGTCGCGGGCGACGCGCGGTAGGGCGGGGGCGGGATGGCGATGTCGCGCGGCGCGTCCGGCCCGACGCACGGGTGATCGTTGTCGAACACGAACGTCGTCGCGTAGCGCGCGTTGACGGCGCCCGACACGCGCGCGTTCCCCGGGCAGAGGTAGCAGCCGGGATCATAGGCGACCGCCGCCGCCGCCGGCGCCGCCACGGTGTTGCCGGTCCACGGCCGCTGCTGGCGGTGCGCCGCCACGATCACCCACTCCTCGCGCAGCGGGTGCCAGCGTTGCTCCCAGCTCACGCGCCCGGCCTCCGGGTCCGCCAGCGCCAGGCGTGCGCGACCATGGCCTCGATGTCAGGAAGTCGAGCCGTCCAGCCGAGGACGTCGGCGGCCAGCCGCGCGTCGGCGACCAGCTCGGGCGGATCTCCGGCCCGGCGGCCCGCCTCGCGCGCCGGGACCACCGCGCCGCTCACCGTCTCGACGGCGGCGATCACCTCGCGCACCGAGCGCCCCCGGCCGGTGCCGAGGTTGGCGAACAGGCTGGCGGCGCCGCCCTGCAGTCTCTCGACCGCCGCGACGTGCGCGTCGGCCAGATCCTGCACGTGGATGTAGTCGCGGATCGCGGTCCCGTCGGGCGTCGGGTAGTCGGTGCCGTAGATCTGCAGCGCCTTGCCGCCCAGCGCCGCCTCGATGGCCAGCGGGATCAGGTGCGTCTCCGGGGCGTGGTCCTCACCGACCTCGCCGTCAGGATCGGCGCCGGCCGCGTTGAAGTAGCGCAGCGCCGCGAACCGCAGCCCGTGGGCGCGCCCGTACCAGTGCAGCGCGCGCTCGATCGCCAGCTTCGTCTCGCCGTAGGGGTTGACCGGCCGCTGCGGGTGCGTCTCGTCGATCGGCACGCGCACCGGATCGCCGTAGGTCGCGCACGTCGACGAGAACACGATGTCGCGCACGCCCGCGTCCAGCATGGCGTCCAGCAGGTTCAGCGTCCCGGCGACGTTGTTGCGGTAGTACTTGCGCGGGTTCGCGACCGATTCTCCGACGTAGGCGTAAGCGGCGAAGTGCACCACCGCCGTCACCTGGTAGTCCTCCAGCACGTTGCGGATCAGCGCGCCGTCGGCGAGATCGCCCTCGACGAACGGGCCCCACTTGACCGCCCAGCGGTGGCCGTGGACAAGGTTGTCGAGCACGACGGGCTCGAGCCCGGCCTGGGCCACGCGCTTGGCGGTCTGGCTGCCGATGTAGCCGGCGCCGCCGACGATCAGGATCGACACGACGCGCGGCTACTTGCCGTAGCCCGCCGCCTGCACGTTCTGCATGACCGCCAGGTCGGTGGCGTTCGGCGGCGAGCCGTTGGTGAGCGCGCCTTCGTAGAAGGTGCCCCACGAGTTGTTGCTGTTGTCACCGCCGACGCCGAGGACGATGCCGCCCGCGTTGCCCCACATCCCCTTGCCGGCGGGGATGTTGCCGTCGTAGGCCGTCGTCAGATCGGTCGCCGTCTGGATGTTGGCCATCCGGAGGGCGTACTTCCCGACGGGCGTCTTGAGGATGCCCAGCGCGAACGGAACCTTGAGGGACGGATTGTTGGGGTTCGACGGATGCGCGTCGTTCAGCGCGCCCCATCCGGGGTCACCGACGTTCGAGCCGCCGGCCCAGACGCCGGCCTCGAAGTCGCCCATGAACCAGGGGCCGCTGGGGGCGCCGTTGCCCCAGAAGGCGGTTCCGAAGAACAACGTGTTCATGACGACGTACTTCGTGGGATCGGGTGAGACGCTGCCGAAGTCCCAGCAGCACTGCGTGCCGGAGTGCGTGCCGTCCGCGAGCTCGTAGATGGCCTGCGCCGTGTTGCCGAGCGACACGCCGGTGGCCTTGACGTTCAACGGCGTCCGATACCCCTCGCGGGCGTTCATGTAGAGGCCGTAGACCTTGTGACCGTTGAGCGTCAGCATCGCCTTGGTCGCGCTCGACTCGAAGTCGGGCATCCCCGCGTAGGTGCCGCCGTTGGTGAGGCCGGCGGGCGCGGCCTTGAGGTTGTTCCCGTTGCCCGACTGGTCGTAGAGGATCGCGATCGTGCAGGTGGTGCCGCTGCAGAACGGGTCCTGGACGGACGTGTCCGCGTAGCCGTCCGCGGTCATCGGGATGTCCTTCAACATCCCGCCCGAGCCGGTGTTCATGGCCGAGCTCCCGTTCCTGACCTGGTAGAGCGGGCCCGTGTACGCCTTCCTGAGCGCGCGGATCGTGCTGTACGCGCCCCCGCACGGCGTGCCGGCGGCCGCGTAGAGGTCGCAGGGGCCGTCGCCGCGCACCGTCGCGCCGCCGGTTCCCGTCGCGCCGCCGCTGGATCCGCCGG
>DATBHU010000700.1:0-5322 GCA_036557265.1 Polyangia bacterium
ACCAGCACCGGCGGCACGACCACCGGCGGCACGACCGGCGCCGGCGGCTCGATCAGCCCCGCGCGCGGCGGCAACGGCGGCTCGGCGACCGGCAGCGGCGGCAGCGCGGGCGTGACGGGCGCGGGGGGGACGGGCGGCGGCGCGGGCACGTCGGCGCAGGCGGGCAACGGCGGCGCGGGCGCAGGCGCGGGCGGCCGCGGCGGCGCGCTCGGGATGGCCGGCCGCGGCGGCGCCACCGGGATGGCGGGCGCGGTCGGCACCGGCGGCAGCGGCACCGGCGGCAGCGGCACGGGCAGCGGCGGCAGTGGCACCGCCGGCCCCGAGAACACGGGCGCCAACTGCGGGGCGACCGCGGCGCCGCTCCTCTCGGCGCAGAACAAGAAGCTGCCCTCCCCGTTCCTGATGCACGACGGAACCGCCATCACCACCAAGGCGCAGTGGGAGTGCCGGCGCAACGAGATCAAGGCGGACCTCGAGAAGTACGAGATCGGTCCCAAGCAGGAGCCGCCCACGGTCGCCGCCACGCTCTCCGGCAAGAACCTGAGCGTGAAGGTGACGGTCGGTTCGAACTCCATCACGCTCACCTCGACGGTCAGCGGCAGCGGCAGCTGCCTCGTCGTCGGCATGAACGGGACGACCAGCCTGGTGTCGGGCTGCCAGCAGGCGCCGTTCTCGACCGATCAGGTGGTGATGTACTCGCAGAACAGCACGCAGAACCAGTCGGACCCGTTCTACAAGCTGTACCCGTCGCTGTGGGGCAAGATCGGCAACTACAGCGCGTGGGCCTGGGGCGTCAGCCGCATCATCGACGGTATCGATCAGGTCAAGACCCAGCTCGGCGTCGACATGACCAAGATCGGCACCTGGGGCTGCTCGTACGCCGGCAAGATGTCCATGTTCAGCGGCGCGCTGGACGAGCGCGTCGCGCTCACCATCATCGAGGAGTCGGGCGGCGGCGGCATCGACGCCTGGCGCGCCTCTCAGGACTTCGACACGCGCACCAACATGAGCACCGAGAAGATCGACAACACGAACTACAGCTGGTTCATGTCGAGCATGAAGAGCCTCGACCCGTACAAGCTGCCCCACGATCACCACGAGGTGATCGCGATGATCGCGCCGCGGGCCACCATCATCCTCGGCAACCCCGGCTACGTCTGGCTGGGCGACGAATCCGGATACAAGTCGACCCTCGCGGCCGTCGAGGTCTTCAAGGCGATGGGCGTTCCGGACGCCATCGGCTACGACTTCACCGGCGGTCACAGCCACTGCGGACCGCCCTCGACCCAGATGCAGAGCGTGGCGACCTACGTCACCAAGTACCTCAAGGGCGGGACGGGCGCCGCGGTCGCTATCAAGCCGAACCAGAGCGGCTTCGATCTGACCGCCGACACCGACTGGACGACGCCGACCCTGCAGTAACGGGCACAATAGACCGAGTGCGCGCGCACGTACTCGTCCCGCTGACGCTGCTGACCGTGCCGCTTCCGTTCGCGTCGGTCGCGTGCGGGACGGGCGCACCGGCCTGCGCGTTCACCGTCAGCAGGAACGAGGTGAGCGCCAGGATCCCGACGGTCGGCGTCGTCGAGTGGTCGCTGGCCGGCGACGCGCCCGGCGCACCCGACGGGCTGTCGAGCGCCAAGATCGTCTGGACGCTGGCGCGCGCGCCGAGCTGGTTCTTGAATCGCGGCGGCGAGGCGCCGGTCGATCCGACGAGGCCGAACCACCGAACGCTGCTGCTCGGGCTCAAGCAGGCGAGCGACTACACCTTTCACATCGAGGCGGTCCGCGACGGTCGCACCTGCGTCAGCCCCGACCACGCGCTGCCGACCACGGGGAGCCTGGCGGCGGCGCCGGCCGTGTCCGTGGAGGTGGCGCAGCCGGGCAAGCGCGAGCCCGGCTTCATCGTCACGAGCTCCGGCACCAGCGTGCCGAACAGCGCGTTCATCATCGACGCCGACGGCGAGATCGTCTGGGCCTTCGACGGACCGGAGAACACGACGCGCGCGCTGATGGACTACGAGGGCGCGAACATGTGGATGCTCGCGCTCAACCTGCTCAATGAGGCCGGGGAGATGCGCACCGTGGCGATGGACGGCGAGCAGGAGCAGGACAACGTGCCGGGGCTGGAGACGACCCACCACGACTTCACGGTGATGCCCGGCGGGAAGATCGCGGCGCTCGCCTGGAGCGGGCCAGGCAACGACCCCCCGAGCGATCTCGTGATCCGCGCGCCCGACGGCACGGTGACCACCGCGTTCACGATCGGCAGCAACCTCTACCTGTCGGACATGTCCCTGTTTCACGCGAACGCGATCCACTACCTGCCGTTCGACGACAGCTTCACGATCGGCGATCGCAACCCGAACCTGTTCGTGAAGGTGAGCGCGTCCGGGACGCTGGAGTGGCAGCTCGGCGGCGTGTGCGACGGCGCGCCCGCGGGCGCGCGGTGCTCGCCGCAGGCGTGGCTGGTCAACCACGGCCACCACCTGCTGCAGGACGGGACGTTCGTGCTGTTCAGCAACGGCGAGAACGACGCCAGCCACGTGCTCGAGCTGGCGCTCCACGACACGCCGAGCTCGTTCACGGCGACGCGCGTGCACGACTACACCGGCGACGTCACGGACGAGACGCTGGGGGACGTGCAACGCTTGCCCGGCGGCAACACGCTGGTCACGTACTCGGGCTACGGGCCGATCGTCGAGCTCGATCCGGACTGGAACGTGGTCCAGACGTTCAGCGCGCGCATCGGCTATTCGAGCTGGCGCCCGACCCTCTACGGGCCCCCGCCGCGCCCGTAACCGGGCCGGATGCGCCATGGTCGTGGCGTCGCGCTCGCGCTTATCAGGCGATCCCCCACGGCTGTCACATGCCTGTTGATAAGTTGTTACCAATTCTAAGAAATACCTGTTCTCGCAAGGGCTTACGATTTATCGCGATATGCGGCTCGCGGCCCTGGATCTTGGTTCCAATTCGTTCCACGCGCTGATCGCGGACGTCGACCGGGGCGGGCGGCTGAGCGTCGTCGAGAAGGTGAAGCGGATGCCGCGCCTCGGGGAGGCGATCTTCCGGACCGGCGCCATCTCCGACGTGGCCCGCCGGAACGCGCTGCGCGCGCTCGACGAGCTTTTACCGGTGGTCGAGCGGCACAGCCCGGACGCCGTGCGCGCGGTCGCGACGTCCGCGGTCCGCGAGGCGCGCAACGGGCGCCAATTCATCGATGAGGTGCGCAGCCAGTTCGGCCTGGACGTCCGCATCATCTCGGGAGACGAGGAGGCGCGCCTCTCTTACGCCGGCGCGCGTGCCCGTCTGGGCAATGCGATCGGCCGCGCCACGCTGTTCGATCTGGGCGGCGGATCGCTGGAGGCGATCTGGGGCGACGGTGATGACGTCGTCTGCACCGCGTCCGCGCCGCTCGGGGTGCTGCGCGCGGTGGTCGAGCGCCCGCTCTCCGATCCGCCGGCCGTGCGCGAGGTGCGCAGCCTCGGTCAGTGGGCGCGGCGCGAGGTGAACGCCTTCCTCGCCCCTTACCGCGGCATCGACTTCGGCCAGGTGGTGCTGTGCGCGGGCACGGCGCGCGCCGTTCGCGCGGTGGCGCGGGCCCTCGCCCTCATCCCGGCCGAGGGCCCGGCGTCCAGCCGGGTCGGGCGGGATACGCTGCGCGAGCTGATCGAGCGGCTGGCGCCGCTGTCGCTGGCGGCCCGGCGGCGCACGCCCGCCCTGGATCCGGGACGCGTCGATCTGATCGTGCACGGCGCGGTGATGCTGGACGCGATCCTGGCCGCCACGGGCAGCGACGGCGCGCTGGTCTGCCGCGCGGCGCTGCGGGAAGGGCTCATCCTCGAGCAGAGTCGAGCGTGGCGAACGCGAGCTCCACGGCGTGCGCGGCATCGCGTGCACGTGGCACCGTCGGGGACACGCCTTCCATCTCGAACTGCCACGACGCGAGCAGCACGACCGGCTTACGCGCCTTGAGCGCGAGCGCGATCTCGGACAGCGTGCCGAACCCGCCGCCGATCGCGATCAGCGCGTCGCTGGCGCAGACATTCACCCAGTTGCGCGCCTCGCCGAGGCCGGTGTAGAGCGCGACCTCGACGTAGGGATTGGCCGGCGAGTCGGCCGGCACCGTGCCGGGGAGGACGCCGATGGTCAGGCCGCCCGCGTCGCGCGCCCCGCGGCAGGCCGCCTCCATCACGCCGGTGCGCCCGCCCGTCAGCAGCACGGCGCCGCGCTCGGCGACCGCACGCCCGACCGCGCGCGCCGCCTCCGCCGTCTGCTCGTCGCAGGCTGCCGGGCCCATCACGCCGATAATCGTTCGCTGCGTCCTTGGCGCCGCCATCGTGGTCTTAGATTACCGCCGATGGAGCGCGCGGGAATGCCCATCCCCTTTTCAGCTTCAAGCGATGGAACGCGTGCTCGCGCGCGGCCCACTTGGCGTCTCGACCGACATCCTGTGCAGCCCGTACTGCGCTTGCAGCCGTGCGGCGCTTCGCGCTCGTGGCAGACAACGCGCTCGTGAACGGAGACATGGAGCGCGCCCAATCGGCGCTACGAAGCCTGCGCGGCGCGACGATGCGGGAGGCCCCTGCTGTTCCTCGGGGAGGAGAGCCACCCGATGGCTTCCAGATGGGCCGTTGATCTGCGAGACTGAGAGCAGCCCTAGCGCCTTGATTCCAGCGCGCGAACGGTCGAGACTCAATCGGGTTCCTGATGGGCGGACGGGCGCGATGATGCGGGCGTCGATCTCGACGAGGTCGGGTACGGTGTGCGCGAGAGCGATGCTCGTCCCAGTCGTGCTGCTCCTGCTGGGCGGCTGTGGCGGCCCTGCAGCCAGCAAGCCGGACGCCGGCAACGGTCCGGTTCAGGACGCGGCACCGGCCGATGTTCCGGGGCCGCCGACGGATGCGACGGATGTGGCGCTTTTTCCGCCGGCGATCTCGATCGACCGAAAAGGGGCAGCGACCGTGACGGCGCGAGTGTTTGCCAGCCTCGACGAGGCCGGATCAGCGCGCTGGCTGCGCGTCGGCAAGGACGGGTCACTCTTCGTCTACGCGACGGCGGACTCGTCGAAGGCGACCTTCTACGACGCCGGCGGGCAGAGCGCGCAGTGGGGAACGCTGCCCAGCCTGAATTTCATCGTCCACCTCGACAGGCAGGCCAACACTTCGTGGGTGTTCGGGTACACGACGGACGCGAATCCGCCGGTGCCGGCGATGCTGTCGGACGGTGCGCTGGTCATCGCCGCGCTGCCGGAGGCGATGACGACAGCGGCGGCGGTCGTGTCGCGTCTCGAAGCAGACGGCACCATGGGGTGGAGCATGA
>DATBHU010000701.1:0-3138 GCA_036557265.1 Polyangia bacterium
GTGGCCGCCGCCGAAGTGCATGCCGCCGCCACCGCCGCCCGGTTGGCCGAAGCCGCCGCCCGCGTGCCCGAAGCCGCCGCCCGCGTGGCCGAAGCCGCCACCGCCGAAGCTGGGGGCGGGGGCGCTGAAGTTGTGGGGCGCGCTGTAGCTGGGCGGCGGCGTGTACGCCGGACGGTACGACTGCATCGGTGCCCGCTGCGCCGGCGGCTGCGCGAACGTGCGCGGCGGCGGACTATAGACACGCGGCAGATTGCCGGACGGCGGCGGGCCGTACATGCGGGGCTGCTGTGGCGCCCGCGGGGGCGGGTTGTAGGCGTGGGGTGCGTTGCTGCCCGGCGCCGCGCCGTATGTACGGACTGGGTTGTACACGCGGGGCGCATTGCTGCCCGGCGCGGCGCCGAGCGCGCGCGACGCGCCGTAGGTCGCGGGCTGGCCGTAGCCGTGCGGCGCCAGCGTCGAGGCGTACGCGCGCGGCGGGTTGTAGATGCGCGGTGGCGGCGTCGGCGCGGCGGCGTGCGTCGGTGTGGCGCGGCCGAGCGTCCGGACGCCGACGTTCGCCCCGCTGTGGACGGCCGGGACGCCGGCCGGAGTGGGGGCGCCGCCGCCGGTCGCGGCGCGGATCCAGGGCCGCTCCGCGAAGTTCACCCCGCGCTGGGGCAAGATCCGCCGCTGCGGGAAAGCCTGCGGCGCGACCGCCATCAGCCGCGCCGGCGAGGCGTTCGGGACGTAGCGCGGGCCCGCGTTGATGTGCACCGTCGTCCCGCCGCGCGTCAGCACCCGGTCGTTCGCGACCAGCGTCGTGCGATGGAACATCCCCCGCATGTCGCGCGCCGGCACAACCCGCGGCCGCGGCGCCCCGAGATCGGCCAGCCGCGAGAACCGCCAGGGCGACCGCGCGCCATAGGTCATCGTGACGCTCACGCCGCGGGGCGGAAGCGCCGCCCAGCCGACCCATCCGCCGCCCGAGCGCCAGCTGACCCACGCCGGACCCCAGTTCCGGCCCGGCACCCAGCACCAATGCGCGCCGCTGACGATCCAGCGGCCGTAGTGGAACGGTGCCCAGCCCCAGCTCCAATCGGACACCCACGTCCAGCCGTACTCGGTCAGCAGCCAGCGGCCGCCGCTGTAGTAGGGCGTGAAGTCGGCGCCGACCAGGGACGCCTCCGGCACCCAGACGCGGCCATAGCTGGCGTCGTCGACCCAGTCGCCGTAAGGGGCGAGCTCGTCCTGGAACTCGGCGTAGGCCTGCGGGTCGTAGCCGTCATCGTAGCTGTCGACCTCCGCCTCCTCCGGCGCCAGGTCCTGCGGCCAGTCGATCTGGCCTTGCTGCGCCGGTTCCTGCGTCGGGTCGGCCGCGACCTGGTTGGGGTCGAACGGCTGGCTGGGATCGTTGGCCTGGTTCGGCTGGTTCGGATAGACCGGCGGCCGATAAGGCTCCGGCAGCTGGGAGGGATCGACCACCTGCGCCGGATCGACCGGCTGGGCGCCGTCCGGGCTCTGCGCCTGTCGCTGCTCTTGCGGCGCCCGCGGCGGGGGGATCGGCGGCTGCAACTGCTGGGCGCCCGCGTTCGAGGACGCCAGCGTGAACGCGATCGCTGGCACCAGGCTGAATAAGGACAGGGCGGCGACCGTCTTCATGCTCCGGCCGTGATGCATCTCCCGCGCCGGCCGGTCCTGTCGGGAAAGCCCTGAATTCAAGCGATCCGCGCCGCCCGACCCCGGGCCCTGTTGCGTCGTTTCGCCCCGCCGCCCCGCGCCGGTGTGCCCAAATGCCGCGCCCGACTGTGCTTCAGTCATGGCTGCAGGACCCCGCGAACGATGACGTTGTAAGTTTGGTCACGCGCATGGACGGCTTCCCCGATCTCGGCACGGGTATCGGCCTGCGGCCCCCGCACTACGCGGACGTCGCGGCCGGGCGGGCGCGCGTCGACTGGCTGGAGGTGATCAGCGAGAACTTCATGGTCGAGGGCGGCAACCCGCGCCGCGTGCTGCGCGCGGCGCGCCAGCACCATCCGATCGTCCTGCACGGCGTATCGATGTCGCTGGGGTCAGTCGATCCGCTGGACGGCGCCTACCTGGACGCGCTGGCGGCGCTGGCGCGCGAGATCGAGCCAGCCTGGATCTCGGACCACCTCTGCTGGTCCAGCTTCGGCGGGCACTCCGCCCACGATCTCTGGCCGCTTCCGTACACGGAGGAAGCGCTGCACCACGTCGCCGGGCGGGTGGCGCAGGTGCAGGAGCGGCTGGGGCGCCGGATCCTGGTCGAGAACGTGTCGAGCTACGTGACGTTCCGGCACTCCACGATGACGGAATGGCAGTTCCTCACCGCGCTCGCCGAGGAGGCGGACTGCGGTCTGCTCCTCGACGTCAACAACGTGTTCGTCAGCGCGCGCAACCACGGCTTCGATCCGGCCGCGTTCATCGACGGCGTGCCGCGCGGGCGCGTCGGACAGTTTCACCTGGCGGGCCACAGCGACAAGGGGACGCACCTGCTCGACACGCACGATCACCCGGTCTGCGACGAGGTCTGGGCGCTCTATCGCCACGCGGTCCGGCGCTTCGGCGCGCGCGCGACGCTGCTGGAGCGCGACGACGACATCCCGCCGCTCGACGAGCTGGTGGCGGAGGCGCGGCGCGCGGCGGACGTCGCGGCGGCCGTGACGGCGGAGGCGGCGTGAAGCTCGCCGACGCGCAGGCGCGCTTCCTCGCGCTGTGCACCGCGCGCGACAGCGTCGCCGCGATCGCCGCCCGCGACGCCGCGGCGCGCGCCGCGATCG
Source organism: Polyangia bacterium (assembly GCA_036557265.1). Taxonomy (GTDB): domain Bacteria; phylum Myxococcota_A; class Polyangia; order Fen-1088; family Fen-1088; genus JADGRB01. The sequence goes on from DATBHU010000701.1 coordinate 2,778, forward strand.
ACGCGATGATCGCCGGCGACGCGCGCTTGCCGGCGGTCGATCGGCTGGACGTCTACGCGACGATGTACTTCGTGCGCCTCCACGACGTGCTGCGCGACGAATTCCCGCGCACGGCGGCGGTGCTGGGCGGCGAGGCGTTCCACGGCCTGGTCACCGACTATCTGGTCGCGTGCCCGCCGAACCGTCCGTCGCTGCGTGAGGCGGGGGCGCGCTTGCCGGACTTCCTGGCGCGGCACGCGCTCGCCGGCGCGCGGCCGTGGCTCGCAGAGCTGGCGCGCCTGGAACGCGCGCGCACCGAGGTGTTCGACGGGCCGGACGCGCGGCCGCTCGCGCTCGACGATCTGCGCGGCGTCGCGCCCGA
>DATBHU010000702.1:0-21970 GCA_036557265.1 Polyangia bacterium
CGGCGCGCGCGTCGGCCTCGGCGGGCGCGCGCAGCACGGCGGCCAGCGCCGCGGCGTCACAGTTGACGATCGCGCCGTCGCGGCCGACCACGCGGGCGGCGCCGCCCGCAAACGCCACCACGCCGAGCAACGCCCCCGCCCCCACGCCGACGCGCACCACGGCCGGCGCGGCCCGGCGGGCGCGCGCGCCCAGCGACGGCGCCAGATCCGCGTAGCTCCATTCGAACCGCTCCGCCGGACCCAGCGCCGGGATGCCCGCCTGGCCGGCCACCAGCGCGGTCAGCTCGTCGCGCCGATCGAGCGGCCACAGGCAGGCCGCGAGGTCGAGCGCCGGCGTCACGGGCCGCCCTCCCCGGCTTTCCCGTCCTGCCGGACGCGGCCGCCTTCGAGGCGGATCCGGCGCCAGGCGTCGACGGACCACGCGGCCGCCCGCACGCGCCGCTCGGCCTCGAGCAGCGCCGCGTAGCGCGACCCACGCCGCGCGCGCAGCACGTCGGGCGCGCCGTCCTCGACGATCTTGCCGTCGGCGACCACCAGCACGCGCGCGAACCGCTCGGTCTCGCCGATGTCGTGGGTCACGCACAGCAGCGTCGCGTCGGACCAGCGCCGGCGCGCGCGCGCCAGCAGCGCCGCCCGCTGCTGGCGGTCGAGGCCGCGAAACGGCTCGTCGAGGATCACCAGCGCCGGCGGCGGGCGCAGCAGGCCGCGCCCGAAGCGGACGCGCTGCCCCTCGCCGCCCGACACCAGCGCGCCCGCCTCGCCCAGCGGCGTCTCCTTCCCGGCGGGGAGCCGGCGCGTCACCTCGTCCAGGTCCGCCTCGTGGATCGCCGGCGCGACGTCGACCGCCGGCGACGCCAGCCCGAACGTCAGGTTCGCCGCCAGCGAGCGGTTCCAGAGGTAGACGGTCGGATCGACCCAGACCGTCCGCTGGCGCAACGCCTCCAGCTCGGCGACGCCGAGCGGGCGCCCGTCGACCGTGACCGTGCCCGACGCCGGGCGGTGCCAGCCGAGCAGCAGGCCGACCAGGCTGGACTTGCCCGCGCCCGACGCGCCGACGATCGCGACGTGCTCGCCGGGCTGGATCGCCAGCGCGCCCACGGCCAGGATCTCGTGCCCCGCCGCGACGACGCGGACGTCCTGCATCTGGATCGACGCCGCGTCGCCGTCCGTCGCGCCGGAGGCCGCGCCGGCGAGACCCGGCTGGCCGTCGTCGCGCTCCTCGGGGGCGCCGAGCGGCTCGACCAGCCGCAGCGTCAGGCTGCGCTGCGCGGGCACCTGTTGCACGTACAGCGCCAGCTCGTAGCCGAGCATCGGCAGCGACAGCGCCCAGTAGACGGCGAGCAGGCTCGCGCCCGGATCGTGCCCGCCCGTCCGCGCGAAGTGGTCCGCCAGCAGCCAGGCGCCCAGGCCGAAGCCGACCAGCGCCTGCACGGTCTCGGCCGCCAGCGCGGCGCGCAGGGCGGCCCGCGCCGCGCGCACCCACTCGCGCAGGCGGTCCTGGTGCTCGCGCGCCAGGGCAGGCTCGGCGCCGTGCGTCCGCACCGTCACCATCCCGAGCAGGGCGTCGAGGTAGTAGCGACCGAGCGCCCCCGCGTGGTTGCGCATGCGCAGATCCCGCTCGGCGACGACGGGCTGCGCGACGAGCGGGATGACCAGCATCGCCAGCGCGAGCGCGGCGGCCAGGACGGCGCCGCGCGGATCCAGCCAGATCAGCGCCGCGGCGACCACGACGATCTCCAGCGCCGTGCGGAGGATGTCGCCCGCCAGCGTCGGCAGCGCGCGCAGCTTGTGCACCTGGTGCGCGCGCTCGGCCATGTCGGAGACCGGGCGGCTCTGGAAGTAACGATCGCCGAGGCGCGGGATCTTGCGCATGAAGAGATCGCGGAAGCGCTCCTCGATGGCGGCGCCGGCGCGCCGCAGGCCCCACCCGAGCGGCAGCTCGAGCGCGAGCAGCGCCGCCAGCAGCGCGACGATGGCCGCGAACAATCCGACATTGCCGACGCTGCCGACACCGCCCGCGCCGCCGCGCCCGGCGCGATCGAACAGCGCACGGAACAGCACCGCCTCGAGGACGGCGCCGAACGCGGCCAGCGCCACGCCGGCCGCGAGCGCGCGCCAGCGCACGCGCCCCTCCCGTACCAGCCGCCACAGCTCGGCGGCGACCCGCACGCGCGGCTCGTCGACCGCCGCCCGCAGCTCCACGGGCAGCTCGGCGCGCTGCGCCTCGTCGAGCGGCGTCGCGCCGGCCACGCGCACCAGCACCGCCCCGCGGATCGTCACCTGCTCGCTGCCGTCCGCCGCGGGCGGCGCGGCCGCCGCGGTGGCGTGCGCGGGCGTCCCCGGCCCGTCGGCAGCCGCCGCCTCGGGCGCCGACGCCGCCAGGGCCTCGACCAGCCGGCGCGCCTCCTCGCCGCGCGCCACGACGCCGACCGAGGCCAGCTCCTCCACGGTGCGGACGGCGCGATCGAGCCCCGCGATCGGACGCCAGCCCGGATCGGCCAGCGCTGCTTCGATCAGCGCGCGCTCGCCCGCGACGCCGAGCGCCCGCAGCCGGCGCGCCAGCGCCGCCCTGAACCCGTCGCTGCCGGCCCACTCGCGAAACGCCTCCGCCGGCACGGTCATCGCGTGCACGTAGACGTCGCGCAGGAAGCTCGCCCGCCGCGTCCACCGCCGCCCGCGCCCCGGATCCATCACCTGCACCCAGTCGCCGTGCACGCGCCAGACGACCACGAAGTGGGTGAGCCCCGACGGCAGCCGGACCACCACGATCGCGGGCAGCGCCTCCGCCTCGGGCAGCAGCAGATGATCGAGCGGCTCCATCACCTGGTCGGCCTCCAGCCCAAGCTGCCGCGCCAGCGTCTCGAGCATGTCGATCGACGTGCCGTCGACCGACGTCTGGCAGGCCTCCCGCAGGCGGCCGTAGCTGACGCCGACGCCGTGCCCCTCGAGCAGGCACTTCAGCGCCGCCGGGCCGCAGTCCAGGGCGGACGTCTGGATCACCTCGGGCGCGAAGAATCGCCTGCGCGACGACATCCCGGGGCGAGACGGTACAATGCCCGCCCGGAGGCAGCCATAACCCGTTCCGGCGACCCGCTGATCCGCGCCATCCGCGCCCACGAGCGCGCGATCGCCCTGCGCGCCGACGGTCACCTGGCGGCGGCGGAGCGCGCCTGCCGCCAGGCCATCGCCGGCTACAGCGCCGTCGAGGGCCCTCTCCACGTCGACGTCGCGAACGCGCTCGTCGAGCTGGGCCTGGTGCTGGAGGCGCGCGACCGCCTGCGCGAGGGGGCGCGCTGTCACGACCGCGCCCTCCGCATCCTGGCCCGCGATCGCTCCCGCGATCCCGACATCGCGCGCCTCGGGATCCGGGCGCGCACCGCCCGCGCCGGCATCGATCGGACGCTGGGCGCCTACGCCGCCGCCGATCGCGGCTACCGGATCGCGCACGCCGCGATCCGGCGCCGCTTCGGCCCGCGCGACCGCTACCTGGCCGGCGTGTTCAACGACTTCGGCGTGCTGCGCAAGGCGCAGGGCCGCTACGACGAGGCGCTGGCGTTCTACCGCCGCGCGCTGCCCCTGGTGGCGCGCGACGACCGCCACGCCCGCGCCACCCTCGAGCACAACCTGGGCGGCATCGAGCACGCCCGCGGCAACTTCGCGCGCGCCGAGCCGCACGCGCGCCGGGCGGTCCGCCTGCGCACCGCCCTGGTCGGGGCCGACCACACGGCGGTGGCGGCCGACGTCGCCGCGCTGGCCGCCATCGTCGACGCGCGCGGCCGCCTCGGCCAGGCGGCCGCGCTCTACCGGCGGGCGCTGGCGGTGTTCGCGCGCGCCCTCGGCCCGACCAGCCTCGAGGTCGGCCTCAACCTCGCCTGCCTGGCCGCCGTCGAGCAGCGCCGCAACGCGCGCGGCCGCGCCCGCGCCCTCTACCGCCGCGCGCTCGCCATCCAGGAGCGCGTGCTCGGCCGCCACCACGCCGACGTCGCCATGACCGTCAACAATCTGGCGGTGCTGGAGCGCGACGAGGGCGACCTCGCGCGCGCGGCCTCCCTGTTCGAGCGCGCCCTCTCGAGCTTCGTCAAGACGCTGGGGCGCCGCCACCCGCACGCGGTGCTGGCGCTGGCGAACAGCCGCGCCGTCGCCCGCGAGCTGGCCGCCCAGGCGCGCGGCGCGTCCGGCCCGGGCGGCGCGCGCCGCGCCCCCCTCAAGAAACGCGGGCGATCCCGCCGATGAACGAACACCCCATGGACGAAGCCGACCTCGACCTCGTCATCCGCGGGGGCACGATGGTCACGGTGGAGGGCCGGCGGCAAGCGGACCTGGGCATCCGCGACGGGCGGGTGGCCGTCATTCGCGATCGCGGCGGCGCGCACGCCGCCCTCCCGGCCGGCCGGCGCGAGCTCGACGCCGGCGGGCGCTTGCTGCTGCCCGGGGGCGTCGATCCCCACGTCCACCTGCACACCGAGGGCTTCGATCCGGACGAACCGGCCTGGGTCGACGACTACACCAGCGGATCGCAGGCCGCGCTGGCGGGCGGCATCACCAGCCTCGGCAACATGTCCAACGTGCTCCCCTGGGAGAGCATCGCCGATCGCGTCGGCGCGGAGCGGGCCCTCGTCGCCCGCCAGGCCATCGCCGACATCTTCTTCCACACCGTCGTCATCTCGCCCACCGCGGCCCTGATCGAAGAGGTCGGACGCGCGGTCCGGGGCGGCCAGCCGAGCATGAAGATGTTCATGTGCATGCCGACCTTCGAGGCCAACGTGCCGCAGTTCTCGCGCGTGATGAAGGCGGCCGGCGACGCGGGCGGCATCACCCTGGTCCACTGCGAGGATCTCGCCACCATCGAGTGCTGCACCACCATGCTGACCGACCACGCGCGCGGCGATCTGTCGCACTTCGCCGACAGCCGCCCCGTCGAGGCCGAGACCGTCGCCACCGAACGGGCCATCGCCATGTGTCGCGCCACGCGCGCGCCCACGTACATCGTCCACCTCTCGTCCGCCCGGGCGCTCCGCGCCTGCACGGCGGCGCGCGCCGAGGGCCTGCCGGTCTTCGTGGAGACGCGGCCGCTCTACCTGCACCTGACCGCCGAGCGCTATCGCGAGCGCGAGGGCGCGCTCTACGTGGCCCAGCCGCCGCTGCGCGCCGCCGACGATCAGGAGGCGCTCTGGCGCGGCCTCGCCGACGGATCGATCGACACCGTCGCCAGCGACCACGCCCCCTGGACGCGCGAGCTGAAGCTCGATCCCAAGCTGAACGTGGTGCACTGCCGCTCGGGCGTGGCGGAGCTGGACACCATGCTGCCGCTGCTCTACACGGAGGGCGTCGCGACCGGGCGCCTGACGCTGGAGCGGTTCGTGGCGCTCACCTCCACGAACGCCGCCAAGCTGTTCGGCATGTACCCGCGCAAGGGAACAATCGCGGTCGGCTCCGACGCCGACATCACCGTGTGGGAGACGGCGACGGGCGAGCGGCGCCCGATCCGCGACGCCGACCTGTTCTCGCGCGCGCGGCACAGCGTCTACGCGGGCCGCGAGCTGTCCGCCTGGCCGCGCGCGACGATCCGGCGCGGCGAGCTGGCGTTCGAGAACGGCAAGGTGCTCGCTCAGCCCGGCAGCGGCCGCGCCATCGAACGCGGCGCAACGTTGCCGCCGGCCGCCGTCTGACCGCGGGCGCGCCACCGACGGTGAGCGCCCAGATCTTCGAGGATTGGTTTATAGTTCGGCTGCTCCGAGGCTTTTGTACAAGCCCGGCTCAACCGTGCCGAAAGAGGAAAACGAAGTCAGCCGTACCCTCCCGAGGCGGGGGCTGCCTCGCGAAGCGCCCCGCATCGGTCTGCTCATCGTGGTCGGCAGTGGCGACGCGCTCGACACGCTGCGCGCGCCACGCCTCTGTCCGATGGAGCACCTGACGCTCGACGTCGGCCGCCGTCCGATCTCGACGCCGATGCCCGTCGCGGAGGCGGCCAAGTCGCTGGTGATCCCCGACCCGACCGTCTCCAGCCTGCACGCCCGCATCCAGCGCGCCTCGAGCGGCGCCGACCTGTTCATCATCCAGGACCTGGGCAGCACGAACGGCACCTACGTCGACGGAAAGCGCGCGCAGGGCCCGGTGCCGCTGCGCGACGGCGCCGTGCTGTTCCTCGGGTCGCAGGTGCTGGTGTTCCGGGTCGTCTCCACGAACGAGATGGAGGCGTTGCAGGAGGACGCGGCGGCGCCGTTCGGGCCGCTCCCGACCTGTTCGCCCAGCCTGGCGGTGATGTGCGCGAAGCTGCGCCGGCTGGCGCGCACCCAGACCGAGATCCTGGTGGTCGGCGAGACCGGCGTCGGCAAGGAGGTGTTCGCGAACGCCATCCACGCGCACAGCCGGCGCCCCGGCAAGCTGGTCGCCATCAACTGCGCCGCCATCCCGCGCGAGCTGGTCGAGAGCGAGCTGTTCGGCTACGAGAAGGGGGCGCACTCCACGGCCCAGGGCCGCAAGGTCGGTCTCGTCGAGCTCGCCAACCGCGGCACGCTGTTCCTCGACGAGATCGGCGACATGCCCGCCGAGCTGCAGCCGAAGCTGCTGCGCTTCCTGCAGGATCGGCGCTTCACCCCGCTCGGCTCGACGCGCGTCGTCGAGGCGGACGTGCGCATCGTCGCCGCCACCAGCCGCATCCCGATGGACCGCGGCCCGCAGGTGCAGGACGCGGTGCTGGGGCGGCTGGGCGCGCAGCCGATCCTGCTGCCGCCGCTGCGCGATCGCGTGGAGGACATCGGGCGCCTGACCGCGCATTTCCTGCGCGATCTCTCCGACTCGCGCGTGTTCGAGCCCGAGGCGTTCCACGCCCTCTGCCTGCACCTGTGGCCGATGAACGTGCGCGAGCTGTCCAAGGTGCTGAGCGAGGCGGAGGCGTTGAGCCGCGGCGCCCCCACCATCGGCCTCGAGCACCTGCCCGACCCGGTGACCGCCACGCTGCAGATCGACGGCGAAGACGAGCTCGAGGCCACCGACGTCGACCCGGAGCCGCCCGAAGATCAGGTCGAGTCCGACCCGGGGATGACCCGCGCGGCGCACGCGCCCGCGCGCACCCGCCGGGCGGCCCCGACGCGCGAGGAGATCGTGGCCCTGCTGTCGCAGACCAACGGCAGCGTCGCCGAGGTGGCCCGCCGCCTCAACCGCCAGTACGCGGTGATCTGGCGTTGCGTGCAGCGCTACGGCATCGATGCTGGTAAGTTCCGCGGCGGCAACCAGTGACCAAGGCGGCATCCATACCGGCAGCGGCCGGCGAAGCGCGCGTGATCCTGCGCAAGGGCCGGGCGCGGCCCCTCTGGTACGGCCACCCGTGGGTCTACGCGAACGCCATCGCGTCGATCGAGGGCGAGGCGTCACCGGGCGACGTCGTCGCGCTGACCGACCACGACGGGCGCTTCATCGGCAAGGGCTTCTACAACGCGCGCTCGCAGATCCCGGTGCGGCTCTGCACGCGCGCCGACGAGCCGGTCGACGCCGCCTTCCTGCGCCGGCGCATCGTCGAGGCGCGGGCGGTGCGCACGCGCCTCGGCCTCCCTGCGCCCGAGACCGACGTCTACCGGCTGGTCAACAGCGAGGGGGACGACCTGCCCGGCCTGGTCGTCGACGTCTACGCCGACGCCGCCGCCGTCCAGATCACGACGCTGGCGATGTCGATGCGGCGCGCGGAGATCTACGACGCGCTCGAGGCCGAGCTGGGCGTCAAGACGATCTTCGAGCTGGCCCCCGCCTCGTACGCCGAGCTGGAAGGCTACGCGCCCGGTACGCGCGTCGCGCGCGGCGCCTCGCGGGCGTCCGTCGCCGTCGTCGAGAACGGCGTCGCGCTGGAGGTCGAGCCGCTGTCCGGGCAGAAGACCGGCATGTTCATCGATCAGCGCGAGACGCGAGCGCGGGTCGCCTCCCTGGCGCGCGGCGCGCGCGTGCTCGACTGCTACGCCTACGCGGGCGGCTTCGCGCTGGCCGCCGCCCGCGCCGGCGCGACGGCGGTGACGGCGGTCGACAGCTCGGCGCGCGCCGTCGCGCGCATCACCGCGCACGCCGCCAAGAACGGCGTCACCGTCGACGCCATCGAGGCCGACGTGTTCCGCTATCTCGAGACGGCGACGCCGCGCGCGTTCGACCTGGTGGTGATCGATCCGCCCAAGTTCGCGCGGGCGCGCAAGGATCTCGAGGCCGCCCGCAAGGGCTACGAACGGCTGAACGCGCTGGCGCTGCAGACCGTCGCGGCGGGCGGGATCCTGGTGACCTGCTCGTGCTCGCAGAACGTCGACGCCGAGACCTTCGAGCGCATCGTGGCCGCCGGCGCCAAGCAGGCCGGCCGGCAGGTGCGCGTGTTCGAACGGCGCGGCCCGGCCGCCGACCACCTGCTGCCGCCCGCGTTCGGCGAGGGCCAGTACCTCAAGGTCCTGCTCTGCTACGTCAGCTAGGCGACCTGAGCGCGACCTAGTCGACGGGTAGAATCGGCGCGGCGGGCGGGCTGCAGCCCGCCCGGCAGGCGTTCAGATGGTCGTCCGGCGACGCCGGGCAGACGGCGTTGTCCGCCCCCGCGTCGGCGTCCGCGCACACCGCCGTGTAGTACATGCCGGCCGCGCCGCACTGGGTGAGGCAGAGCGCCTGGTCCACGCAGCGCGGAACGCAGCGCAGCTCGTAGCACTGCGCGGAGGTGGTGCCGGCGTCGGCCGGCGCCTCACCACGCGACAGCGACACGTAGCGCTGGGTCTCCTCGAGCGTGTCGCAGTAGTGCCGGCACATCGCGACGTAGTCGATGCTCGGGTCGACCATGACCGCCGGGCAGGTGCGGACCGGCGGCGCGACCTCGTCGGCCGACGCGTCCCGCTGCGGGGGGACCGGCATGGTCGGCCCCGGGTCCGGCGTCGGAGGCGGCGGCTGGTCGACGGTGGTCAGATTGCGGTGGTTGAAGTCGAGCAAGCCGTCACAGGCCGTCGCCAGCATCGCCGAAAGGGCGAAACCGGCGGCCGCGAACAGGAAGCGTGCGTGCGTCCTCATGACCCCGACACTTGAGCAAAGCGTATGCCTCAGCCGCGCGGCCCGCAAGCGCCCGCCACCCGGGAAAATCGCGCCGCCGCTCGACGTCGATCGTTGAAAAGCTGACGCGCGCCGGCGTCAGGTGTCAGGGCGTGGGGCGCAGGCCGCTCGGCGAGCCGTGCATCAGCGCGATGTAGTACACCAGCATCGCGATGATGGTCCCGAGCGACACCCACTCGAACGGGATCCGTCCGAACAGCTTCCAGCGCGGCCGGAAGAAGCGCCCGCGCGAGCGCTTGTAGATCTGCTGCGTGATGTCGCCGACGAAGCTGGCGGGCGCCGCCTGCTTCAGCCGCCCGAGCGACCCGAGCGTCTTGCGGAAACCAGCCAGCTCCGTCCGGCACTGGATGCACGCGGCCAGGTGCTGATCGACCTCGGTTCGCACCCGCTCCGACAGACTCCCGTCCACGTAGTCGGAGAAGTTGCTCTGCGCCTGCTCGTGATCCATCGCCATGACGAGGCTACCAGCCGCCAGCCACCAATCTACCTGGTGTGCCTGTCCACCCACTCCTTTATCGCCATGCGGGCCCGGTGCAAGCGCGATTTTATCGTCCCTTCCGGCAGGCCGGTGATCTCCTCGATCTCCTGGTACGACAGCTCCTGGACGTCGCGGAGCTCGACCAGCAGCCGCTGATCCTCGTCGAGGCCGGCGATCGCCTGCTGCATCAGCTTGTCGGTCTCGGCGGCCTCCAGCATGGCGTCCGGTCCCGCGATCTGAGCTTGCACCGGCGGCGCGGGCCGGTCGGGGAGGATGCGCAGCTGCGACACGTCGTCGGGGTCCGCCCCCTCGACCGGCCGGCGCGCCAGGTGCTTGATCCGGTTCTTGGCCTGGTTCGCGGCGATGCGCAGCAGCCAGGTCGAGAACTTCGCCTCGCCCCGGAAGCTCTCGATGCTCTTGAACACGGTGACGAAGACTTCCTGCGCGACGTCTTCGGCCTCGGGTCGATTGCCGAGCATGCGGTAGATCAAGCTGAAGACCTTGTCCTCGTACTGGCGAACGATCTCGCGGAACGCCTGCTCGTCGCGCTCGCGCAGGCGCGCGAGCAGCAGCCGTTCGGCCACGCTCATCGTGTAGGGTGTCCGCTGCCCGAGCGCGCGGGCGCGGGCGAGGCGCTTCGACGAAGCAAGCCGCGGGGACGCAGCGCCCTCTGCGACAGGAGGGTCCGTGAGGGTTCCCCTCCAGCGCAGTGTGGCCTCCACGATCGTTCCGACAACGTCGCGGTCATCAGGTTCCCGGCTGCTGAAGCGAAGGTTGTTGCGCCGGGATGAACAGCCGCAGGCTGATGCCCACCAGCGTCACGCGCTGGCTGCCCTCGTGGACGAGGACGTCCTGGCGGATGCCCACGTCGATCGCGCCGATCTCCGAGATGGCGGACAGGCCGGCGGCGCCGTAGGTGTTCGCTGTCGCCGGGTCGAACCCGCCGCCCGCCCGGACCCCGAACTTCCCTCCCAATGTCAGGTCGCCACCTACCATGAACCCGGTCCCCTTGCGGCCGGTGTGGTTGTCGGGAGTGAAGCGTGTGTAGCCGTCGGCGGCCACGATCAGGGTGTCGGTCGGGTTGACCGCGACGCCGTAGCCGACCCCGCGCGTCGCATTGCTGTTGTCGAGATCGCGCAGGTTGTTGCCGACGAGGGCGACCGTCACCTTGGGGTACAGCGTGACCGTCGCGCCGGCGTCGAAGGTGACGCCGCCGGTGTGGTCAGCGGGCGCGTCGTCACCCGACAGCTTGAAGTACTTGATCGTGCCGCCGATCGTGGCCCGGTTGGCGAGCGGCACCGACAGCGCCAGGCCGACCTCGTGCCCGTGCCCGCTGACGCCGTTTCCCGGCTCGGCGTCGTGATAGTTGTAATAAAGGCCGCCGGCGACGCCGAAGCCCGACGTGTTGTCGACCATCGACGCGTGCAGCGTGTGGGCGTGGAGGCGCGACGAATAGCCGTAGGCCGCTTCCAGCACCTGGAAGTTCTTGAGCAGGGACATCCCCGACGGGTTCAGCATCGGCCCGCTGTCGCCGATCGCGAAGGCGCGCCCCGCGTCGCCCATGCTCATCGCGCGCGTGCCCGCGAAGTCGTCGGTCGCCCAGGCCCGCGCCGCCGGCAGCAGCGCCGCCGCGATCAGCGCGGCCAATGCCAGTCGGGGCCCAGACACGGCGGGGATTGTAGCCGCGGATCTGCGATCAATCCGCAATTCCGCGCGCTATCTCCAATTCCGCTCGGCGAGGCTGACGAAGCCTTCCCAGCCGACGACGACGTGATCGAGCACGGGGATCCCGACCAGGTCGCCGACGTCGCGCAGCCGGCTCGTCAGCTCGACGTCGGCGCGCGACGGCGCCGGATCGCCCGACGGGTGGTTGTGACAGAAGATCACCGCCGCGATCCCCTGGCGGATCAGCGGCCGGAACACGTCGCGCGGATGGATCTCGACCCCGGTCAGCGAGCCGCGCGCCAGGCAGGTCTCGCCCTGGACGCGGTGGCGCACGTCGAGCCCGATCGCCCAGAACTCCTCGACCGCCAGCGGCGCCAGCCGGCCGCGAAAGTACGTCCAGACCTCGGACGCCCCAGCCAGCCGCTGGCCGCGGATCGGCCGCCCGGCCGCCGCCCGCCGCCCGAGCTCCAGCGCCGCGATCACCAGCGTGGCGCGCACGGCCCCGATGCCCGAGTAGGCGGCCAGCTCGGCGGGCGTCGCGCGCGACAGGCCAGCCGTGCCGCCCACGCCGCGCAACACGGCCGCTGCGACGTCGACCGCGCTCGCGCCGCGCGTCCCTGCCCCGAGCACGATCGCCAGCAGCTCGCCGTCCGTCAGTTGTTCCGCGCCGCGCGCGGTGAGCCGCTCGCGCGGGCGGGCGTCCGGTTCCAGGGCCGCGATCGTCGCCATGCGCTCCGGTCATCGCAACGGCTGTGCCACGACGCCGGGCCCGGGAGTTTGTAAAGGAACCTTTGGACTTCGCCGGATCTACGTGCTAGGGTCACCTTCGACGCTCGTGGTTCGCGGGGTTTTTGGACCCGCACCGGCGGTCGACGGCGGGTGGGGTCGCGGTAGTTAGCGACGGCCCCCCGCAATTACAGCTTTGCAACAGGTGCACGTGGGTCACGTGGCAAGAGGGAATGTGGAAATGGGGTCCAGGCAGGCGGTGAGCCGCGGCCAGGCCTATGTGCCCGATATGACAGGAGTTCAGCCTGAGTTCCGACGACGAAGCCAGGGCCGCAGCAGGCCTGAGCGGTAGTACCGATACCGCCCCTGCATCGGTCGAGTCCGAATCCCCCGGCGCCAGCGCCGCCAACGACGATGGAGTCCCCACGATCGTCATCCGGCGTTCCGCGCGCGGGGAAGACCCGCGCACGATCATCGATCCTCTGCAGCCACCGTCGGTGACGGCGGGGGCGCCGACGATCGGGTCGGCCACGCCCAGCGAGCCGCCGTCGCCGGCGTTGCAGCGCGCGCTCGAGAAGATGCGCGAGGTCTACAAGATCCGGGATCTGCGCCCGGGCCAGGCGGAGATCATGGAAGCGGTCCTCGCCGGGCGCGACACGCTCGCGATCATGCCGACCGGCAGCGGGAAGTCGCTCACCTACCAGGTGCCCGCGCTGGTGCTCGACGGACCGACGCTGGTCGTGTCGCCGCTGCTGGCGCTGATCGAGGATCAGTACGGCAAGCTGAAGGCGGCGGGCGTGCCGATCGTGCGCATCGATTCGACGCGGACGGCGAAGGAGCGGGCGGCCGATCTGGCGGCGGTGCGCGAGGGCGCGATCAAGATCATCATGATCACGCCCGAGTCGGTGAACACGCCGGCCACGCAGGAGGCGCTCGAGGGCGTGAAGTTCTCGCTCTTCTGCGTCGACGAGGCGCACTGCGTGTCGCAGTGGGGCCACGACTTCCGGCCGTCGTACCTCGGCCTGCGGCGCGCGGCCAACGTGCTGGGGCGACCGCCCATCCTCGGGCTGACGGCGACGGCGACGCCGACCATCGCGGACGACGTGCTGGTGCAGCTCGGGATGAAGGACCCGAAGGTCTGCCGCGTCTCGTTCCACCGGCCGAACCTGGCGTTCGACGTGCGCAAGGTGGCGGGCGAGGCGGACAAGCTGCGCCAGCTCGGCAAGTTGATCCAGCGGCTGCGACGGCCCGGCATCGTCTACTGCGCGACGGTGCGCGCCGTCGACGATCTGTACGTCGCGCTCCGCCACGGCAAGATCCCGGTCGAGCGCTACAACGGCAAGATGACGGGCGACGAGCGCGAGAAGTCGCAGGCGTCGTTCATGCAGACCGGCCGCAAGGTCGTCATGCTGGCGACCAACGCCTTCGGCCTCGGCATCGACAAGCCCGACATCCGCTACATCATCCACTACCAGATGCCCGGATCGCCCGAGGCGTACGTGCAGGAGGCGGGGCGCGCGGGGCGTGACGGCAAGCCGGCGCGCTGCGTGCTGCTGTTCCAGCCCGACGACATCGCGATCCAGGAGCACTTCCTGAAGGAGGCGCACCCGACCAAGTCGCAGGCGCGCATGGTGGCGGACGGCCTCTACGCCTGGAGCGACGAGGGCAAGGAGGTCTCGGTGCGCGACCTGGCGCTGTCGATGGCGCTGCCCGAGCGGCGCGTGCGCGTCATCCTGTCGGTGCTGGAGGCGATGGGCGTCGCCGAGGAGGTGAAGGCGGCGCGCTGGAAGGGCGTCGACCCGAAGCCGACACGCGAGCAGATCGACAAGGCGGCCTCGGTGTTCGAGGCGCGCCGCATCTCCGATCGGCGGCGGCTGGATTCGCTGCTGAAGTACATGAACACGCAGAAGTGCCGCGTGCAGATGCTGCGCAGCTACTTCGGCGAGCCGGAGGGCGAGAAGTGCGGCCTGTGCGATTCGGACGCCGGGCTCGACAGCGAGGTGTTCGACACCTCGTCCGCCGACGAGCGCCACGGGCTGCACGCGGCGACAGACTTCCACGCACGGCCGCGGCGGCGTCGTCGGGGGCGCGGCGGCGCAGAGGCGCCAATGTCGGCGTCGGCGTCGGCGCCGGCGGCGCCCGCGCCGATCGTGTTCGAGACCGCGATCCCGAGCGACGTGCCGGAGCCCTTGCTGCCCTACGAGATTCCGGCGCCGCCCGAGAGCGAACAGAGCTTCGACGAGGCGCTGTGGGCGGCGGGAGACGCGGGCGCGGGCGATCCGCTGGCCGGCGACGCCGTCGTCGACATGAACGATCCCGAGCTGGCGGCGGAGGCGCCTGCGGCAGCGGCGGGCGGTGACGGCGACGGCGCGGCGGCGAGCGAGGACTTCGTCGCCGGCTGGGGCGCGGTGCGCGACGCCAACATCCGGCCATACGTCGAGTGGCGCGCCGGCGCGCCGGTGACGCTGCCGGTCCTCGCGGCGCGCCCGCAAGCGGGCGGCAGCCAGGGCAACCATCCGGGCCATCACGGCCACGGGGGCGGCGGCCACGGCGGCGGCGGCCACGGCGGCGGCGGCGAGCGCCACAGGTTCCGTGGCGGAGGCCCGGGCGGCAGGTCCGACGGTGGGGGCGACCGTGACGGCGGCGGCGGGCGGCGAAAGCGGCGGCGCGGGCGCAACCGCGATCGCGGCGAGCGCGATCGGCGCGATCATCATCGTCATCGCGACCGCGAACGCGGGCCGCGGCTGCCGGGTGTGTACAATCCAGGCGGGGACTAGCGTCCCCGCTATGCCCGGCGGCGACTAGCCGATAATCTCAGACGCGTGTCGATCCTCATCGTCGGCGGAGCCGGTTACATCGGCAGCCAGACCGCGAAGACCGTCGCGGCGGCGGGGCTCGAACCGGTGGTGTTCGACAACCTCGTCTACGGGCACGAGTGGGCGGTGAAGTGGGGTCCGCTGGTGCGCGGCGACCTCGGCGACCGCGCGCTGCTGGTCGACGTCATGAAGCGCCACCGCGTGGAAGCGGTCATTCACTTCGCCGCCTATGCCTACGTCGGCGAGTCGGTGACGAACCCGCGCAAGTACTACGACAACAACGTGGCCGGCTCGCTCAGCCTGCTGAACGCGATGCTGGACGCCGGCGTGCGCGACATCGTCTTCTCGTCGACGTGCGCGACGTACGGCGAGCCGCAGAAGGTGCCGATCGCCGAGGACCACCCACAAAACCCCGTCAATCCGTACGGGGAGACCAAGCTCGCCGTCGAGAAGATGCTGGGCTGGTACGCGGGCGCGTATGACGTGCGCTGCGCGGCGCTCCGCTATTTCAACGCAGCCGGCGCCGATCCCGACGGCGAGGTCGGCGAGGATCACGACCCCGAGACGCACCTGATCCCGCTCGCGATCGCGGCGGCGCTCGGGGAGCGCGGCGCGCTCGACGTCTACGGCACCGATTACCCGACGCCCGACGGCACCGCGATCCGCGACTACATCCACGTCGCCGACCTGGCGGACGCGCACCTGCGCGCGCTGGATCGGCTGCGCGCGGGCGACAAGCAGCTGCGCCTCAACCTCGGGACGGGGCGCGGGCATTCGGTGCGCGAGGTCGTGACCACCGTCGGCAAGGTGGCGGGCCGCGCCGTTCCGTTCCGCGAGGTCGATCGGCGCGCGGGCGATCCGCCCGTGCTGGTGGCCGACAACCGCACCGCCACCGAGATCCTGGGCTGGAAGCCGCGGCTCCCTGATCTCGAGGTGATCGTCGAGCACGCCTTCCGCTGGCGCCAGCGCGGCAAGCGGACGTGATGGCGGCGGTCTGGGAGCAGCGCTGGCACCCGCTGCGCGAGGAGTGGGTGATCGTGGCGGCGCACCGCCAGAACCGCCCCTGGACGGGCGGCACCGTCGCGGCGGCAGCGGCGGCGGCCGCCGCGCGGCCGACCTACGTCGCCGACTGCTACCTCTGCCCCGGCAACGCGCGCGTGGGCGGCGCGCGCAACCCGCCCTACGACGGGACGTTCGTGTTCGACAACGATCACCCCTGCGTCGGCGCGGCGGCGCCGCGCGCGCCGGCCGTGCCGCCGGCGCCCTACCGGGTCGCGCCCGCCGCCGGCCACGCGCGCGTCGTCTGCTTCTCGCCGCGCCACGATCTGACGCTGGCCGAGATGACGCCCGCCGCGATCGGCGACGTCGTCGAGGTCTGGCGGCGCGAGACGCGCGATCTGGGCGGCCGCCCGGGGATCGCGCAGGTGCTCTGCTTCGAGAACAAGGGCGAGGTGGTCGGCGTCTCGAATCCCCACCCGCACGGTCAGATCTACGCGACCGGCTTCGTCTGGAAGACGATGGAGATCGAGCTCGGCGCGTCGGCGCGCCACCTGGCCGAGACCGGGCGCGGCCTGATGGACGACGTGATCCGCGCCGAGCAGCAGGGCGGCGGCCCGCGCATCCTGCACGAGGACGAGCACGTGGTGGCGTTCGTCCCCTACTTCGCGCGCTACGCGTACGAGGTCTACGTGGCGCCGAAGCGCCGCGTGCCGCACGTGTCGGCGCTCGACGACGCCGAGGCGGCCGCGCTGGCGCGCGCGCTGTCGGCGGTGACCATCCGCTTCGACAACCTGTGGCGCATGTCGTTTCCGTACGTGATGGTGCTGCACCAGGCGCCATTTGACGCCGGCGCGGGCCCCGGCGCCGCCCCGGGCCACGACGCGTTCCATTTCTTCATCGCGTTCCACCCGCCCCTGCGCCAGCCGCATCTGCTCAAGTACCTGGCCGGCCCCGAGATCGGCGGCGGCAACTTCCTGTCGGACACGTCACCCGAGGCGTCAGCCGCCGAGCTGAAGGCGCTGCCCGCCATCCACCACGCGGCGGCGGCGCGATGACAGCGCGGGGCGACGATCCGGAGCTGATCGCGGCGCGCGCCTGGCTCGCCACGCGCGCGGACTTCCTCGAGCCGCGCCGCCCGGCGCTGCTGGCGCGCGCGCCCGGACGGCTCGACGTGATGGGCGGCATCGCCGACTACTCCGGCTCGCTGGTGCTGGAGCTGCCGCTCGCCATCGCGACCTGGGTCGCCGTGCAGGCGCAGGACGCGCCCGTGCTGGTGATCGACAGCAGCGACCCCGGCGCAGGGCGCCTCAAGATCCCGCTCGAGGACGTCGTCCCCGCGGCGCCGCTGCCCTACCCGGAGGCCCACAAGCGCCTGACCCGCGATCCCGATCGCGCCTGGGCCGCGTACATCGCGGGCGCGCTGGTGGTGCTGCAGCACGCGTTCGGCCACCGGCCGCGCCACGGCATCAAGGTGCTGGTGCGCTCGGACGTGCCGATCGGCAAGGGCGTCAGCTCGTCGGCGGCGCTGGAGGTGGCGGCGTTCGAGGCGCTGGCGGCGCTGGCCGGCGTGCCGCTCGACGAGCGCGCGCTGGCGCTCGCCGCCCAGGCGGTCGAGAACCAGATCGTCGGCGCGCCCTGCGGCGTGATGGATCAGATGACCGCCGCCAGCGGCCGCAGCGGCCATCTGCTGGAGCTGCTCTGCCAGCCCGCCGAGATCGTCGGCCACCTGCCCGTGCCGCGCGGGCTGGAGCTGTTCGGCATCGACTCGGGGATCCGGCACGCGGTGTCGGGTGCCGACTACGGCAGCGTCCGCGCCGCCGCGTTCATGGGCTACCGGATCATCGCCGCAGCGGCCGGCCTCTCCGTCCAGGCGATCGCGCCCGGCCGGGTGGCGATCGACGACCCGCTCTTCGGCGGCTACCTCGCCAACGTCCCGGTGGCGGCCTGGCGGGCGCCCTTCCGCGACGCGGTTCCCGAGCGGCTGTCGGGGCGCGATTTTCTGGCCCGCTTCGCCGGCTCGACCGACACCGCCACCACCGTCGACCCGGATCGCGTCTACGCCGTGCGCGCCGCGACCGAGCACCCGATTGTGGAGCACGACCGCGTCCGCCGCTTCCGCGCGCTGCTCGCGGGCGGCGCCAAGAGCGAGGACGAGCGGGCCGAGCTGGGCGCGCTGATGTACGAATCACACGCCAGCTACTCGGCCTGCGGCCTCGGCTCGAACGGCACGGACCGGCTGGTCGAGCTGTGCCGCGAGGCCGGCGCCGCCGGGGGGATCTACGGCGCGAAGATCACCGGCGGCGGCAGCGGCGGCACCGTCGCCGTGCTGGCGGCGGCGGGACAGCGGCCCGTCGTCGAGGCGATCGCGCGGCAGTACGGGCACGAGGCCGGGCGCGAGGCCGCGATCTTCGCGGGATCGTCGTCGGGCGCGCGCGCCTTCGGCGTCCGCGAGATCGTGCCCGGCGACCCCGGCAACGTGGATAGCCGCGGCTAGATCGCCTCGGAGGCGCGCCACCAGTCGGCGAAGCGCCGGATCCCTTCCTCCATGCTCACCTTCGGCGCGTAGCCGAGCTCCCGGCCCGCCAGCGCGACGTCGGCCAGCGTCCGCTTCATGTCGCCCGGCTGCTCGGGCAGCGTCTCGATGGTCGGCTTCATCGCCAGCGCCTTCGCGATCAGGTCGACCAGCTGCTTGAGCGTCGTCGTGCGCGAGCCGCCCAGGTTGTAGACGCGGTAGCCGGGCACGGCGCCGCGCGCCTGATCGATCGCCGCCACCACGCCGTCGATGATGTCGTCGACGTAGGTGTAGTCGCGCGAGGTCGACCCGTCGCCGTAGAGCTGGATCGGCTTCGCCGCCGCCATCAGCCGCGCGAACTTGTGGATGGCGAGATCGGGCCGCTGGCGCGGGCCGAACACCGTGAAGAAGCGCAAGCAGGTGATGTCGACCGCGTACAGGTGATGGGCGGTGTACAGCATCAGCTCGTTGGCGCGCTTGCTGGCGGCGTAGGGCGACAGCGGCTTCAGGCAGGTGTCGGATTCCTTGAACGGCGGCTCGCTGTCGCCGCCGTACACCGACGACGACGAGCCGAACACGAAGCGCGCCACGCCGTGCGCGCGCGAGGCGTCGAACACCCGCTGCGTGCCGGTCACGTTGACGTCCGCGTAGCGCGCCGGCTCGGCCAGCGACGGGCGCACCCCCGCCAGCGCCGCCAGGTGCACCACCACCTCGGGGTGCTTGTCGGCGAACACGCGCTCGAGCTTGTCGGCGTCGCGGATGTCGCCCTCGACGAACGTGAACTTCGCGTCGCCGCGCAGCTTGGCGAGGTTCCTCTCCTTGTCGGCGCGCGGGTAGAACGGATCGAAGTTGTCGTAGCCGATCACCTCGTCGCCCCGCGCGCACAGGCGCTCGCTGAGGTGCGAGCCGATGAACCCTGCCGCCCCGGTCACGAAGATGAGCATCGCGCGACAGCATAACGTGCCGGCGCCACCTGACGTAATATTGCGGGGTGTCCCGGGCTCAGCAGCTGACGTCGGCGGCGGTCGCGCTGGCGGGCCTCGCGCTCGCCGCGGCGGCGTGCGGCGACGCGCGCCTCTACGTCTACGACAAGCCGGGCCCGCCGCCCAACTGTCCGCCGACGATGGTCGGCTACGCCGCGGTCGGCGGCATGGACCCCGACGGCGGCGCCCTGGAGCCGACCACCGGCGGCGGCGACCCCAGCGTGGCGCCGCGCATGACGGTCACCACCGTCGACGCCCTGACCAGCGCGCTGCAGCAGCCCGATCCGCTCGTCATCTACCTGGACGGCATGCTGTCGCCCCCGGCGGCCGTCAAGGTGACCGTCGACAAGAGCACGCCCGGCGGCAACAAGACGCTGATCGGCGTCGGCGACAGCTCGGGCCTGACCGGCGCCGGCCTGGATCTCAGCTACGCGAGCAACGTCATCGTGCGCAACCTGAAGATCAGCAAGGCCCACATCGGCGAGGGCGACGCGATCACGCTGCTGGCGTCGCACCACGTCTGGGTCGACCACTGCGATCTGTCGAGCGCGCGCGACGACACGACCGCCGGCTACGACGGCCTGGTCGACATCACCCACGGCTCCTCGTACATCACCGTCTCGTGGACGGTGTTCCACGACCACAAGGACACCAGCCTGGTCGGCCACACCAACGATCCGGCGCAGTCGATGGAGGACGCGGCGCTGTCGGTCACCTACCACCACAACCTGTTCCGCAACGTCGACACGGGACCGCGCGTCCGCTGGGGGACGGCCCACCTGTTCAGCAACCACTTCCAGACCGTGGGGATCTTCGGCGTCGCCTCGGAGAGCCAGGCGGCCGTGCTGGTCGATCACAACCTGTTCGAGGACATGAGCATGCCGTCGATGTCGATCACCACGCAGTACGAGGATCCGCTGCCGGGGACGATGACCGAGACCACCAACCAGTTCCCGCCCGGCGTCACCCCCGACATCATGCTGGCGTTCCCGCCCCTGACGGCCCCTTACGGCTACACGCCCGACTCCGTCGAGAGCGTCTCGACGATCGTGAATTCCTGCGCCGGCACCGGCAAGATCAGCTTCCCGTAGCCGCGCCGCCGGCGGGCGCGCGCAGGGAGAGCAGGAACTCGACGTTGCCCTTGCCGCCCGTGATGGGCGAGACCGTGTCGGCGCCGACGTCGTAGCCGAGCCCGGCCGCCGCGGCGCGCACCTCGGCCAGCGCGCGGGCCCGGGCTGCCTCATTGCGCACGACGCCGCCCTTGCCGACGTCGGCGCGCCCGACCTCGAACTGCGGCTTGACCAGGGCGACCACCGGCGCGCCCGGCTTCGCCAGCGGCGGCAGCGCCGGCAGCACCAGCCGCAGCGAGATGAACGACACGTCGATGACCACCACGTCGGCGCGCTCGGGCAGGAGGTCGGGCGGCGCCAGCCGGATGTTCACGCGATCGAGCACGCGCACGCGCGCATCGGACGCGATCTTCCAGTCGAGCTGCCCCTGCCCGACGTCGACGCAGTAGACGCGCGCGGCGCCCCGCTGCAGCAGGCAGTCGGTGAAGCCGCCCGTCGACGCGCCGACGTCCAGCGCGACCGCGCCGCGCACGTCGACCGCGAACGCGTCCAGCGCGTGCGCCAGCTTGACCCCGCCGCGCGACACGTACGGCATCGGCGCCGAGCGCAGCCGCAGCTCGGCGCCCTCGTCGACCAGATCGCCCGCCTTCGCGATCGGGCGATCGCCTGCCAGCACCTCGCCGGCGAGGATCAGCGCGCGCGCCTTCTCGCGCGACGGCGCCAGCCCTTGATCGACCAGCGCGAGATCGGCCCGCACCCGTTTCGGCATCGGCGCCGCCGAGGATACACGGGCGGGGCGCCCGGACGCCGATCGGGGTTTCCCCCGAGGCCGTCACATTGACGTCTGCGGCTGAGTTGCTACGTTCCGGGCCGCGCCTGTCAGGCGCTCTCGCAAAAGGAGCATGGACAAATGAAAATCACGCTAGCAATCGTCGCGGCGCTCGTATCGGCCGGCGCGGGAACGGCGTACGCCGCGCCCTTCACCCTCACCAGCACCGACTTCAAGAACGGCGGCAACATTCCGCAGACGAACGCGGGCAACATCATGGGCTGCACCGGCGAGGGAAAGTCGCCGGCGCTCGAATGGAAGAACCCGCCCGCGGGGACCAAGAGCTTCGCGCTGATGGTGCACGATCCCGACGCGCCGACCGGCGGCTCGGGCTTCTGGCACTGGATCGTCTACAACATCCCGGCCGACGCCACGTCGCTGCCGCAGGGCGCGACCGCCGCCACCCTGCCGAAGGGGTCGATCGAGGGCAACACGGACATGGGCAAGCCGGGCTACATCGGCCCCTGCCCGCCGCCCGGAAGCCCGAAGCACCACTACAACTTCGTCCTCTACCCGCTGAAGGTCGACAAGCTGGAGGTGCCGCCGGGCGCCAGCGCCGCGTTCGTCGGCTTCAACGCCAACATGAACGTGATCGGCAAGCCGGCCAAGCTGACCGGCCTCTACGCCCGCCCGAAGGAGCCCGCCGCGCCGAAGGCCGGCGCCGAGAAGGCCGGCGAGAAGCCCGCGCCCGCCGCCAAGGAAGCAGCCAAGCCCGCCGCCCCGGCTCCGGCTCCGGCCCCGGCCAAGCCGGCGAAGTAGCCGTTCCACCCCGCGCCGCGGCGTCGGGCGACTTTCCGACGCCGCGCGCACCGTTCGGATTGCATTAGGAACG
>DATBHU010000703.1:0-8390 GCA_036557265.1 Polyangia bacterium
CCTCGGCGATCCGGACGTCGCCGAGCCCGTGCAGCGGGTATGCGCTCTCCGGGTGCTCGGGGTTGAGCTGCGCGCGGAAGATGCGCAGCGATTCCTGGTACGCGCGCTCGGCGTCCGCGTATCGGCCCAGGGCGTTCAGCGCGTCGCCCTGATCGCTCAGCGTCACCGCGATCTGAAAGCCCTCCGGATCGCCGTGCTGCCGGAAGATGTCGATCGCTCGCGTCGCCGCTTTCAACGCCGCGTCCGGCCGGTCGCACGCCATCCACATGACCGCGAGCATGGTCAGCCCGACGGCGACGTCCGGATGTTGCGGGCCGACGGTCTTCTCGCGCAGCGCGACCGAGGCTTCGGTCAGTTCCCGCGCCTTCTGGAACTCGCCCCGCCGGTAGCGGATCGTCGCCTCGCCCGCCACCGCCCAGGCGCGGAAGCGCTCGTTGCCCGGCCCATTGCGCTCGAGAAACGCGTCGGCCAGATGCAGGATGAACACCGCCTCCTCTTGCTTGCCGAGCCGATAGGAGAGCAGGAAGCTGAGGCTGAGCGCCGCCTTCGCGGCCGTGATGTCGTCGCGGCAGGCGTCGGCGATGACGATCGCCTCCCGGAACATCACCTCGGCCTGCGCCGGATCGGTGTCGACGTCCATGCGCACGTATCCGATCAGCTCGGTCAGCTCGGCGAGCAGCGGCTTGTACCCGGTCGCCTCGACGCGCGCGCGCAGCGCCAGCGCGCCGTCGAGGACCCGCCGCCGGTCGCCGATCTCGCGCAGCACCTGCAGGTCGCGCAGCGACGAGCGCAGCGCCTCCACCTCGTGCAACGTGCGCTCTTCCTTCGGCAGCGGCACCGCCGATCGCAGCAGCGTCACGTTCGCGCACCGTTTCACCGGCGTCAGATCCTGGGCCGCCGTCACCGCCTGCGACACGAAGCCGGCGTCCGCCGTCATCAGCGCGTCGGTCAGCGCGCGGACCTGATCCAGCCCGTCGCCGAGGCACGCCATGCGCAGGTCCAGCACCTCGGCCGACTGCTCGCCGTGGACGTGCGTCGCCTCGCAGGTCTGCACATACATCGCGCTCCAGCCGCGCATGTAGTCGTCCAGCACGTTCGCCACACGCTCCCAGCCGGTCTCGGCGGTGGGCCGCCCGCTGGCAGCGAAGGCGCGATGGATCGCCTGGCGGCGCGGATCGCCGGTCGCGCCCGGCACCCAGGCGCGCGCCACGCGCGCCGCCGGCACCGCGCAGACGATGCGATCGCCGTTTCGCTGCCCCAGCCGCCAGGCGCCGGCGGCGAGGGCCATCGTCGCCAGCGCGACGGCGGCCACCGAGACGCGCCGCCGCAGCCGGGTCCGCCCGCGGTCGAGCGCGGCGATCAATTCGTCCATCGATCGGCAGCGCTGCGCGCGTTCCAGCGAAGCGCCGCGCAGGAGGACGCCGCGCAACCAGCTCGGCACGCCGCCGGGCACCGCATGCTTGGGTTCGCTCGACGCCGCGTCGCCGGTCGCGGGCGCCGGCGCGTGAGGCCGCGTCCCGTACAGCGCTTCGTACAGCGCGACGCAGAAGCTGAACTGATCCGAACGCTGATCGGCCGGCTCGCGCCGCGCCTGCTCCGGCGACATGTACGCCGGCGTGCCGATGATGGCGCCGGTCATCGTCACCGAGGTGAACGTCCTGACCGGCGCCTCCGCCTCCGCGCCGGCGTCGGCCGCTTCGGGCCCGTCGCTGTCCGCCAGCCGCGCCAGGCCGAAGTCCATGACGCGCACGGCGCCGCTCTTCGGGATCATCACGTTCTGCGGCTTGAAGTCGCGGTGAATGACGCCGGCCGCGTGCGCCGCCGCCAGCCCGCGCCCCGCCGCGATGAACACGTCCAGGATCTGTCGCCACGTCCGGGGCGCCGCCAGCAGCCACTTGTCGATCGTCAGCCCGTCGACCAGCTCCATCGCGATGAACACGCGATCGCCGAACGTGCCGGCGTCGTGGACGGTGATGACGTTCGGGTGCGACAGGCGGGCGATGGCGCGCGCCTCGCGCAACAACCGGACGTGCCGCTCGCCGCTACCGCCGTGCGGCCCGTGCACCGCCTTGAGCGCGATCCGGCGATCCAGATCGGGGTGATAGGCCGCGTAGACCTCGCCCATGCCGCCGCGCCCGAGCGGGCCGAGGATCTGGTAGCGCCCGACGTGCGCGCCCGGGGTCAAGGCACCGAGGGGCGGCGGCCGCTCGGCGCCCGGCAGCCTGATGGTGCTCGAGTGATCGGCCGCGGCCCAGGTGACGAGATCCGCGCAGGCGCTGCAGGTCTCGATGTGCTCCTCGACCGACGAGAGCACGTCGGGCTGCAGGGAGCCGCCGAGGAACGCGATCACCGTGCTCTCCTCTAGGCAGCCTGCTGCGTTCACTACGTGGGCCAAACTACCCGAGATTGCGGCGATCGAACAGCCGGCCAGCAGGGGCGGCACAACGGCGGCCGGGGTGAGACCCCACTTGTAACGGCGACTACAAAGTGTGAAATAATCGGAGGCCTCGTGGCGCCCCGCGCCGCGAGAGTAACGGGAGTCTCGATGGTTCGGGAAGTCGAGTCGACTCTGGCGTGCGGAGGGCCCTTCATCTGATGGGGTCCGGCCAGACGCTGCCCGATTCGGTGCCGGCCGCGCTCGCGCGTGGGGCCAGCATCGGCCGCTACATCGTGCTGGCGATGGTCGGGCGCGGCGGCATGGGCGAGGTGTACGCGGCGTACGATCCCGAGCTGGACCGCAAGGTTGCGGTGAAGTTGCTGCGCGTCAAGCCGGGCAACGGCGTGTCGCTGTCGGAGGGGCGCGCGCGCACGCTGCGCGAGGCGCAGGCGATCGCGCGGCTGTCGCACCCGAACGTCGTCGTCGCGTACGACGTCGGCACGTTCGAGGACAAGGTCTTCATCGCGATGGAGTACGTGGAGGGCAACACCGTCACGTACTGGCTGCAGGTCCAGGAGCGCGACTGGCGCGACATCCTGAAGGTGTTCATGGACGCCGGGCGCGGCCTGGCGGCGGCGCACGAGAAGGGGATCATCCACCGCGACTTCAAGACCGACAACGTGATGATCAGCCGCGATCGCCACGTGCGCGTCATGGACTTCGGCCTCGCGCGCCAGGTGCAGGAGAAGGGGGGCCCGCCGCCGGTGGGGATGACCGCGTCGCAGGCGGCGCGGTCGGCGGTGCCGCTGCCGGCGCCCGCGGCGCCTCCCGTCGTCGTGCAGCCGATCTCGATCCGCATCGTGGAATCGGCCCGGGGCGCGACCGGCGATGGACCGCCGACCGTCGTGATCCCCGAGCCAGCGCCGCCGATCCCGATCGAGGGGCGGTCCAGCTCCGGGTCGTTCGACGCGCGCCTGACCCGCACCGGCGCGATGATGGGAACCCCCGCCTACATGGCGCCCGAGCAGTTCCTCGGGACCGCGATCGACGCGCGCAGCGATCAGTTCAGCTTCTGCATCGCGCTGTACGAGGCGCTCTACCACGAGCGCCCCTTCGAAGGGACCACGATGTCGACGCTGACGTCGAACGTCGTCCACGGCAACGTGCGGCCGGCGCCTGCCGGCTCGAAGGTGCCGCTCTGGGTCCGCAAGGTGCTGATCCGCGGCCTCTCGTCGCGCCCCCGCGACCGCTTCCAGTCGATGGAGGCGCTGATCGAGGCGCTGGGCGACGACCCCAACGTCCAGCGGCGCAAGGTGGCGGCGGTCGCGGGCGGTGTCATCATGGCGGGGCTGGTGGCGTTGGGCGGGTGGAAGTTGCTGGGCGGGCAGAACCAGGTGTGCAGTGGCGGGCCGGCGAAGCTCGCGGGGATCTGGGACTTGGTGAAGGCCGGAGAGGCGGAGCCGGCGCGCCATGCGCAGATCCGTAAGGCCTTCATGGCGACAGGTAAGAGCTACGCGCCGGACGTGTTCGCGACCGTCAGTCGGGCACTCACGACGTACGCCCAAAACTGGGCGGGTATGTACAAGGAGGCGTGCGAGGCGACGCGCGTTCGTGGCGAGCAGTCGGCAGAGGTGATGGATCTCCGGATGGAGTGCCTGCAGGAACGGCTGGGCGGAACGAAGGCATTGACCGAGGTCTTCGCTGACGCGACAGGAGAGGTGGTCGAGAACTCTGTCGCCGCAGCAAATGCACTTGAGTCGCTCGATCGCTGTGCGAACGTACCGCTGCTGCGCGCAGTAGTACGACCACCCGAGGATCCCGCGGTCCGCGCAAGGGTATCTGAACTACGCGGTCGCGCTGCGGATCTCAAGGCGCGGTTCGACTCTGGCCGCTGGAAGGAGGCGCTGCGCGAAATGCCCTCCCTCGTGGCGGCGGCACGAGAAGTCAACTACGAACCTCTGACGGCGGAGACGCTCTTGCTGTCCGGAACTGTTGCGCTCAAGTCGGAGAACGCAGCGGCAGCCGAGAGCGCACTGCGAGGGGCTTACCTGGCAGCAGAAGTTTCACGTCACGATGAGGTCAGAGCCGAAGCAGCTACGGGGTTGGTGTGGGTTGTCGGCTTCCAAGATGGTCGCGTCCAGGACGCGAAGAAATGGGCAGAGAACGCTGACGCGATCCTGCAACGGTTAGGTGGACACATCCTGTTGCAATCCTGGCTCTTGAACGATCTCGGGGCCCTTTACGCTCGAACTGGGGAGAGGAGCGAGATGCTGCGCGCTGAAAGGGAGGCGCTTTCGCTCAAGCAGAAAACGCTGGGGCCTGATCATCCAGACGTTGGAATCTCTGAAGGGAACATTGCCTTCGCCTTGCAGGAATCGGGACAGAGCCAGGAGGCTCTCGTTCACGTCGGCCGAGCGCTGGCGATCCTGGAGAAGGGCCTCGGTGCCGGGCATCCAGACGTCGCCACGCAGTTCAGCAACAGGGGTGAGATTCTGAACGCACTCGGTCGTCACCGGGAGGCGTTGGAATGCTTTGAGAAGGCGCGCGTGATCTGGGAGCGCGAGTTAGGGCCCGAGGACAGAAACCTCGGTTACGCACTCACCGGTATGGGATTGGCCTACCTATCCGACGATAATCCGACTGTGGCCTTGGTTCACCTGCAGCGGGCGCTAAGAATCCGTGAGGCCGTCGAGACGAATCCCTCTCGACGAGCCGAGACACGTTTCGCGTTGGCCAGAGCGATGTGGAACGCAAACCGCGATCGGGTCCGAGCGCACGATCTCGCGGAACGAGCCAAAGATGAGTTCGCCGCCGCCGGAGATGCGCAGCATTCGAGCGAGATCGGTACCTGGCTTCGCGATCGCGGTTCTATTTAGGCCGAGCGGGCGGCATGAAGCGCCGCCCGCGAGGGTCTCAACCCTCAGAGGCCGCGGACGTTGTGGTTTCTAACGAAGGACAGCGCGGCGCGGACACCGGTCTGAACCTTCAGCCCGTTACGGTTGTGATTGTAGATCGGCACCCCGCCGCCCTTGACGTTCGAGGTCACCTTGATGCCCGTGTTCTTCGTCGTCTTCTTCATGGTGTTGTCCCTTTCGCTTTCTGAGTGAGCGCACCTGCGAGCGCGTGCGCTCCGAATGCCGCTGAGTCCTGTACAGAAGTTCCGAGATCTCACTGCGTTTGCGGGCGACTATGCCGCCGTCGTCTTTTTCGAGCCATCACTAACGTCGTCTGTCGCCTGATTTTTAATCGCCAGACACAATGGTCGCGCTGGTTTCAAAACCAAACTCAGGGTGTGTCAGCCGACGCAAACTGATCCGTTTCGTGTTGGTTAACGCCAGCAGGACCGCGTGTCCAAAAAGACAATCCTGTGGAAAACCTTTTCTGCGCGATCCGAGTGTCAGCGCGCGTACTGGCCATCCGCACATAGCAAACGGCAGCCGTTGTGCTGTGTACGGGTTCACCCGCGTACACAGCCGAGATTAGGGAGGCGCCCCGAGGACCTATCGGCTCAGGGGTGCCCCGGAGGAGCTAGTCGCTGCTCTCTTTTTCGGGCGCCGGCGCCGGCGCCTCTTCGGCCGGCTCGGTTTGCTTCTCGGTGCGCGCGCTGCGCTTCTCGGCGCGCTTCTCGGTGTGCTCGCTCGCTCCTTCGCCCGATTCGGGGCGGCGGATCGTGACACGCACGAAGTCGTCGGTGATCTCGACCTGCGGATCGTATGTCTGCGGGCTCAGGACGAAGCGCAGCTTCGTTCCGTCGTTGGGCTGCGCCTTCGCTTCGTTCTGATCGATCCAGACCTTGCGGAACAGCGGGTGCTTCATGTTGTAGACGGGCATGGTCACCATCGACACCGCCTTTGGCAGCGTGACGAGGACCGTCCGCGGCTTGTTGAAGACCTTGAAGTTCGCGCCCCGGATCGATCCGCGGATCGGAACCATGATCGCCGTCTTGTTGCCGATGATGCTGATGTCCGGACGGTTCCGCCGCCACGCCTCGCGCGCGAGATCCTTGTCCTGCTTCTCGGACGGCTTGTGGTCGGCCGTCGCGTCGCCGCCTTCAGAACCGGTGGCCGGCTTGGACGGCTCCGCGGGTTCTGCCTTTTCCGCTTTCTCGGTCTCAGCCGCGGTGCCTCGCGCGGCGTCAGCCGTTGCCGCCGCTGCTGCGTCGACCGCTTTTTCGGTAGTCGTGGTTCCTGCTTCGGCGGCTGGCGCCCCGCCATCGACGGCGGCCGGGGGGGGCGGCACGACAGGCGGGGGATTGACAGCGACAGTCGGCGCGGGCGGCGGCGCTTGACGCGACTTGACGGGGAACAGCCGCTGGCCGATCACGAAGACGATCGCGGCCGTCACCAGAGCGACGACGATCCCGGGGCCGCGCGCCATGCCGGCGTCGGTCGCGCGCATACGGCCGGACGCCGGGCCCGGCGTCTGCTGCCGACCAAAATGGTTGTCCCCCTGACGGCTCATGAAACGCGCAGACTACATCATCGCGCCGCGCGCGTCGCCCGGCCAGAGATCGATCGGCGCCCCTCCTTTTCCGGAACCCGGTCGCGCGCGTGATGCGTCGCGAGCCAGGTCGCGATCGCCCGTTGTCGCGCTTGAAACGATAGCGGGGAGAGCAGCGCACGAGCTTCTTCGGCGAGGCGCTGCGCGCGAGCCCGGTCGCCGCCAGCGTCCCAGAGCGTTCGCGCGAGCGCGAACCGCGTGTCGGCCTTGAGCAGTGGCGACGTTTCGGACCGCTCTCGCAGCTGCATCGCCTGCTCGAAGAAGCCGAGAGCCTTTGCGGTGTCTCCCCGCGCCCGCCAGATGTCGCCCAGACCATGAAGCGCGTGACCCATCTCAGGATCGGACTCTGCGTTCTGATAGCGCAGTCCCTTCATGCAGATGTTGAATTCCGCCTCGGCCTCGTCGAGCCGGCCCAGGACGAACAGCGCATCGCCGCGCACGTGATGCGACATGACCACCTCGACGGTGTCGGGATCGCCGTGCTTGGTCACGATGTCCAGGGCTTCGTCCGCTGCTCGAAGCGCGGCCTCACCGCGACCGAGCTCGGTCAGCGTCTCGGACAGGTTGTGCAGGCTGATTGCGACGTCGGGATGATCGGGGCCGAGACTCTCCCGTTTGAGCGCCACTGCCTGCTGGGTGAGCGGGAGCGCCCGCTCGAAGTCTCCGCCATTGGCGATGACGCTGGCGAGGTTGTTGACGGTCCACGATCGGATTCGCAGCTGGGGCGTGGCGACGCGATCGAGCATCGCGTTGCTCAGGCGCGCCCAGAATTCGGCCTCCTCTGTCAGGCCCCGGTAATAGCCGACGACGCCGATGAGGTCCGCGGCCGCCGTCGCTGCCGTCACATCGTCGTGCGCCGACTCGGCGTCGACGACCGCTTCTCGCAAGGCCTTCTCGGCTTTCTTGGAGTCCGTTTCGAGGCAGCCGATGATCTCCAGCGTCTGCGCGATCAGCGGCCGGTACTGCGTGGCCTCGGCGTCGGGAAGCAGCGCTTCTGCTGCCTCCATCGCCTTGCGCGGGTTCAGCACGTCGCGAAGCGCCTGCGCGCGCCGTAGCCTGTCGCGCAGCGCGTTCACCGAGACCAGCGTGCGCTCGTCTCGGGGCAGAGGGACGGCCGACTTCAACGCCGCGACATCAGCGCAGCGCTGGACCGGCGTCAGGCTTTGAAGCGCCGTCACGGCGTTCGTGGTCGCCGCGTGATCGCCCGCGGCGAAGAGATCCGTGAAGGCGCGCACCTGCTCCAGATTGTCCGAGAGGCAGGCCATCCGGAGATCGAGCACCTCGCTGGATTGCGCGCCCCGCACGTTCGTGGCCTCGCACGCCTGGACGTACATCGAGGACCACTGGCCGATGTACTTGTCGAGCATCTTTGAGACGCGCTGCCACGACGTCTCCGCGCCCGGCCGCCCCGAGCTCGCGAAGCCGCGACGGATCGCCTGCTGGCGGGAACTCTGCTCGCTCCCGATCACCCAGACGCTGGCGAGGCGATCCGTCGGCACCGCGCACGAAATGC
>DATBHU010000704.1:0-7791 GCA_036557265.1 Polyangia bacterium
GCGCCCACCCGACCTACGTCGTGCAGCCGGGCCACCTGTTCATCCCGATGCACTACGTCGACACCAACCAGCTGACGCTGGCGATCTTCGATCCGCACTCGCGCCAGCCCGCGTACAAGCACTGCGCCGTCCGCGTCCGCCGCGAGAGCGACGCCCCGGCGTGATCGGCGTCGGCTCGCTCGCCGCCCGGATGTGGCAGCATCCGGGCCGTGCGGTTGCTGATCGCCTGCTTGCTGCTGGTGTGCGCCGGGTGCGCGCGCACGAAGTGCACGTCCAGCGCCGAGTGCGGGGGCGGCCAGATCTGCGGCGCGCCCCGCGATGCGCCGTTTCAGTGCCTGCGGGCGTGCATGACGAACGCGGACTGCGGCGCTGGTGCGGCATGCACGCCCGTCACCAGCGCCGACTGCACCGAATGCGACCTGTCGCTGGCGTGCGTCGCCGGCGAGGGGGACGCCGCCGCCGAACGGTGATCGTCGTTCCGATTCAGAGACAGCCGCCGCCCACCCCGCGGCGCGGGCGGCTAGCCGTGGGGCGGCTTCTTCTGGCCGTGCTTGCGCAGCTCGGCTTCCAGCAGCTCGTGCTGCTCGCGCAGGTTCCAGGGGACATCGGCGTAGACGTCCTCGAACAGGCTGGCGAGCGGCGGCTTGGGGGCGACGCGCTCCGCTTCGGCCATCGCCTGGCGAACCTCGCGGTCGGCCTCCTGCTGAACCTTGGCCTCGAAATCGGCAGGGAGCTCGCCGCGCGCCTCCATGTAGTCGCGGAGCCGGTGGATCGGATCGCGGCTCTTCCACTCGGTCGGCTCGGCGGGATCGCGATACGCGTCGGGGTTGTCGGAGCTGCTGTGCGCGCCGATGCGGTAGGTGCGCGCCTCGATCAGCGTCGCCCCTTCGCCGCGCCGGGCGCGCGCTGCCGCCTCGCGCACGACGTGGATCATCGCCAGGACGTCGTTGCCGTCGACCAGCACGCCCGGCAGGCCGTAGGCCACCGCCTTCTGCGCGAACGTCGGTGACGCCGTCTGCACCGACCGCGGCACCGAGATCGCCCAGCCGTTGTTGCGGCAGATCAGGATCACCGGGATCTTGTAGATGGCGGCGAAGTTGGCGCTGACGTGGAAGGTCGGCGTCGAGGTCGCGCCCTCGCCGAAGAAGCCGACCGCGACGTCGTCCTTCTTCTGCAGCTTGGCCGCCCAGCCCGCGCCGACCGCGTGCGGGATCTGCGACCCGACCGGCGAGCTGATCGACACGAAGTTGAGGTTCCGCGCCGTGTGGTGCACGGGCATCTGCCGCCCTTTGACCGGATCCTCGGCGTTGCCGAACATCTGGCACATGAAGGTGCGCAGCGGGTAGCCGCGGTACAGGGCGGCCCCGGTCTCGCGGTAGGCGGTGAAGATCCAGTCGCTCTCGCGCAGCGCGTGCGCGGCGCCGTAGGGCACGGCCTCCTCGCCGGTGCACGTCAGATAGAAGCCGATGCGCCCGATCCGCTGGATCCGGAGCATGCGGTCATCCAGGATCCGCTGCAGGATCATGGCGCGGAGCAACCGGCGCAGCTCGTCGCCGGTCAGATTGGGCTCGCGTTCGGGGTGGACGACGCGCCCTTCGTCGTCCATGACGCGGATGACTTCGAGCTTCATTGGCCCTGCGGACGGCGACTCGTATAATCGCCCGACGCGCGGACGTCAAGGCAGGCGCCCCCACCCTTCAGCCAGAGGACAGACCAGACCCCCATGCGAATCAACCCCAAGGACGTCGTCAGCTTCGCCGGCCGCGACTACATCGTCGAGGGCACGGCCACCTACCACCTGGGCGGCAAGACGTTCGTGCTGGCCCGCGCCGTCGACGGCGAGATCGTCTTCTGGATCGAGGCGCTGCGCGACGAGGCCGACGACCGGCTGCTCGTGCTGCGCGAGATCCGCGACCTCGAGATCGCGGTGCCGCCGCCCGAGAGCATCAACTACCACGATCTGATGTACGTGCAGCGGTTGTCGGGGCGCGCGACCATCGAGATCGCGGGGCGCGTCCCCGAGCGGAGCGCGGGCAGCGCCGACGTCTGGCGCTACCGGGCCGCGGGCGACCTCTACCTGCAGATCGAGGAAGGCGGCGGGCGCGTGTTCATGCTGGCCGGCGAATCCGTGCACCGCGGCATGATCGACGTGCTGCCGGGGCGTTAGCCAGCCGATGCCGGGCAACAGCTTCGGGAGCGCGTTTCGCATCACGACGTTCGGCGAGTCGCACGGCGCCGCCGTGGGCGTCGTCATCGACGGCTGTCCGCCGCGGCTGCCCGTGACGGTGGAGGAGATCCAGCGCGAGCTCGACCGCCGGCGCCCCGGCCAGAGCGCCATCACCACCCAGCGCCGCGAGGCCGACCAGGTCGAGATCCTGTCGGGGATGCACGAGGGGCTGACGCTCGGCACGCCGCTGGCGCTGATGGTCCGCAACCAGGACATGCGCTCCGGCGACTATGAAGAGATGCGCACGAAGTTTCGCCCCTCGCACGCCGACTTCACCTACAAGTCCAAGTACGGCATCCGCGCCTGGCAGGGGGGCGGGCGGGCGAGCGCGCGAGAGACCGTGGGGCGGGTGGCGGCGGGCGCCGTCGCGCGCAAGGTGCTGGCCGGCGCCGGCGGCGCGGCTGCGGGCGGCAAACCGATCGACATCGTCGCCTGGGTCGAACGCGTCGCGGACCTGGAAGCGGCGGTCGACCCCGCCACGGTCACGCCCGACGCCGTCGACGCCAACATCGCGCGCTGCCCCGAGGCGGCGGCGGCGGAGAAGATGATCGCGCGCATCGACGAGGCGCGGAAGGCGGGCGATTCGCTGGGCGGCGTGGTGGCGGCGGTCGCCCGCGGGGTGCCGGCCGGCTGGGGCGAGCCGGTGTTCGACAAGCTGGAGGCCGACCTGGCCAAGGCGATGCTGTCGCTGCCGGCCGCGAAGGGCTTCGAGATCGGCAGCGGCTTCGCGGGCACGCTGCTGAGCGGAAGCCAGCACAACGATCCGTTCTACGACGCGGGCGGGCGCGTGCGCACGCGGACCAACCGCTCGGGCGGCGTGCAGGGCGGGATCTCGAACGGCGAGGAGATCCTGGTGCGCGTCGCGTTCAAACCGACCGCGACCATCCTGCGCGAGCAGCAGACCGTCGACGAGGACGGCCACGACACGACCATCAAGGGGCGGGGGCGGCACGACCCGTGCGTGCTGCCGCGCGCGGTCCCGATCGTCGAGGCGATGCTGGCGCTGGTGCTCGCCGATCATTTCTTGCGGCAGCGCGGCCAGTGCGGCTAGCCGCTTTCGCGCCGCAGGTGCGAACCTGCGGCCGCTCGTTCAAACGTTCAGCGCTCGCAGCGATCGCAGCGTACGCGGCGGCATCCGCGCTCGCGGCCGCCGGCTGCAAGGAACGGGCGCGAGATCTGCTGGTGCCCGCCGACGGTGCCACGCCGGCCACGCCGACGGCGATCGAGGAGCCACATCAGATCCACTACACCTTCACGGCGCCCGACGCGGTGACGTTCGACTGGCGCGGAAATGATCGGACGCTGCGCTTCTGGGCGAAGGCGGCCGCGCCGCGCACGATCGAAGCGCACCCGCCGGTGCCGGCGCCGCCGGTGCCGCCGGCCGCCGCCGTGACGTGGCAGGAGGCGGTGCTGGGCGGCCTGCAACCCGGAGTCGAATACATCTACGAGGTCGGACACCCGATGCGCCCGCAAGCGATGTCGTTCCATGCGCCGCTGGCGCCGGGATCGGTCGGCTTCAGGTTCGTCGCCGTCGGCGACATCGGCTCGTCGGCCACCTCGCAGGCGGTCGCCCGCGTGCACAAGATGATCGCGCGCGCCGAGCCGACGTTCGTGCTCGGGCTGGGCGATCTGACCTACGCCGACGAGGGCTCGCCGGCCGACGCCGACCGCCACTTCGACGACGTGATGCCGTGGTCGCGGAGCGCGGCCTACATGCCGGTGTGGGGCAACCACGAATGGGAGGGCAAGGGCGACGACCTCTCCAACTACAAGGCGCGGTTCGCGCTCCCGCACGCCGCGGCGTCGCCGGGCGCGCCGGCGGCGGGCTGCTGCGGCGAGGACTGGTACTGGTTCGACCAGGGCGCCGTCCGCGTCATCGTCTACCCGGAGCCGTACACGCAGGAGGCCTGGGCCGACTGGGCGCGCAAGGCCGAGCCGCTGTTCGCGGGGGCGGAGGCCGCGCCGGCGGTGCGGTTCGTCGTGACCGCCGGCCACCGGCCCGCCTACAGCTCCGGCCACCACGGCGGCGCGCCCCAGCTGCGCGCGATCCTGGACGACTTCGGCAAGCGCTTCGGCAAGTACGTGCTGAACCTGGCCGGTCACTCGCACGCCTACGAGCGGACGAAGCCGCAGTCCCACGTCGTGCACGTCACCGCCGGCATCGGCGGCGGCGCCCTGGAGCACGCGGCGACGAACTGCCTGTGGACCGACTGCAAGCAGCCCGGCTACATCGCCTTTCGCGCCATCCATCACGGGTTCGTCAAGCTGTCGGTGCGGGCGGACAGCATCGCGCTGGAGGCGATCTGCGCCGGCGCGTCGCCCAAGGAAGACAACATCCGCTGCGCCGACGGCGAGATCATGGACCAGGTGACGATCCCGGGGGGCACCTCCGCGGCGGTGCTGTCAGCGCGGCGGGGCGGCGAACGCCAGCAGCGCGGCAGCGCCGGCGGCGGCGATCGCAGCACCGACGACGAGCCAATCCGAAAACGTCCAGCGTCGCACTGACCGGCGGCGCAAGAGCGGGCGCGGGCGCGCGGGGCGCAGCTGCTGCCGCCGGAGCCGTTCGATGGCGTCGCCGAGGCCCGCCTCCGGCAGCTTCGTCGCGCCGAACACGACCGCGACGATCACCAGGATCAGCGCCAGCTCGCCGAACCCCATCCCGAACGGCATGGATGAAGTATGCGCCTTTCAGCGCGCGATTCCGGCGGAGAGCAGCAACGCGACGGCGCCCGTGAGCAGCGCGGCGCATGTCAGGAGCCAGTCGCTCCACGACCAGCGCGGCACGAGCGGCGTCGCCGTCGGGCCGCGGAGCCGCGGGGCGAGCTCGGACAGCTTGCGCGGGCCGAGGAAGATGACGGCGAACAGGAGCAGCACGACGACCTCGCCCGCGCCCAGGTTGAACACGAGCTCGAGTCTGGCGCGCGTGTCCGTCAGCGGTCAACAGTGCCCGATCAAGATCGAACCCGGTCAATCGCCGGAAGAACGTGCACACACGCGCCCCTCAGGCTGATCCTGATTCTGGCGCCTCGGCGCGGTGATCGGAGGCACGGCGCCGCCGCCGTGACCAGACTCGCCAGGACGCGCCGGCCGCTGGTAGGCTGCCCGCCGCTGCATGTCCGAGCCCGCGCCCGCACCCAATTCGATCACGAGCCTGCCCAATTTGCTCAGCCTCTCGCGGCTGCCGCTGGGCGGGCTGTTCTGGGTCACGCTCGGCCCGACGCCGACGCACGCGCTGCTGGCGCTGGGCGTGATGGCGCTGGCGGCGCTGACCGACGTGCTCGACGGGACCATCGCGCGCCGCCGCGGGTTCTCGACCTCCGGCATGGGCTCCTGGCTGGACCCGATCTGCGACAAGCTGTTCGTCGGGGCGGTGCTGGCGGGCCTGCACTTCGAGCGCGGCGTGCCGCTGACGCTGCTGGCGCTGATCGTGACGCGCGAATTGCTTCAGCTGCCGCTGGCGCTGGTCTACCGCACGATCCCGACGCTGCGGCACTGGCTGCGCTACGACTTCCGCGCCAGCCCGCTGGGCAAGGCGGCGACCATCACGCAGTTCCTGGCGATCGGCGCCCTGGTGATGGGATGGCCGGCCAGCCCGCTCGCCTGGGGGGCGTTCGCGCTCGGCATCATCGCGCTCGGCGACTACGTGCGCCGGGCCGTCGAGCTCGGCCGGCAGCGGCTGCACGAGACCGCCCAGCACCACGCCGCGCCGGAAACCGCGCCCGAAACCACACCGAAGAACGAGAGGTGACGAATGGCGCTCGGCTGTCGCTGT
The DNA here is from genome assembly GCA_036557265.1 of Polyangia bacterium. Lineage (GTDB taxonomy): Bacteria > Myxococcota_A > Polyangia > Fen-1088 > Fen-1088 > JADGRB01. Next base: position 6,000 of record DATBHU010000704.1, read on the forward strand.
CGCCCGCAGGCGCGTTTTTTCCGCTGGAATGCCATAGTGCCGACATGCACACGGACGTGAAGACGCCCGCAGCCGCGCCGCCGCGCCCGCAGGTGGGAGGCGTCGAACGCCTCGACCCGGCGCTCGACGCGCTGGTCGCGCCCGACGCCCGCCCCGAGGTGCTGAGCCAGGGTTACAAGTGGTCGGAGGGGCCGGTCTGGACGGGCGGCGCGCTGCTGTTCTCCGACGTGCCGAGCAACGTGATCTGGCGCTGGCACGAGCGCGAGGGCGCGCGCGAGTTCCTCCGCCCCAGCGGCTACACCGGCAGCGTCCCGCGCGGCGGCGAGCCCGGCTCGAACGGCCTGGCCGTCGACGCCGCCGGCCGCCTCTACCTGTGCCAGCACGGCGATCGGCGCATCGCCCGGCTGGCGCCCGACGGCAAGTCGTTCGAGACCGTCGCGGACCGCTACGAAGGCAAGCGCTTCAACAGCCCGAACGATCTGGTGGTGCGGCCGAACGGCGACGTCTACTTCAGCGATCCGATCTACGGCCTGGTCGGCCACGAGAAGGATCCCGCCCGCGAGATCCCCTGGAGCGGCGTCTACCGCGCGCGCGCCGGCGGCGGCGTCGACCTGCTGGACGAGACGCTCACCTACCCGAACGGCCTGGCGTTCTCGCCCGACGACAGGACGCTGTACGTCGCCGTGTCGGATCCGGCGCGCGCGATCTGGATGGCCTACGACGTCGACGCGGGCGGCGGCGTCGCCAACGGACGCGTCTTCTTCGACGCGACGTCGTTCGTGAAAGCCGGCAAGCCGGGCCTCCCCGACGGCATGAAGATCGACGTGGCCGGCAACATCTTCGCCACCGGCCCGGGCGGCGTGTTCGTGTTCTCGCCCGCGGGCAAGCACCTCGGCACCATCGTCACCGGCGACAAGACGGCCAACTGCGCGTGGGGCGACGACGGCGGCACGCTGTACATGACCGCCAACGACAAGCTGACGCGCATTCGCCTCGAGACCCGCGGGATCGTCGGCAAGTAGATGGCGTCGGAGCCGGCCAGCGATTCCGGTTCCGGCGCGGGGCAGCCGCGGTTCCGCTGGCTGCCGCCGGCGGGCAGCCGCAACTATCACCTGCTGCTGGGCGGCGTCGCGATGCTGGTGCTCGGCCCGCTGGGCGGCGTGACGAGCGCCTACATGTTCTTCACGGTCGGCTTCGCCGTCGGTGGACAGGTGCTGGCCGGCATCCTCGGCTCGGCGGTGACGTTCGGGTACGGCCCCGAAGGCAAGCACGGCGGCAACTACATCCAGACGCTGGCCGCGTCGGTGGCGTCGATGGCCGGCATGTGCGTGCTGATCCAGGCGATGGTCTGGCTGGGCATGCCGATGCCCGCCACATGGAAGCTGATGCTCTACTTCGGCTGCATCGGCATGTTCGGCATCGGCGTCGGCATGCTGTACACGCCCATCCTCGTCGATCGGCTGCAGCTCGAGTACCCGTCGGGCCACGCCGTCGCGAACATCCTGCGCGCGCTGACGGACCCGAAGCTGCTGCGGCGTTCGATCGGCCGGCTGGGCGGAGGTACCGCGGGCGGGCTGGCGGTCGCGGCGATCGCCGCGCGGGTGAAAGTCATCGAGGCGGTCGGCGTCTCCGCGTCGACGGTGGGCGCGGGGCTGATTGTCGGATCGCGCATCGGCGTACCGGCCGCGGTCATGGCGGGCGTCGGGTACTTCATGACGCCGTACCTGCGCCACATCGGCGTGCTGGGCGAGAAGGATCCGTTCCGCAAGATCGGTTTCCTCGTCGGGCTCGC
>DATBHU010000705.1:0-2186 GCA_036557265.1 Polyangia bacterium
CTCTTGATCGCTTCACGTTGGCGTCACGGTTCGCCAACCGTGAGCCGGGCGAGTTTCCTGATGTTCGCCGCCATGAGCGGGAATTCCACGCGGGCACAGCCTCCGCGATCACGAAGGAGCTCCCAATGTCGGCCAAAAAGATCTCGCGCGGCGTCGTCCTGATCGGCGCCTCTCTGCTCTGGTGCTCGTGCACGGGCGAGCCGGGCTCATCCGGAAATCCCGGCACGGCGGGAGGGGGCGCTGGCGGCGCCGGCGTCGGCGGGACGACCGGCAGCGGCGGCACGACCGGGACGGGCGGCGGCGCGGGGACGACCGGCAGCGGCGGCTCTTCATCGTCAAAGGGCGGCGCGCCGGCGGGCAGCGGCGGCACGGTCAGCGGCACCGGCGGCGCGGGCGGGCAGGGTGGTGCCGGCACTGCCGGGACGGGCGGCAGCGGCCAAATGGCGGGGGCCGGCGCGGGCGCGGGCGGTGTGGGCGGTGCCGCCGGCACGACGGGCCGGGGCGGCGCGACCGCGGGCACGGGCGGCAGCGGCCCGCGCGGCGGCGCGGGCGGGACCGGCGGCTCCAGCAGCGCCGGCAGCGGCGGCAGCGCGACCGGCGGCGGCTCCGGCGGCCTGCCCGGCAGCTACGGCACGGAGAACACGGGCGCGGACTGCCCGGCGCCACCGGCGCCGCCCGCGTTCAGCGCGCTTCCCAGCGTCATGAACTTGCCCGATCCGTTCCAGATGACGAACGGCACGCGCATCAGCAAGATCGCCGACTGGCGCTGCCGGCGCGCCGAGATCGCCTCGCAGATCCAGTACTGGGGCTCCGGGCCGAAGGGCGCGCCGCCGATGACGGAGACCGCCACCTTCTCCGGCGGCAAGCTGACGGTGGTCGTGACGCAGGGCTCGACCTCGATCACGCTGACCTCGACCATCACCACGCCGAGCGGGGCCGGCCCCTTCCCGGTCGTCATCTCGATGGACGGGTCCGGGGTCCCGACGAGCATCTTCACGAACAGCGGCGTCGCGACGATGGACTTCACCAGCTCGCAGCTGGTGCCGAGCGCCTTCAGCGTCACCCGCGGCGCCGGCGCTTACTTCTCGATCTACCCGGACAAGAACACGGGGGCGATGATCGAGTGGGCGTGGGGGGTGAGCCGCCTCATCGACGGGCTGGAGAAGACCGCCAGCCAGAACAAGATCGACACCAAGCACATCGCCGTGAAGGGATGTTCCTACGCCGGCAAGATGGCGCTCTACGCGGGGGCGTTCGACGAGCGCGTCGCGCTCACCATCCCGGAGGAATCGGGCGGCGGCGGCGAGGCCTCCTGGCGCTTCATGGCGACGCAGACCGGCACCGAGGACCTGGAGGCCGCTCAAGGCACGGCCTGGTACGCCCAAAATCTTCTGCAATTCAAGAACAAGGACGCGCCCAAGTTGCCGTACGATCAGCACGAGCTCGTCGCGATGATTGCGCCCCGTGCGGTTCTGGCCATCGAGAACACCGGCATCGATCGGCTGGGGAGCCAGGCGGGCAGCGTCTCCATGCGGGCGGCAAAGGAGGTCTACAAGGCGATGGGGATCCCCGACCGGCTCGGCTACTCGCAGGCCCAGGCCTCCGCGCACTGCTCGTTCCCGTCCAGCCAGACCGCGGACGTGCAGGCGTTCGTCGACAAGTTCCTCCTCGACAAGACGAGCGCGAACACGAACGTCGCGAAGGACTCGTACAACACCAATCTGACGACGTGGATCACGTGGAGCACGCCGCAGCTGCAATAGGTGCAAGCGCCGAATGACGATGAGAAGCACGGTCCGATCGCTCTCCCTCGTTTCGGCGTTCGTCATCGCGGCGACGCAGCTGTCCTGCGGCGGCGGCTCGTCCGGCGCCCCCGGCGCGGGCGGCGCCGGCGCCACGACGGGCGCCGCCGGGACGACCGGCGCGGGCGGCAGCAGCGGCGGCGGCACGCCGGGGACCGGCGGCGCCGGCGTGGCGGGATCGGGTGGCGGCGCCGGCTCGGCGATCGCGGGTAACGGCGGCTCTTCGAGCGGCGGTGGCGGCACGGGCGGGAGCGCGGGCGTGTCCGGCGCCGGCGGCGCGGCGGGCGCGCGCGGCGGCGCGGGCGGGGCGGGCGGGGCCGCCGCGGGCACGGGCGGCGCCGGCGGCGTCGCTGGCATGACCGGGGGCGGCGGTCGCGGCGGGAG
>DATBHU010000706.1:0-9753 GCA_036557265.1 Polyangia bacterium
GAGCGGCTGTTCGGCCTGACCAACAGCGAGGGGAACCACGGCGAGGACGTGAAAGAGTACTACTTCTACCTCGACAGCACGCCGACGCATTCGTACGCGAAGATGCTCTACAAGTATCCGCAGGCGGCCTTCCCGTACGACGGCCTGGTGGCCGAGAACAAGCGCCGCTCGCGCAACGAATTCGAGTACGAGCTGATGGACACCGGCGTGTTCGACGACAACCGCCACTGGGACGTGTACGTCGAGTTCGCCAAGGGGACGGACCCGGAAGACATCCTGATCTCGATCCACGCCGCCAACCGCGGGCCCGACCCGGCGGTCCTGCACCTCGTGCCTCAGCTCTGGTTCCGTAACACCTGGTCCTTCGACGCCGCCGCGCCCCGCCCGGAGCTGGCGGCCGGGCACCACAACCGCTGCGCCGTCGCCGCCGCCCGCCACGAACGGCTGGGCGAACGCTTCCTCTATTGCGAGGGCGCCGGCGAGCTGCTGTTCACGGACAACGAGACGAACCGCTTCCGGCTGTGGGGGCAGCCGAACGAGTCGCCGTTCCAGAAGGACGGCATCAACGATCACATCGTGAACGGCCGGGCCGGCGCCGTGAACCCGGCCCGCAAGGGGACCAAGTCCGCCTTTCACGCGCGCGTCAACGTCCCGCCGGGGCAGACCGCGACGCTGCGGCTGCGCCTGACCACGCAGCCGCCCGCCGCCCTCGCCGATCCGTTCGCCGACTTCGACCGGCTGGCGGCCGACCGCAAGCGCGAGGCCGACGAGTTCTACGGCGCGCTGCTGCCGGCGTCGCTCAGCGACGACGCCAAGAGCGTCGTGCGCCAGGGGTACGCCGGGCTGCTGTGGACCAAGCAGGCCTACGTCTACGACGTCGAGCGCTGGCTGAACGCGCGCGGCGTCCACCGCGACACCGCCGACGGCGGCCGCAACCGCCACTGGTTCCACCTCTACAGCGCCGACATCATCTCCATGCCGGACAAGTGGGAGTACCCGTGGTTCGCCGCCTGGGATCTCGCCTTCCACGCGGTGGCGTTCGGGTACGTCGATCCGGACTTCGCGCGCGAGCAGCTGCTGCTGATGCTGCACGACCGCTACCAGCACCCGAACGGGCAGATCCCCGCCTACGAGTGGAACTTCGACGACGTCAACCCGCCCGTGCACGCCTGGGCGGCGCTGTTCAACTACCGCCTCAACCGCGACAGCCTGGGCGACGAGACGCTGCCGTTCCTGAAGCGGACCTTCAACATGCTGGTCACCAACTTCACCTGGTGGTTGAACCGCAAGGACCGCGACGGCCGCAACCTGTTCGAGGGCGGCTTCCTCGGCCTCGACAACATCGGCGTGTTCGATCGCAGCGCGCCGCTGCCGACGGGCGGCTACCTGGAGCAGGCGGACGGCACGGCGTGGATGGCGTTCTACGCGCAGTGCATGCTCGACATGGCGCTGGAGCTGGCGCTCGTCGATCCGACCTACGAGGACGTCGCCATCAAGTTCTACCAGCACGTGGTCGCCATCGCGGCCGCCGTCAACCGGCGCGGCGACGACGCGCTGTGGGACGACGATGACGGCTTCTTCTACGACGTGCTGCGCGTGCCCGGGCAGTTCACGACGCGCATCAAGGTGCGTTCGGTCGTCGGCCTGCTGCCGCTGTGCGCGGTGTCGGTCTACCGGCCGGAGGTGGCGCAGCGGCTGCCCAACTTCATGGAGCGGGTGAAGTGGTTCAACGAGAACCGCCCCGACCTGCTGGCGAACCTCAGTCAGCCCCGCGAGCCGGGCGTCGGCGGCCGCTACATCCTTTCGCTGCTCGGCGAGGAGAAGCTGCGCCGCGTGCTGGCGCGGATGCTCGACCCGGCGGAGTTCCTCGGCGATCACGGCATCCGCTCGCTGTCGCGCTTCCACCTCGACAACCCGTACGTGTTCCGCACCGGCGGGCAGGAGTATCGCGTCGGCTACCTGCCGGCCGAATCGGACAGCGGCATGTTCGGCGGCAACTCGAACTGGCGCGGGCCGATCTGGGCGCCGATCAACGCGCTCATCATCCGCGGGCTCCTGAACCTGTACGCTTACTACGGTGACGACTTCAAGGTCGAGTGCCCGACGGGCTCGGGGCAGTACATGACCCTCTACGGCGTGGCGCAGGAGCTGGCGAACCGCCTGGCGGGGATCTTCCTGCGCGACCACGCGGGGCGCCGGCCCGTCTACGGCGGCAGCAAGAAGTTCGTCGACGATCCGCTGTGGCGGGACAACGTGCTGTTCTTCGAGTACTTCCACGGCGACAACGGCGCCGGCCTGGGCGCCAGCCACCAGACCGGCTGGACCGCCATCATCCCGGCGATGATGCAGATGTTCGCGACGCTGCGGCCGGAGATGATCCAGACGCCCGACGTCTTCGCCCAGGTGGCGCGCGAGCGCGGCGTGCAAGCGCCGGGGGCCAACCCGTGACGGGAGCAGACGACGGCCAGCCGATGACGCACTCGCTCCTCTACCAGGTGAACACGCGGGTCTTCCTGCAGGAGCGCGGCGGCGCCATCAACCGCAACGCCACGCTGGACGACGTGCCGGACGCGTTCATCGACGACGTCGCGGCGCGCGGGTTCACCTGGATCTGGTGGCTGGGCGTCTGGCAGACCGGCGCGGCCGGGCGCGAGATCTCGCGCGCGGACGCCAAGCTGCGCGCCGAGCTGCAACGCGAGCTCCCCGATCTGCGCGACCAGGACATCACGGGATCGCCGTTCGCGATCACCGCCTACCGCGTGCACGAGGACTTCGGCGGCGACGGCGCCCTGCGCCGCCTGCGCGAGCGGCTGGCGCGGCGCGGGCTGAAGCTGCTGCTCGACTTCGTCCCCAACCACACCGCGCGCGATCACCGCTGGGTCGACGAGCACCCCGAGTACTACGTGCACGGCAGCAGCGACGATCTCGCGCGCCAGCCGCAGAACTACGCGCGCGTCCCGGCGCGGCGGCGGGGCGGCGCCGACGCGATCCTCGCCTACGGGCGCGATCCCTACTTCGACGGCTGGTCCGACACCTTCCAGCTCAACTACCGGCACGCGGGCTTCCGCGAGGCGCAGGTCGCCGAGCTGGGCGCGGTGGCCGATCGCTGTGACGGCGTGCGCTGCGACATGGCGATGCTGCTGCAGCCGCAGATCATCGAGCGGACGTGGGGCGAGCGCGCGCGGCCGAACGACGGCTCGCCGCCTCGAGACGCGCCGTTCTGGCGCGAGGCGATCGCCGCGATCCGGCGGCGCCACCCGCAGTTCCTGTTCGTCGCCGAGGTCTACTGGGACATGGAGTGGGAGCTGCAGCAGGCCGGCTTCGACCAGACCTACGACAAGCGCCTCTATGATCGCCTGCACGCCGGCGAGGCGACGGCGGTGCGCGAGCACCTGTGGGCCGACGGCGCGTTCCAGGACCGGTCGCTGCGCTTCCTCGAGAACCACGACGAGCCGCGCGCGGCGGCGGCGTTTCCGGCGGGGATGCACGAGGCGGCGGCGGTCGTCGCGTTCACGGCGCGCGGCCTGCGCTTCTTTCACGAGGGTCAGCTGGAGGGGCGGCGCGTCCACGTCTCGATGCACGTCGGGCGGCGGCCGGCCGAGCCGGTCGACGAGCGGCTGCAGGCGTTCTACGCGCGCCTGCTCCCCTGCCTGCGCCGGCCCGAGCTCCACGACGGCGAGTGGTCGCTGGCCAGCTGCCGCGAGGCGTGGGAGGGAAACCCGACGTACCAGCAGTTCATCGTGTCGTCGTGGCAGTCGGGCGAGCGGCGGCTGATCGTCGCCGTCAACTACGGCCCGACGCAGGCGCAGACTTACGCGAAGCTCGCGCTGTCGGGCGTGCGCGGGCGCGACTTCACGCTCGTCGACCTGATGAGCGACACGCGCTACCGCCGCGCGGGCGACGAGCTGGCGGTGACCGGGCTGTATCTGGATCTGCCCGCGTGGGGCTACAACATCTTCGAGCTGCAGCCGACTCGCTAGCGCTGCGCGGCCGCGGGGTCGACGGACAGGCAGATCCCGGCCATCGCATCCTCCGGCGTGCTGGCGATCGCGTGACATCTGGAACCATCGCCGGTGGGGCAATTGCAGGCGAGGCCCAGAGGACAGTCCACGTCAGCCTTGCAGCGGACCACGCAGGTCACGGCGGGACCACCGTCGCCTCTGAACGGGATACAGTCGCCGTTCCCCGGACAGACGGCCTCGCACGCGGCCGGCGTGGCGTAGCGCTGTCCGGTGAAGCCGGCGAGACGGGCGGCGCGCAGGGGCAGCACGATGTTCTCACGCCCACCTCGCACCCAGCCCGTGGGCTCTTTCTCGGCGCCGGCGATGTGCTTGCGCGGCAACATCATCCTGTTCTCCGTCGGCAAGCGGGCGAGGTTGGTGAACGTCCGCTGCATCCTGTCGCTCGTGGCCTCGTAGTTGTCTTCCACCGCCATCATTTGCCAGGCGAACGTGCGCTCCTTGTACAGCAGCATCCAATCCACCTTCATCCCGGCTTGCGCGAAGAAGTCGCCCAGGTAATAGGCCGTGCCGGCCGTCAACACGAACCCTCCTGGCGGCCTTCCGATCATGGGTCTGCGGGCCTTGATCACGCCGTCCCCGTCGGTGAAGACCACTTCGGTCAGGCCGCATCGCGCCGGGTCGACGGCGATGACCTGAACCCGATCCTCGATCACGAAGCGAACGGTGTACTGGCGTCCGTCGCTGCAGGCGATGACGAACCCCATCGTCTGGTAGCCGTCCATTGCGAAGGCCAGCCGCTCGACGTTGATGTGAAAGCGGCCGAAGATATAGGCGTTCTCCGCGTCCGGCTTGTTCGCCGGGCTCAAGCCGGGGGTGTAATGGGCGCACCCAGCCGCGAGCAGGAACGCGAACAGACCACCCGCCGATGGGAACCGAAGACGCCGACCTCTCGCGATCACGACGCCAGGGTACCAAGGAATCTTGCTGCCCCTCTCCCTAACCCTCCATCCACACCGCCGCTTCGCGGGGCGAGGGGATCTGATCTTTCTCCCTCTCCCCTGGGTGAGGGACGCTCTCAGGGCGCGAAGTCTGGCGATTCGAAGGCGTCGTCGAGGAACATCACCTCGGGTGGGGCGGGGACGTCGCGCAGGATCCCGATCTGGATCAGGTTCGGGCTGTCGAAGCGCGTGCGGGCCGGAGCGCGCGTCACCACCTGCCGGCCGTCGAACCAGACGTCGACGGCGCCGACCGCCGGGTCGACCGACCAGACCGCGCAGAGCGCGAGCTGGTGCCAGACGTTCGGCGTCACAGCGCCGGGCGCGGTCCAGTGAACGTGCTCGGTCGGCATGCGCGTGACGAAGCTGATCGCCTGGCCGCGCACCTCGAAGCTCATGATCTGCTTGTAGCTCGGGTACGACTCCCAGTAGCCGATCTGGTGGCGCGCGTCGGATAGCGGCGCCGGCACCAGGAAGCGCCACGCGAAGCAGCTGCGCCGCTCGTCGGCCATCGTGGCGGGCGCGGGCTTGTGCTGGAGCTCGACGCGGTTGAGGCCGTTCGGCCACAGATCGCGCTCGGTGATCTCGACGCGCGCCGCGTAGCGGCCCTCGGCGACGGGCGAATCGACGACGGACAGCCCGCGCGGGTTCAGGTGGTAGCTCCATTGCGACAGATCGCCGGTCTCGAAGTCGCCGCGCCACGCCGGCGCGTCCATCCGACCGCCAGACGCATCCGAGAGCACGCCCCAAAAGAAGGTCGGGATCGACAGAAACGTCACCACCCAGCCCAGGATCTCGACGCGCAGGGCGCGGCGCGCCTGGCGCGCCAATCCCGCGTCGGCGGACGCCGCGAGCTTTCGCAGATGCGCGTGCTCTCGCGCGAGGCTGCGGCTCCACCAGCGAACGCCCTCCAGGCCCGTGCGCGCCGCGAACGCGCGAACGCTGATGGCCAGGATGTTCGCGACGATGATCCCGAGCGTCCCGACCGCGATGCCCCACCGCTGCATCGCTCGACCCTACAAGAAGGGCGATCCGGGCGCTATTGCGCTTCCATCTCGCTGGCCGCGAGCAGGATCGCGCAGAGGCCGTGCGACGAATCGGTCAGCAGCGGCATCAGCGACGTCGCCACGTAGCCGGCGTAGTTGTTCTGGACGCCCATCCCCTTCACGGCGCCGGTGATGCTGGGCATGGTGCCGGTCGCGCCCGTCACCTTCGACATCATCCCGCTCCAGCCCTTGCTGGCGACGGTCAGGAAGCTCGCGTCCAGGTAACCGCGGCTGACGCCGACCTTGAGCGCGTAGACGAACATGCCGCTGCCCGACGTCTCCAGCCAGTCGTCGCTCTTGCTGCCCTGGTCGACCACCTGGAACCACAGCCCCGTCGTCGGGTCCTGCGTGTTCTTCAATCCCGTCGCCAGCGCCTGCAGGATCGCCAGCAGCTGATCGTGCTGCGACCCGGCCGGCAGGTCCGGCAGCAGGTCGACCAGCGCCATCGCGTACCAGCCGAGCGCCCGCCCCCAGACCGACGGCGACCGTCCCGTCGTCGGGTCGGCCCACACCGCCTTCATCCCCGCCGGGCTGTCGTCCCAGGCGTGATAGAGGAGGCCGCTGCTGGTGTCGCGCACGTGCTGCGCGATCAACAACATCTGCGTGTAGACGGTATCCGAGCAAAACGACCCGCAGGTCCCGAACACCGTCGCGTAGCGGGTCAGGAACGGCTCGCCCATGTAGATGCTGTCGAGCCACATCTGATTGGGATAGGTCTGCTTGTGCCAGAAGCCGCCGTCGGGGTTCTTCGGGATCGAGTTGTAGCGGGTGCGGATCGAATCGGCGGCGGTCTTGTACTTCGCCATGTTCGTCTGCTGGTACAGCAGCGGCAGGAAGATCGCTGGCTGCAGGTTGTCGAAGCTGTGGTTGGTCGGGTCGTTGATGGTGACCGCGCCGCTCGCGCTGACGTACTCGTCGGTGTACGTCTTGATGTAGTTCAGGTAGCGCGCGTCGTTCGTGTGCCGCCAGACCTGCTCGATCCCGCGCAGGACGATGCCGTGGTTGTACTCCCAGCCGGCCATCCCCTGCCCCGCGACGTTGTTCGGATCCGGCCAGCGCGACAGCACCGCGTTCGCGATGCGCACCGCGAGCGACGTCGACGCGAGCATGCCGCCCGTGCCCGCCGCGCCGCCCGTGCCGGCCGCGCCGCCGACGCCCGCCGCGCCGGCGCTGCCGCCCGCGCCGCCGCGCCCCGCGCCGCCCGCGCTGCCGCCCGCTCCGCCGCGGCCGGCCGCGGCTCCGGCGCCGCCGCCCGAACCGGCCGTCGCGCCGCCCCGCCCCGCGCTGGCGCCGCTGCCGCCCGCGCCCGCCGCACCACCGCCCGCGCCCGCCGCGCCGGTGGTGCCCCCGCTGCCGACGGTGCCGCCCGTCCCCTGGTCCATCGTTCCCGCGAGGCCGAGCGCGCCCGCCGCGCCGGTCGCACCGCCGGTGCCCGCGGTCCCGGTCGTGCCGCCGCCGCCGCTCGTGCCCGCCGTTCCGCTGCCGGCGCCGCCGCTGCCACCCGCGCCGGGCGTGCCGCCGCCGCCACCACCGCATGCCGCCAGCCCACCCGCCAGCAACAGCGACAGGAACAGGACAGACGCGCCGCGAAAGAAAGTCTCGTCCCGCATGAAGCCGGCCATTGTCGCCCCGTCCTCGCCTTTAGGAAACACCCTTAACCCGTGCCGGCCGGCCGGACGGGCGCCTGTCTTCTCGGTGTTCACCGCTGTCATTGCCGCCAGCAGGCCACTTCGATCCGGATTTCTGACGCCGCCACGCCGTCGCGGCCCGGCGCGGCCGCCGCTGGAGTAGTCTGTTGCGCGCATGTCGAAGACGGTCGCCGCCGGGCTCGCTTGCTGCGGGCTCGTCGCCTGCGCGCTGGTCGCCCGGCCGCCGGAGCGTCTCCCCGACGGCAGCTACAAGGTCGCCTGTGACGCGCCGCTGACCAGCTGCCTCGAACCTTTCGAGCAGCTGTGCGAGTGGCACGGTTACGACGTCGTCACCGCGAGCGAGCGCCGCCAGCGCCACGACCTTCGCGACATCCCGGACGTGGTCATCCGGAGCGAGGCGCAGGTCCGGTGCAAGCCCGGCGAACCGCTGTTCGGAGGCTCGCCCGCCCCCGCGCCGCCGCCAGCGCCGACGCCGCCCGTGCTCCCCCCTCCACCGGCGGCGCCGCCGCCCCCGCCCGCCCCGACCGCGGCCCCGCCGATTCCGCCCCCGGCGCCGCCCAGCGACGGCGCCATCCCGACCGGACCCGAGTCGCAGCTCGACCTCTGCCGCGGAGGGCCAAGCCGTGATCGCACGTCCGCCTGCCGGGAATTAAGGCCGTTGTCTGATCGTGCGCCCGCCACGACCGGCCCCGCACCGGGGGCCGATGCCAACACCTCGAACCGGGGTGGGCGGGCGTCCGCTCAGCGAGCGGCTGCGACCGTGACCCCCGGCGCACCTACACCGTTCGACAGCTGGCCGGCCGGCAGCTCGCCGCGCGAGGTGGGGGCCCGCGTCGTCCAGAACTACCTGGCCCGGCCGCTCGCGCTCGGCGTGCCGATGCACTACGCCGAAGCCTGCACCTGGTACGGCGCCCTGACCACGGCCGAGCTGCTGCGCGACACGGCGCTCGAACAGGCGCTGGTCGCGCGCTTCTCGCCGATCCTGACCGCCTCGGGCGCGTCGATCATCCCGCTGCGCGCGCACGTCGACGATCGCGTGTTCGGGATCGTGCCGCTCGAGATCGCCATGCACGGCGGCGCGCGCGGCCTCGAGACGCTGTTCCTCGGCAAGGAGCTGGCAGACAAGCAGTGGGCGACGACCACGCCGGACGGCCTCACCACCGAGGCGCGCTTCTGGGTGGACGACATGTACATGATCACCGCGCTGCAGGTGGAGGCCTTCCGGGCGACGAAGGACAGTCGATACCTGGATCGCGCGGCGCTGGCGGCGGCGACGTACCTGGACCGGCTGCAGCAGCCGAACGGCCTCTTCTTTCACACCGCGACGTCGCCGCGGCACTGGGGCCGCGGCAACGGCTGGTTCGCCGCCGGCATGACCGAGCTGCTGAGCGAGCTCCCCGAGACGCACTTTCGCTACGCGCGCATCATGGCCGGCTACCGCAGGATGATGGCGGCGCTGCTGCGCGCGCAGACGCCCGCCGGGATGTGGCGGCAGCTCGTCGACGACGACAGCGCGCACAACTGGCCGGAGACCTCCAGCACCGGGATGTTCACGTTCGCGATGGTGACCGGCGTGAAGAACGGCTGGCTGCCGGCGGAGCCCTACGGCCCGGCGGCGCGCAAGGCGTGGCTGGCGCTGGTTCAGTACCTGGACGCGGACGGCAACGTTCGCGACGTCTGCCCCGGAACCGGCGAGGCGGCGACCAGCGGCGGCGGCACCAGCCCCGCGACGCAAGTTCAGTACTACCTCGATCGCCCGCGCGCCGTCGGTGACTTCCACGGCCAGGCGCCGGTGCTTTGGACCGCGTCAGCCCTCATGCGTTAGGAGCCCCGCACATGACCCCACGTCGAATGATCAAGATGGTCTCGCGCACGCTGCCGATCGGCGCGCTGTTGCTCGCCTCCTGCGGCGGCTCGTCCAGCGGCACGCCGGGCAGCGGCGGCAGCGGGCAGGGCACGGCCGGCAGCGGCGGCAGCGGCAGCGGAGGCACCACCGGCAGCGGTGGGAACAGCGGAACGACCGGCAGCGGCGGCAGCGGCACGGGCGGCTCGGTCGGCCCCGGCGGCAGCGGCGGCAGCGGCGGAACGTCGTCGGGCGCGG
>DATBHU010000707.1:0-4922 GCA_036557265.1 Polyangia bacterium
CCTGCCCGTCGAGCTCGTCGCTCGAGGCGGCGCGCAAGTCAGACGGCTCGCTGCCGTCGTTCTAGCGCGCGCGCCGGCGAGCGCGGCGGGCACCGCCCGCCGTGATATCTCTGGCCTGCGCGCGTGGACAGCCTGGCGAACCCTTCGGTGCAACACGGGCTGTCGATGGCGCTCGCGGCGGTCGCCGCCGCCGCCGTGCTGACGTTCGTCGCCACCGCTCTCGGCGCGCGGCGGGCGAAGGTGGCCGCGACCCGGATCTTTCTCCGTCGGGCCGCCCTCGTCGCGGCCTTCATGGCCGTCGCCGCGGGCGCGGCGTTCGCGTTGCTTTCGACCCCGGTGGAGACAGGCACCCCCGTGCCGCCCGCCGGCCCGCCGGCCGGCGAGCCGGCGGCGGGTGTCGACGTGAGCTCGCCGGCGCGGTTCTCGTCGGCGAAGCTGCCGGCGCTGTCACTCGATGCGCCCGCGGGCTGGCGGCTGGAGCTGGACGCGGCCGCGCACAAGCTGGCCGCGACCAGCGGCGGCACGCGGCTGCTGATCAGCACGGCGATCCTGACGGAGGCCGTCGACGCCGGCGCGCTGCTCGCGCAGCTGGCCCAGTCCCAGCGCGCGCTCGGCTTCGCGGTCGGCGACGCGTTCCCGGATCGCCTGGGCGATCTGCCGGCCACGGGATTTCTGGCCACCGCCGGATCGCGTTCGGTCGCCGTCTGGATGGTCAAGCGAGACCTCCACCTCGCTTCCTCGGTGATCTGCTCCACCGACGGCAAGCCGTCCGCGCGCGAGGCATGCCGCGCCCCGCTCGCGACGCTGCGCTGGCGCGCGCCGGCGCCCGCACCCGCGCGCTAGCACGCCCGAGGCCGGGAGGGCTCCAGGCGGTCCCCGAAAGAAAGCGGCGGGCCGCGCGCGGGTGTGAAGAAGGCGTCTCCCTACAGTTGCCCGGCCCCGGGGCGCCCCCACGTTATCCGGCCGATGGCCGCCGCATCACTATTGCTTGCGGCCCTGCTCGCGACCGAATCGCAGCCGGCCGCCGGGCCGGCCGCGGACGACGCGCGCACCCAGAACGCCGCCCAGGAAGCGACGGCCGGCGCCGGGGTCGCGCCGGTCGAGCTGATCCCGCGCCTCGAGCTCCGCCAGTCGTTCGCGCAGCTGACGAACGGGACCAGCGTTCGGGCGACGACGGCCCAGATCGACATCCAGTTTCTCAATCGGTTGTTGCTTCGCTATCAGGGGCCGCTCGTGGTCGCGAGCACCCCCGCCGGTCAGATCTCCGGGTTCGGTGACGCGGAGGTCGACGCCATCGCGCTGCTGGGCGCGTCGCCGACCTTCGTCGCGGTGATCTTCACCGGCGTCGTCCTCGACACCGCCAGCCAGCCCGCGCTCGGCGCCGGCAAGAAGCAGCTGGTGGTCGGCGCGGGCGCCGCGATCAAGCCGCTCCCCTGGTGGCTGCCCTACCTGCTGGTCCAGGAGCAGGTGTCCGTCGCCGGCGACGACGCGCGGCCCGACGTGAACCAGCTGGTCGCGCGCGTCGGCAACATCGCGTTCGGTCCCGGCTACGCCTGGCTGAAGCTGGATCTCGACACGCTGGTCGACTTCGAGCAGCACCGCGGGCAGTTCTTCGGCCGGCTCGAGGCGGGGCGGCTGCTGGTCGGCCGGGTGGGGCTGTTCATGCGCGGCGGGACGCAGCTCCTCGGCACGCGCGAGGTCGACTACTCGCTCGAGGTCGGCATCCGCTACCTGTTCCGCCTCGGCAACGGGTCCGGCAAGTGACGCGCCGGCGTTTCGCGCCCGGCGTTCATCCCATTCGCTGCCGCACCTGCGCCAGCAGCGCGTCGAACGGACCGAGGTGCGCGAAGCCGAGGCGCGGCAGCTCGACGTTGACGATCACGTAGGTGGTCAGCGCCAGCGTCCCCGCGAACGTCAGCACGTGCAGCGTGCTCGGGCGCTCGCGGTTCGACATCTCGGTGCCCGCGAAGAACGCGCAGACGAACGACAGCACGACCAGCAGCGCGAAGATGCCGAACGGGACGTGCGACCGCAGGGCGGCGTCGCGCGCCGTCGTCACGTCGAGCATCGCGTTCATCGACGGAATCAGCAGCAGCGCGGCGCGCATGTCCGGCGCCTGCGCGGCCGCCGCGACCGCGTCCTTCCAGAGCGTACGCTGCAGCTCGCCGGCGCGGCGGTGCTGGGCGCGCGCGTGATCGAAGTCGAGGAAGTGCGCGTAGAACGCGATGCGCGCGTCGACATAGCGGCGAAAGTCGTCGCGCAGTGCGGGCTGGGCCGCCGCCGGCAGCAGGTCCAGGCGCAGGTAGGCGGTCTCGATCGCGTTCGCCTCCTCCACGATCAGGCGGCGGCGCGCCTCGAGGCGATCCTGGCCGCCCGAGATCGAGAAGGCGATCAGCAGGCCGAGCAGCGCGAACAGCGATCCGGTGACGGCGGTCGTCCCGTCGCCGAGCGGCGGCACGCCGCGCGCGCGCCGCTCGTGGGCGACCCGATAGCCGAGCAGCTGGCAGCCGACCATGCCGGCGAACAGCAGCAGCAGGAACACCAGGAACAGCGCGTGGGCCAGCACCGCGGCGTCCTCAGAAGGCGAGGTTCAGCTGGATCGTGAACAGCTGGATCCGCCCCGGCGTCGTCAGGATCAGCGGCACCGGTCCCAGCGCCGCCATGCCGGGCGAGCTCTGGTGGCCGAGGCCGTAGCGCGCCTTCACCACCAGGTTCTGGGTGTGCATGGCGTAGTAGGCGAGCTGGCCTTCCACCGAATAGAAGTTCTCGTTGCCGACGTCGGTGCTCGGGTTCAGCCAGTTGAAGCGCGCGGCGATGTCCATCGTCTTCTCGACCAGCGGCACGCCCAGCTGGCTCCAGACGCCCACCGAGGTGTAGCTCGCCCCCATCGGCGGCGTGGTGCGGCGGACGCTCGCGTCGGCGTAGAACGCGAACCAGCGCCCCTGCAGCCAGACGTCGCCGCCGCCCATCCCCTGCTTGCGCGTGTCGCCGGTGGGCGCCGCCTGGAAGCTGAACGTCGACGGGTTGAAGTTCTCCGCGGCGCTCTGGATCTTCCCGTACGAACCCTGGAACGTGAACGAGATGCGGAACGGCGCCGGCCCGTCCGAGACGATGTACGGGAACTCCGTCGCGCCGACCGGCCCCAGCGGGTTCCAGGTGACGCGCCCCTGCACGACGTAGTTGCCGGGGAGCGCGACGAACTGCCGCAGCGGCGTCCCCGAATAGACGCCCGCGTAATAGTCCAGCTTGCTGTCGGCGAGCGAGCCGAGCACGGTGACGCCCTTGTCGCGGCCAGTCCAGAAGTACTCGCTGACCGGCGCCCACTCGGGGAACAGGATCTCCTGCGGGCCGAAGTACTCGTGGCGATCGTAGGGCGTCCATTGCTGGCCGATGCGGAAGCCGAGCTCCTTCCACGGCATCAGCTCGACGTAGGAGTCGAGCAGGAACGGCGGATTGGCGGCCAGCTCCATGCTGGTCCAGAAGTGGATCCACTCCTTGAAGAAGTTGCCCGAGATGCTGGGGCGCAGGACGAAGAAGGTGTTGCGGTCGGTGAAGTCTCCGTTCTGGTAGACGGGCTCGAACTTGTAGGCGGCAACCAGGCCGATGCGCAGCCGGTAGGCGGCGTCGGGCGACTGGATGACGAAGCCGGTCCCCGGCACCCAGCCGGCGGGCGGCCTGGGCGAGGGCGGCGCCGCGGGCGTCTCGTTGCCCGGGGCCGCTGCCGGCGCCTCCGCCGGCGCCGGGCCGGTGCTGGTCGAGAGCGGCGGGGCACCGCCAGGCGGCGGCGTCATCATGACCTGATCCTCGGCCGCCCGCGCCTGCGGCGCGCCGCCGAGCGCGCAGGCGCCGGCTGCGAGCGCGGCGGCCGCGAACCGGCGGCGCATGCTAGTTCGCCCTCCGCGCGACCGCGGGCGCGGGCGGCGGAGGCGGCGGCGCCTCCGCGCGGGTGCGGCGCGCGGGCGCGGCCGGCCGCGACGCGAACAGGTTGCCGCCCAGCTTCGCCATGATCGCCTCGACGGCGCGCTGCCCGCGCACGCTGTTGCCGGCCGGATCCAGCGGCGGCGCGAACGTGCCGACCGCGAACCGGCCCGGGACGATGGCGACGATGCCGCCGCCCACGCCGCTCTTGGCGGGGACGCCGACCTTGTACAGCCACTCGCCGGTCGTCTCGTACATGCCCGCCGTCGAGACGACCGCCAGCACCTTCGCCGCCGTCGCCGGCGCCACCACCTGCTGCGCCGTCACCGGGTTGCGGCCGCCGTTGGCCAGCGTCGCGCCCATGATCGCCAGATCGCGCGCGCTGACGCTGACGGCGCAGGCGCGCGTGTAGAGGTCGAGCGCCTGCATCGGGTCGCCCTTGATCACCTCGTAGTCCTTCAGCAGCTGGACGATCGCCTGGTTGTGCGTGTTGGTCTCCGTCTCGGAGCGGTAGACCTCGTCGTTCACCCGCAGCGCGCGGCCCGCGAACGCCTCCAGGTTGGCCTGGATGGTCTGCCACTTGTCGAGGCCCTGCGCGGGCGGCAGCAGATCGACGGTCGTGATCGCGCCGGCGTTGACCAGCGGGTTGCCGGCCGGGATGACGTGCTCCTTGCTGGACGGGATGTTCTTCAGCAGATCGATGGCCAGGATCGAGTTGAACTTCTGCCCGGTGGCGTTGACGCCGATGCGCTGGTTGATCAGGTCGGCGCCCGCGCTCTCGATGGCGCGCGCGAGCGTGAACGGCTTGCTGACCGACTGGATCGAGAACTCGTGGCGCGCGCCGCCGATCTCGTAGATGGCGCCCTGGACCGTCACCAGCGTCAGGCCGTACAGCTTGGGGTCGACCTTCGCGAGCACCGGGATGTAGTCGGCGTTCTTGCCTTCGTCGAGCCCCTTGAACGCCTTGTACGCGTCGGCGAGCGCGTCGCGGAACGGATCGCCGG
>DATBHU010000708.1:0-2012 GCA_036557265.1 Polyangia bacterium
TCGAGATCTCGTGCGCCACGCCGATCGCCAGGGTCCCGAACGCCGCCGCCTTGCTGGCGCGTTCGAGCTGCTCGTCGCGCTGCCGCCGCAGCGCCGCGACCGCGAGCTCGCTCTCCAGCAGCAGCTCCTTGCGCTGCATCCGCAGCGCCACGCCGCCGAACAGCAGCACCAGGCCGGCCGCCGCCGCGACGCTCAGCAGGAGGCGCCGCCGCGCCCAGGCCTGGCGATCGCGCTGGTGCTCGGCGCTGCTGACGACGACGACGTCGACGCCGCCCGCCTCGGCGGGGTAGGCGATCCCGGCGACGGCGGTGCGGGCCGGCAGGCCGAAGGCGGCCGCCTCCTCGCGCGGGATGCGCACCCCCCGCTCGCGGCGCGCGATCGCGTTCATGACCCGCGCCGAGCCGACCGGCAGCCCGGCCGTGGACGTCAGCACGCCGGCCCCGGCGCGCGCGACGAACAGGTGCGACGCGCCCGGCCGCTCGGCGCGCAGCAAGATGGCGCGCAGCTGCCCGTCGTCGCCGGCCCCGGCCGCGCGCAGCGCATCCAGCGTCACGCCGAGCGCGCGCGCCACGGCCGCCTGGCCGTCCGCCATCTCGCGCAGCGCCGCCTCCGATTCACGGATGGCGTCCCAGTAGGCGAGGCCGGCCACCACCAGAACGGCGAGGCCCATGGCGCTTCCGATCAGCAGCGGGCGGAAGGAACGTCGAGTCACCCCCGAGCAGCATGAGCGGTTCGCCGATCAACGGCAACACCCGGGGTCGTTCCGGGCGGCCGCGCGCGTCGATCGGGAAATCCTCCCGATCGATCGGGAAGCTTTCCCGACCGCCGGCCGGCGCCCCCGCGCGCCCGCCCCGGTCCGCCCGGCGATCCCGCTGGCACGTCGGATGCCTCTTCCGCCGCGCATGCCGTCATCCACCGCCACGCTCGCGCTGTTGCTGCCGTCGTTTTTGATCGCCGCCTGCGCGACCACGATGAAGCCGCCGGCCGCGAACGGCGGGCCGGCCCTGTCCAGCGCGGGCGTCCAGGTGGCCTTGCTGCGCCAGGGCTGCGCGCAGGCGCAGGAGTCCGACGAATGGGGCTGGGACCTGGTGGA
This sequence comes from Polyangia bacterium, assembly GCA_036557265.1. Classification (GTDB taxonomy): domain Bacteria; phylum Myxococcota_A; class Polyangia; order Fen-1088; family Fen-1088; genus JADGRB01. Next base: position 1,094 of record DATBHU010000708.1, read on the forward strand.
GGAGAGCGTGGAGATCGAAGTGCGAAACGGCGCGGCCCAGCCGGCGACCGTCCATCGCGACCGCTTCCGCCTGATCGCGCCCGACGGCAGCGCGCTGGCCACCAGCACCTGGGGCGCGGCCGAGGCGCTGACCGTGCCCGGGGGCGCCGCGCAGACCTTCGCGCTCCGCTTCATGACGCGCGGCGGGCTCGACTGCGCGCAGCCGATGCGGCTCGACCCGGACGGCGGGATCACGCTGCCCGAGACGACGGTGGCGTTTCAGCCGGTGTCGTTCCTGCCGACCCGCGGCCTGTGACCTGACCGCTTTCGGGGCCGCGCCCCCCTCGACAAGGCCGACGGCCGTCCCCAGACTGCGCCGTCATGGCCGCCGCCCGCCGCACGCGCATCGTCGCGCTCGATCACATCGGGATCGGCGTCCGTGACCTGAAGGCCGCCCGCAAGTTCTACGGCGCCGCGCTCGGCGCCATCGGCATGAAGATCAACATGGACGTCGGCGAGGCGTTCGGGATCGGCTCGCGCACCGAGAAGATCTTCTGGCTCGAGCGCGACCGCCGCGCGGGCGGCGGCAACCACGTCGCGTTGCGCGTCGATCACCCCGAGGAGGTCGACGCCTTCCACGCCGCCGCGCTGGCGGCCGGCGGCAAGGACCACGGCAAGCCGGGCCCGCGTCCCAACTACGGGCCGCACTACTACGCGGCGTTCGTGAAGGACCGCGAGGGCAACAACATCGAGGTCGTCTGCTACGCGCGCGCGCCGAAGCGGACGGCGCGCAAGCGCCGCCGCTGAACCGCGCCCGCCTGCGCTACAGGCAGTTGCCGGTCCCGTCGCAGCCGTTCGCGCAGGTGCCGGTCGGGTCCGCGCCGCCCGGTGGCACCAGACGGCACGTGCCCTGGACGCCGTTGACGCCGCACGAGTAGCA
>DATBHU010000709.1:0-6631 GCA_036557265.1 Polyangia bacterium
ATGCCCCGAGGGCGGCGCGCCGCGGGGCAGGCAACCGGCGGTGCCGGCGACGAGCGCGGCGAACCCCAGTGCCAGTGCCTTGTTCTTCGCCTCGATCATGCGCGCGTCCTTCGGGGTTTCCTCCTTGTGCCGGCACCGCCCTGCGTCCGTCACGAAAAATCGGCGGACGTGAGCTATTCTTGGCCGCTGGCGCCGTCTTCCCGCAAGAAAGGGTGGGCAACCTGGGCATGCTGCGACATTCGACCCGACGAGCCCACCCCGCCCGCGGCGCACGCGCGGCGCGGCTGGCGCTCGTGGGCGCGGTCGTGCTCAGCGGCGCGCGGCTGGCGGCGGCGCAGGCGGAGCCGGCGGCGCCGAAGCTGACCTGGCGGGCGCCGGCCGGCTGTCCGACCGAGGCGCAAGTGGCGGCGGAAGTGCAGCAAGACCTGTCGGGCGGGGGCGCGGGGCCGGTCGCGTTCGTGGCGGAGGTCGGCGTGCGCGAGCCGACGGACGGGCGCTGGCAGGCGAGCCTGCAATTCGAGGCGCGGGACACGCGCGGCGCGCGCACCTTCGAGGCCGAGAGCTGCGAGGCGATCGCGTCCGCGGCCGCGCTCGTCATCGCGCTGTGGGCCGAGGGAGGGGCCGACGCGGAGCCGCCCGTCGTCTCCGCTCCGGCCGCGGGCCCGGCGCAGCCGCCCGCGGTCCTTCCGGTCGCGGCGATCGCCGCCAGCACGACGGTGGGCGCCGCCGTCGACCCGAGGCGCGCGGGGACCTTCGCGACGGTGAACGGGCTGATCGACCGCAACACCATGCCCGCGGTGCCCGCGGGCGGCGTCGAGGTCGGCGTGGCGCGGATCTGGAGCGGCTCGCTCTGGCGCCTGCGCGCGCTCGCCGGCGCCAGCTACTTCCCGATGCGCCTGTGGAACTTGCCGAACAACGTCAGGCTGGCGAATTCGCAGCTGTACAACCTCTCGGGCCGGGGATGCTTCTCCGTCGGCGACGCGCTGCTCGAGCTCGGGCTCTGCGCCGGCGCCGAGCTGGCCGTCATGCGCTCCACCGGCGAGCCTTTTCAGGACCGCAACCAGGCCTGGCTCTCGTTGCTGGGCGGGGGCCTGCTCGCGTGGAAGGTCTCGCCGGTGTTCACGGTGGTCGCGCGCGTCGAGGTCGTCCGGCCCACCACGCGCAAGGACGTCCTCGTCCAGGACCCGGGCCTCACCTGGCTGGGCTACACGGTTCCGGCTCTGGCCGGCCGCGGCGCCCTGGGGATCGAGCTGCGCTTCTGGTGACGGATGTCGTCGATCCTGCGCACAAGCGGCAACCTGCAGATGCGGCGAGCGTCGGTCCGTCGAGCGCGCGGTGCGCGTGTGGCCAGCGTGGCCAGCGTGGCCATGTCCGCGGCGACCGTGCTCGGCGGCGCGCGGCTGGCGGCGGCCCAGACCGAGCCGATGGAGCCGATCGCGCCGGCGCTGACCTGGCACGCGCCGGCCGGGTGTCCGAGCGAGGGGCGGGTGATGGCCGAGGTGGGGCAAAACCTGGCCGGCTCCGGCGCGCTGGTCGGCTCCTTCGCGGCGGTGGTGGGCGTGCGCCGGCCGACGGGCGGCCGCTGGCAGGCGAGCTTGCTGTTCCAGGCGCGCGGGGCGCGCGCGGAGCGCCGGTTCGAGGCGGAGAGCTGCGAGGCGATCGCGTCGGCGGCCGCGCTCGTGATCGCGCTGTGGGCGGAGGGCGGGGCCGACGCGCCGTCGGACCTGGCGCCGCCCGGCGCGCCGCGCGCGGGCGCGACGGCGCCGGCCCCGTTCGTGCCGGCGCCGACGGACGTCCCACGAAGTCCGACGGTCATCGCGCGCGCGGCGCCTGCGCGGCCGGCGCCCGCCGTCGAACCGGCGCGGCCCCGCTTCGTCCTGATGATGAACTGGCTGCTCGATCGCAACACGATGCCCACGGCGCCCGCGCTGGGAATCGAGGTGGCGGGCGGGCGGATCTGGAGCGGCGCCCGCTGGCGCGCGCGCGCCCTCGGGGGCGTGCGGTACTTCCCGAGCCAGCGGACGCCGTACAGGTACGGCGATCCCCAGGGCGATCTGCAGCTGGTGGATGTCACGAGCAGCGGCTGCCTGACCTTCGCCGGCGACCGGTTCGAGCTCGGCCCCTGCGCGGGCGCCGCCCTCTCCGTCATGCACGGCTCCGGCGCAGGCTTCGAGGACGCCACCCAGACCTGGCTGTCGCTGCAGGGCGGCGCCGTGATCTCGTGGCGGGTCTACCCGTCGGTCGCGCTGATCGCGCGGGGTGAGGTCGTCGTGCCGACCACGCGGCGGGCCTTCGAGTCGCCGTGGGAAGGCGGCCTGTACGAGCTATACAAGGTCCCAGCCGTCGCGGGCCGCGGCGCCGTCGGGATCGAGATGCGCTTTCAGTGACGGATGTCGTCCATTGATCACACCAGGTCGGGGATAAAGATGGGCGAGCGTTCCGTCCGCTTGGTCGAGGTGTCTGGCCCTCCGCCGGAGGCGCTGGAGATCCGCCCGGAGCCGCGGGCGACGTTCGCGGAGATCTACGAGTCGTGCTTCGCCTTCGCCTGGCGGACGGCGCGCCGTCTGGGGACGCCGGAGGCCAACCTGGACGACGTGGTGCAGGAGATCTTCATGGTCGCCCACCGGCGGCAGCACGAGTTCGAGGGCCGTTCGTCGATCAAGACCTGGGTCTACGGGATCGTGTTCAACGTCGTGCGCGCGCACCGCCGCGAGCTCGTCGCCAAGCACCCGCACGCGCTGGACGCCGAGCGTCGCGCCGATCCCGGCGTCGTCGTCGACGCCGCCGACGGCCCGCACGAGCGCGTCGCCAAGCGCGAGGCGGCGCGCTTCATCGACCGCTTCCTGGCGAGGCTGGACCAGGACCGGCGCGACGTCTTCGTGCTGGCCGAGCTGGAGCAGCTGACCGCGCCGGAGATCGCGGCGCTGCTCGACGTGCCGCTCAACACCATCTACTCGCGCCTGCGGCTGGCGCGGGTCGAGTTCTCGAAGGCCGTCGCCCGCCATCGCGCGCGCGACACGTGGAGACGCCCATGAGACCGCTCGAGGACGAAGAACGCGCGCTGCTCGAGCTGGTGCGCGACGCCGACGATCCCTCGGACGAGGATCGCGCGCGCGTGCGGGCGGCGCTGGCGCAGCGGCTGGGCGCCGTGGCCGGCCTCGGGACCGCCGCGGGCGCCGGCGTGGCGGCGAGCGTCGGCTCGTCGGCGAAGGCGGCGGTGGCGGCGGCCGGCACCGGCGGCGGTCTCGGCGCCGGCGCGACCTCCGGGGTGGCGGCGGGCGGGACGCTGGCGGTGAAGCTGATCGGCGTCGCCGTCGTCGCCGCCTCCGCTATGGGCGGTGGCGCGGCCGCCGTCCACCATGCCCGCCACACCCCCGTCGCCCTCATCGCGCCGTCGCACCCCGCCACCCACCGCCATCAGCCCCGAGTGGCTCGCGACGAGGGCTCCGCTCCCCCTCTCCCGCTTGCGCAAGGTGGATTGGAGGGCCGGGGAGAGGGCTCTGATCCCCCTCTCCCGCTTGCGCAAGGTGGATTGGAGGGTCGGGGAGAGGGCCAGCCGCTCTCGGGCGCCGTTCGCCCGGGAGACGCCCCTCACCTGGCGCCTGCGGCGCCGGCCTCTCCCGGAGGGAGAGGCAATGATCGAGATGCAGATCGCGCCCTCGAGCCGCCGACCACGGCCCCCGCGCGCGCGCCGCGGTCCGTCGCCCGCCGCGCGGCGCCCGCGGCGGCGCCCGCGTCCGCGCTCAACCTGCCGACGCTGGCCGACGAGGCGCGCCTGGTCCACGAGGGCGTGGCGGCGCTGCGCACGGGCGAGCCAGGACGCGCGCTGACGCTGTTCGACGCGCACGCGGCCCTCTACCCGCGCGGCGCGCTGGCGGAGGAGCGCGCCGCCGAGCGTGTCTTCGCGCTCGTCGATCTCGGTCGCGCCGCCGAGGCGCGCGCCGCCGCCGCCGAGTTCCTGCGCGCGCATCCGGCCTCGCCGCTCGCCGCGCGCGTGCGCGCGCGCCTGCACGCGCTCGACGCCGCTCGCTAGTCGTCGCTCTCGCTCAGCAGCCGCCGCGCCTCGGCGGCCTCGCGCAGCTCGCGATCGATCAGGCGGCCGATGCGCCTCATGGTGAGCCAGACGAACCCGACCGCCACGCCGGCGACGATCAGCATGCCGGCCGCCGCCCCCGCGTCGAAGCGGCCGGCCGCGATCATCTCGGCCGCGACGCTCGCGACCGTGCCGAGCACCGCGAAGCCGACGAGCCAGGGCATGAACCGGAGCAGGCGCCGCCGCCCGGCGTGGCGGCGTTCGAGGTCCGCCAGCAGATCGAGCGGCGTGCCGGACCCGTGGCCGAACGTCCCCCACATCGCGACGTGCATGCCCACGATGACGACCGCGGCGAAGACCAGCGTGAACGCGAACGACGATACGGTGGGCCAGCTCCGGCTCCGCAGCAGGTGGCGCGCGTCGGACAGCACCAGCAGCGCCGCCAGCCCGTACACGAGCGTCGCGCCCAGGACGGCGCGCCCGCGATCGGTCCTGGCCCGCGCCAGCACGGGCGGCATCGGCCGCTGCTCCTGGGCGTACGTCGCGGCCCAGCGGTTCCACTCGTCGTCGTTCATGATCCCTCCCGGGCCTGCTTCGTGGCCGGCGCTTCGTTCAATCGTTCGCGGAGCGCGGCGCGCGCCCGGCTCAGGCGGACGGCCGCCGTCGCCGCGCTGATGCCGAGGCAGGCGCCGACCTCGGCGAGATCCATCCCCTCGAGCGCGAGCGTCAGCACCTGCCGCTGCGGAACGCTGAGCGCGCGCAGCGCCGCGAACAGGTGCTCCACCTCCTCCCGGCCCGCCAGGCGCGCCTCCGGTCCCGGCGCGCTGTCCGCCACCGGCGGCAGCTCCTCCCCGGCGGCCCGCCGGCGCGCGACGTGCGTCAGCCCGCGGTTGTGGGCGATGCGGAAGATGAACGTCCGCTCCGAACACTCGCCCCGGAAGCGATCGAGCGCGTTCCAGATGGCGATCGAGATCTCCTGCCGCAGGTCGTCCTGATCGGCGGGGCGGGCGTAGCTGGCGGCGACGCGGGTCAGGGCCGGGCCGTGCTGCCGCAGCAGCTCCGCGAATCGCCTGGCCTTCGGGGTCACGTTGCTATGGTCTCCGAAAGGCGCGAGGTCTTACATGTCGATCCGGCCCGGGCTCGTTCGTCGTCTGATCGAACCCCGATCGACCCTCAGGCACGAAGGAGCGCACCATGGGCAAGCTGGTTGTCACCGAGTACATCACCCTCGACGGCGTCATCGAGGCCCCCGGCGGCGGCGAGGATTTCGTCCACGCCGGCTGGACCTTTCGCATCAAGCGCGGCCCCGAGGGCGACGCGTTCAAGCTCGACGAGACCCGAAACACGGCGGCGCTGCTGTTCGGGCGCGTGACCTACGACGGCATGGCCGCCGCCTGGCCGCACATGACCGGCGAGCTCGCGGACCTGTTCAACGGCCTGCCCAAGTTCGTCGTGAGCGGCACGTTGACCGAAGCGTCGTGGAACAACACCGAGGTGCTGCGCGGCGATCTCCGCGCCGGCATCGAACGCCTCAAGAGCCGCTTCGCCGGCGACATCGTGGTCCACGGCAGCCCGCGCCTCGTCCAGGCGCTCCTCCGCCTCGAGCTGATCGACGAGCTGCGTCTCATGCTCTTCCCGATCGTCCTCGGGTCGGGCAAGCGCCTGTTCGCGGGCGCCGACGACGCGAAGCAGTTCCGCCTGACGTCGACGGCCACCGTCGGCGAGGGGATCACGATCCTCACCTACGCGCCGCGCCGGCCGTGACCTTCACGGCGCCCGCGCGCAGCGGACGCCGAAGTTGCTGTCGCGGCCCTCGGGCGCGATGTCGCCGCCGCGCACCGTCGGGACCAGGTTGTTGACCGAGCCGCCGTAGTTGTCGCCGCGGACGATCCGGTAGGAGGCCGCCGTCAGGCTGACGCAGTCGGTGCACGGGTTCACGTAGTTGTTCTTCCAGTCGAGGTTCCACTCCCAGATCTGGCCCGCCAGATCGAGCTGGCCCCAGCGTCCGGCGCCCATGGTCGCCGTCCCGACGGGCGCGAGGCCGGTCGCGTTCGCCGTGTAGTAGCCGCCGTAGATCGCGTACTGGTTCATCGTCCCCGGCGCGGTCGTGCCCCACGGATAGCGCCGCTGTTCGCTGCCGCCCGCGGCGGCGTACTCCCACTCCGCCTCGCTGGGCAGAAAGCCGCCGTCCCAGATGCAGAAGGCGTACGACTCGTACCAGTTCACGCAGTTGATCGGGAAGCCCTCGCGCCCGCCCGTCGCCGCCGCGGTCCAGGTCGCGTGCGCGCCGTCGCAGTAGCTGCCGCCCGTCAAGCTGGCGGTCGTCGGGCGGACGTTGGTCGTCCAGGTCGTGTCCCAACCGGTCTCGACGCCGCCGGCCGTGGCGGTCAGCCCGCCGCCCGCCAGGTGCGCGTGCTTGCCCGCGCCCGCCGCCGGCCGCCATCCACCCGTCCACGCCGCCGCGAACTGACGGTACCTGCCGACGGTCACCAGGTACTTGTCGAGGGCGAACTCGCTGACGGTGGCCGGATTCGACTGGCCCGTGGGGCCGTTGCCGCTGTTCTGGTAGGTCCGGTTGTAGGTTCCGCCGGCCACGTC
>DATBHU010000710.1:0-3975 GCA_036557265.1 Polyangia bacterium
AGGCGCGCCTCGAGCAGGAGCGAGAGGCGCGCGCCGCCACGTCTCCGGCGGCGACCGTCGCGAGCGGCGTGCCGCCGCCCGCTCCTGTGCGCCGCCTCGCGCTCGACGCATCGGCCGCGGGCGGCTTCGCGATGGGCGGCGCCGGCTCGGGCGCGGGCGGCGCGATCGGCCTGCGCTGGCAGCCCGGTTCGCGGATCGGTTGGCGGGTCGGCTTTCAAGGGCGCTTCGGCGATCTCCACGCCGCCCAGGCGACGGTCACGGACCTGGCGGTCGCGGCGGGGCTGATCGTCCACCTGGTCCCGCCCGCGGACGAGCGGAGGTTCGCGCTCGCCCTCCGCGCTGACGCGCTCCTCTTGTACGAGCTCCTGACCCACCTGTCGTCCGACGATCCCGAGCCTGTCAGGGCCGGGCATTTGCTCCCCGGCGCGAGCTTTCTCGTCGAAGGGCAGCTGGCGATCGGTCCCGCGGTGGCGCTGGTGCTCGCCGCCGGCCCGGAGGTCGCCTTCGGCCGGACGGACGTCTTCGTGCATCAACAGAAGGTCGACGACCTGGCGCCACTGCGCGTGGTCGTCTCGGGGGGCCTGCTTGCGCGCTTTTGACGGGCGGCCTGCTCCCGGGCCTGCCGCGGTACTCTAGACAGAGGTGGCTCCGAATACGCCCAAGCTCAGGCTGGTCGTCGCCCGGCGGGAGGCCGAACGGGCGGGGCCGCCTCCGCTGCCGCCCCTCGAGGACACGCAGCTGCTGGCGGCGGTCCGCGCGGCCGAGCCCAGCGCCGCCGAAGCGCTGTACGAACGAAGCCGGCCGATCGTCGGGCGCACGCTCACGCGCCTTCTGGGACGCCACGATCCCGAGCACCAGGACCTTTTCCAGCAGACGATGGTCGAGCTCGTCCGCACCGTCGATCGCTATCGCGGGGAGTGTCCGCTCGACGCCTGGATCGCGACGCTGGCGGCGCACGTCGTCTACAAGCACATTCGCCACCGCAAGGTCGAGCGCCGCGTGCTGACGGACATCTTGCCGTTCGAGCCCGTCGCGTCCGATCAGCCCGCCCTGCGCGCCGCGCACCGCTCGACGATCGATCGCGTGTGCGGGCACCTCGCCAGCATCGATCCCGGACGGGTGTGGGCGTTCTTGCTCCACGACGTGCACGGCCACGACCTGCGCGAGGTGGCGCGCATCATGTCGATCAGCCCGGCCGCGGCGCAGAGCCGACTGGTCCGCGGGCGCAAGGATCTGCACGCGCGTCTCGCCGCCGACCCGGAGCTGGCGGCGGAGCTCGAACGAGTGGAGGGGCGAGCATGAGGTCGAGGACTCCCGAGAACGACACGCGATACGCGCAGCTCGCGGCCAAGGCGCTGGCACGCGGCGCGGCCGATGACGGGGCCGGCGCCGCCCCGTTGCCCGATCGCGCCGCGAGCGTCGCGGCGATCGAGCGGGCGCTGCGCGCGCGCGGGCGGCGTCGTCTGGCGCCCTGGCTTGGATGGGGCGTGGCGGCGGCCGCCGCCACGGTGCTGGTGCCGCTCGGCTGGCGTGCGCTGCGCTCCGCCGAACCGGTGGCCGTCCCCGGCATGGCGCAGGGTGAATCGGCGGCGGCGCCGCAGCTCACCGTCGCCGCCATCGAAGGTTCCGGCGCGTCGATCGAGACGGCTGCCGGGCCGCGGCGCGCGACGCGCGGCGATCGGATCGCCGCCGGCGCGTCTGTCAGCGTGCCCGGGACCGGTCATCTCCTGCTCGCGCTCGATACGGGGACGCGGTTGCGCGTCGGTGCCTCGTCGCGCGTGCGGCTGACCGCGCTCGGCGCGGCGCAGCGGTTCGACGTCGACAGCGGGACGCTGGAGGCGGACGTCGCGAAGGTTCCGCTGGGCGGCCGGTTCGTCGTCGCCACCGGCGACGCCCAGGTCGAGGTGAAGGGAACGCGCTTCGAGGTGGCGGTGGTTCCGGCGCCGTCGGGCTGCGCGCCGTTCGTCCGGACCCAGGTCATGGTGCAGGAAGGCGTGGTCGCCGTTCGATTCGCCGGCGGCGAGGTTCGGCTGGCGGCGGGCTCGGTCTGGCCGGCCTGCCCGCCGCCCGCGCCCGCGGTTCACAACGCGCGCGGCCACGCGCGCGCTCCACACGCGGCAGCCGCCGCGCCTGAAGCCGCGGCCCCGGCCCCGGCCGACCCGTCGACTCTGGCCGAGCAGAACGATCTCTTCGCGGCGGCGCTGTCGGCGCGGCGTCGGGGAGATCTCGCCGAGGCGATCCAGTGGCTGGATCGCCTGATCGCCCGCTACCCGAGCGGCCAGCTGATCGACAGCGCGCGCGCCGAGCGCAGGCGCCTGCGCGAGATGAGCGGAGAGAAAGCGCCGTCGGAGTGAGACCCGTTCCGGTCTTGCTGGCGGCTGCTGCCGTTGCCGCGCTGGCGTGCAACGCGGCGATCCGTTTCGACCAGGGATCGCCCGACGCGGGCGGCGCTGGGGGGGCTGGTGGTTCGAGCGGCGCGGGCGGCTCGAGCGGTTCCGGCGGTTCGGGGGGGCCAGGTGGTTCCGACGATGACGGCGGCGCGAGTTGCCCGAGTGGAACCTGCGGCTGGGAGACGGAGGCGTGCGACGGCGGCGTCTGCCTCTCCTGTCACCCTTCCATGACGTGCGTGGGGAGCTGCGGCTCGTCCTGCGCCGCGGAGTGCGAATCGATCAGCCATTGCGCGCTGATGACCGGCCGGAACGCCAACCTCGCCTGTTCGGAAGGGAGCAACTGCACGTTCGTCCTCGGCGACCACGGCCGCGCCGAATGCAGCGCCGGATCCACGTGCAGCATTCGCTGCGTGGAGTACTGCTCGCTCGAATGCGACGCGACAGCAAACTGCCAGATCCAGTGCGCCGGCGGCACGTCGACGACCGTTTCGGGCTCGGCATCGTGCCCCTAGGCGGATTCGGGCGATCTGGCCTATCCTGCGGCCATGCGCTTATCGGTAGGCTTCGCTTTTTCGATCATCTGCTCGTCGTCGCTGCTGCTGTCCTGCGGCGCGCCGGCCCGGGGCGGCGGGACCGCCGGAGCGGGGGGCAGCGCGAGCGGCAGCGCCGGCGCGAGCGGTGCCGCCGGCACGACGGGGACGGGCGGCAGCTCCAGCGGCACGGGCGGCAGCTCCATCGGCACGGGCGGCAGCTCGAGCGGCACGGGCGGCAGCTCCAGCGGCACCGGCGGTAGCTCCACCGGCACCGGCGGCAGCGCGCCGGCCGTGCCGTTCCCGACGCAGGCGTGCCTCGACAAGGCGAACGCGCTGCTCGCGCAGATGACCCAGGACGAGAAGGCGGCGCAGACCATCCAGGCCGAGCGCGCCCAGATCAGCAACGCGCAGGTGATGCAGTACGCGCCCGGCTCGATCTACAGCCAGGGCGGCTCCGCGCCCAGCACCAACACGCCGGCGGGCTGGGCCGCGATGATCAACGGCTACCGCGCGGCCTCGCGCCAGAGCGCGCACGCCATCCCCGTCATCTACGGCCTCGACAGCGTGCACGGGCTGGGGCCCGTCGCCAACGCCACCATCTTCCCGCACAACATCGGCCTGGGCGCGACCGGCGACGCGGCGCTGGTCGAGCAGGTGGGGCGCGCCATCGCCGACGAATCGGCGGGCGTCGGCGCCGACTTCCCGTTCGCGCCGGTGATCGCGGTGGCGCGCGACGAGCGCTGGGGGCGCACCTACGAGTCGTTCGCCGAGACGCCCGATCTGGTGTCGACGATGGGCAACGCGCTGATCAAGGGGCTGCAGTTCCCGACGGGCGGCACGAAGATCTCGATCCTCGCCGACGCCAAGCACTACGTCGGCGACGGCGGCACCGCGATGGGCGTGACCGGCGCCAACACCAGCGGCGACGAGGCGACGCTGCGCGCGATCCACCTGGCGCCCTACCAGGCGGCGGTCGCCGCGCGCGCCGGGTCCGTGATGCTGTCGTACAGCAGCTGGCAGGGGACCAAGATGCACATCAACAAGATGATGAT
>DATBHU010000711.1:0-1659 GCA_036557265.1 Polyangia bacterium
GGCGTTGGCGCCCGCGGGGATCGCGTTGGGGTGGACGCTCACGTGAGCGCCCGCCGCCGCCGGGACGAGCAACGCCCCGGCGGCGACGAGCGTGAAGACGGCGCGCCTCATCAGCCCGCTGCCTTCACCGTGAAGTGGAAGGTCCCCTTCTGGTGGTGGCCGTCGTCGGCCAGGGCCCGCCACTTGACCGTGTACTTGCCCGACGCGAGGTTCTTGGCGAAGACCGCCCGCAGCCGCGCCTTGTTCTTCGGGTTCAGGCCCGATTCCTTCGCGGACAGCGCCTTGCCCGAGGCCTTGTAGACGGTGATCTTGCCGGTGACGACCGCCTCGCCGAAGCGCACGGTGACCGTGCGCACCTTCGAGACGGTCGCGCCGTTCTTCGGCGACGTGCCGGTGACCGGCGCGTGCGCGAGCGCGGGGACAGCGAGCATCGCGACCGCCGCGAGCGCGGCCGCCGCAGCGGCCGCGCGAGACAGGTATCGCTTCATCGTTGTGCTCCTCTCATGGGGTGCGACATGCGGCGCCGCAGCAGCGCGACGCCGACGAGGGCGACGGCGGCCGCCGCCGCGATCAGGCCCAGCGGGCTCGGCCCATCGCCGTCGCGACCGCCGCCGGCCACCGCGACGGCGCCGGACGAGTGGCTCGCGCCCTGCGCCTTCGCGGCAGTCACCGTCACCCGCGGCGCCGGCTCGTCGGCGTTCGGCGGCCCGATCCAGCGCACGACCTCACCGTTGCTGTAGGTCTGAAGCGCCTTGAAGGTCAGGACGTCGCCGGCCTTGCCTGGGATCTTCACGGAGATCGGGAAGTCCATGAACTGGCCGGGCGCGACCTTGCCGAGCCCCTTGCGGCTGCCCGTCCAGATCATGCGGCTGATGCCCTCGGTGATCGGGCCGTCGTCGGTCTGGATGGGCGTCGCCAGCTTCTTCTTGACGACCTTCACCTTCCATCCGGACATCGGCTGGTAGGAGACGGCCGCGAAGCCGTCGGGGAACTGCACGTCGACCTTGACCGTCGAGGCCTTGTCGCGCTCGTTGGGCACGCGGACGTCCAGGACCGTGTAGGCCCCGGCCTGCGCCGTGTTGGGCTGAAGCGTGACGTGCGCCTGGGCGGCGGCGGGCAAGGCGAGGGCCCCGCTGGCCACGAGGACCCCGATCGTTCTGCGATGCATCGTCGAACTGCTCCTTGTCTTCGGTGATTGGCAATGGACTGGGATCGGCCGCGCGCAGCGGCCCGCGATCACGCGGGCGGTGCGCGGCCGGCCAGCGCATGGCCGACCAGGAGCCCGCCGCGCGGCACGAGCCGCGCCGGCGGTCGGATGACAAGACGTCGGGTGGTCCGCCGTCGCGGGCGCACGCCGGCGCGGCGGACGAGCACGGCCTCCGCGGGGTAGCGCCCCGCGAGCAGCGGCAGCGCGACCGCGAACGCCGGCGCCATGCACAGCAGGCCCGCGTCGAAGCCCGCGAAGTGCCCGCCGACGATCCACAGCGCCGCCGCGAGCGCGACGGCGGCGGCGACCCGCACGCGGGGCGAGACGCTCATCGCACCGGCACCTCCACCGCCTTCGTGTACTCGTCGAAGTCCGAGACGCGGTCGGTGACCGTCACCATCCAGGTCCCGCCCGGCGAGAGCACGAGCGCCTCGGCGATGTAATGGCCCGGG
>DATBHU010000712.1:0-3209 GCA_036557265.1 Polyangia bacterium
CGACGGCATCTTGCCTAAGGCGGGGTCTCCAGGGCGCAGAGCCGCTCGAGGACGAGCCTGTCGTGGTCGACTTGCCGGAACAGCAGCAAGCCCGACGGGAAATCCAGCGGACGCTCGAGGCGGCGGGCGAAGGTCGCTCGGACGTCACGTCCGTCGAGCGGGTACTCACAGCAGATCGCGGTGCTGTCGCCGACGCAGCCCACGGGCACACCGTCGGCGCGAACGAGGGCGACGCCTTCCGCGCGGGCGAGGGTGGCGCTTACGGGTCGCCGCCGCTCCGCGACCATCCTGTCCACCACTTCGGAATATTGGGGACGGCGCGACATCTCCGCACGCGCCTTGCGCCGACCGCGGTCGCGTTCGTCGAAGCTGGCGACCACCGCCATGAACCCGTAGCAATCTGGCCCGCACGGCTGCTCGAAGAGCTGCTGGTTGTGATCGCACGCCGGACGCACCTCGAGGCGCCCCGAGAGGGTCACCGGCAGGGCGAAGGCCTCCGGTCTCTCGACGAACTTCTCCACGCGCACAGCCGTCTCCGACGAGGCGCAGAGCGGAAGCTCCATGCGGCGCCGGGACCAGCGCGGACAACCCCGGCGGACCACGCAACGCTCGTCGGGAGTCCACGCATCCTTGCCGGAACAGCGGGGATCGCGCTGACAGGCGTCGAGCTCGACGGTCCGCGGATCCGGCGTGTTCGCGCAGGCGAGCAACGCGCAGCCGATCGCGCAGGCGCCGGCGCCTCGGGCGTAGCGCGCGCGCCGATCCGCCCGCCGCACGCCGCTACCGGGCCCCGTGCTGGCGCAGCACCGCGGCGATCTCATCGTTTCGCGCTCCGACCGCGACCTCGATGGGGGTGTGGCCGTCCCTCTCCTTCGCGTTGACGTCGGCGCCGTGCTGGATCAGCAGCTCGGCCAGGCTTCGATCGCGCGTGTATCTGGCGACGAAGTGCAGCGGGGTCAGCTGGCTCATGTTGCGGGCGTTGACGTTGGCGCCCCTGGCGATGAGCAGCTTCACGACGTCCGGATGGCCTTCCGCGATCGCGGCATGCAGCGCCGACTCACCCGTCGACGTGTCGTTCATCGCCGCGCCGTGGGCGATCAGCGCGTCCGCCAGCGCCAGATCGCCGACCGTGGCGGCGGCCCCCAGGGGCGTGAAGGCCGGCGTGGGGACGTTGGGATCGGCGCCGCTGTTGACCAGCAGCAACGCCACGGCGCCGAAGTTCCCCCTGACCTCGCCCAGCGCCGCGCGGGTCTTCGCCACCTCGCCGGCGGGGAACTTGCTTCGAATGTCCGCCGCACCGGGCGTCGACGCCTCGAGCGTGTAGCGAATCAGGAGCGATCTGCAAGCGGCCAGGAGCGGCGTGAACCTCTTCGCGTCCCGCGCGTTCACGTCCGCGCGACCGGCCACCAGCAGCCTGGCGACCTCGTCGCTGCCTTGCTCGGCTGCCATCGTCAGCGGCGTGAACCCACTCCTCGTTCTGGCGTTCACGTCCGCCCCGCGCGCGATCAGCAGCTGGGCGACTTCGGCCGCGTCCTTCCGGGCGGCTTGATAGAGCGGGGTCATGCCTTCCGTGCTCCTGGCGTCGACGGCCGCCCCCTTGTCGAGCAGCACCTGCACCAGCGACTTCTGTCCGCTCAGCGCCGCCAGGTGGATCGGCATGGCGCCGCTCGCGGTCTGCGCGTCGATCTGGGCACCGCTCGCGAGCAGCAGCTCGACGAGGCTCGACACCTTCGCGACCTCGTCCGCGGGTGCCGCCCTCGTCGCCGGCGCCAGCGCGAGCCGCTCCATGGCCTTGTGCAGCGGCGTGAAGCCGAGCTCGTTGCGGGCGCTGACCGCCGCGCCCTTGTGGACGAGGACCGCCGCCACCGCCGGATCCTCCCTGTAGGCGGCCACGTGCAGCGGCGTGGTCGCGTGCTCGTTTGCGCCGTTGACGTTGGCGCCGCGCGCGAGCAGCAGCTCGACGATCTTCGTGGAGCCCCAGCCGCTGGCCCAGCCGAGCGGCGGCAGACCGTCGTAGTCGCGGACCGGTTTGACGTTGGCGTTCGCGCCCGACGCCAGCAGCCGCTCGACCTCGCCGGCGTCTCCGCGCTTGATGGCCGTGAACAGATCGCGATCCGCCCGCGGCAGCGTGCCCGCGCAGCCCGCGGCCGCCACGACGAGCAAGAGCGACGCGATCCCTCTCATGACGTTCCCTCCAACCGGTTCGGTTCCATGGCGGCCCAAGCTGGCTATCATCATATGCGCCTTGCCGCTGCGCCCCGAGATCCGCTTCTGCACCGCTCCTGACGGGGTCAAGCTGGCCGTGGGATCGTTCGGCAGCGGCGCCCCGCTGGTGCGCGCGGCGACCTGGCTCACCCACGTCGAGCACGACGCGACCAACCCGCTGACCCGCCACTGGGGCGAGGAGCTGAGCCGGTCCAATCGATACATCGCCTACGACGGCCGGGGCTGCGGCCTCTCCGACCGCAACCCGACGGACGTCTCCGCCGAGGCCTGGCTCTCGGATCTGGAGACGGTCGTGGACGCGATGGGCCTGGCGCGCTTCCCGCTGCTCGGCATCTCCCTCGGCGCGCCGATCGCGGTCGCCTACGCCGTCAAGCATCCCGACCGCGTGAGCCGCTTGCTTCTCTTCGGCGGGTTCCACCGCTCGTACCTGAGCGCGCGGAACCCCGACCCCCGCGTGCTCGAGGAGGCCGACGTGCTGCTGAAGAGCGCCCGCCTGGGATGGGGCACGGGCAGCGCGGCGCTGCGCCAGGTGTTCGTCGCCAAGCTGATGGGAGAGGCCACCGAGGCGCAGCGCCGGGCCTTCGACGAGCAGCAGCGCGTGACGTCGTCGCCCGAGATGGCGGAGCGGTACCTGCGCGCGATGTTCACCCTCGACGTGAAGGAGATCGCGCCGCGCGTGGCGTGTCCGACCCTGGTCTTCCACAGCCGCGGCGACCAGCTGATCTTCTTCGAGCAAGGCCGCAAGCTGGCGGCCTCGATCCCCGGTGCCCGCTTCGTTCCGCTGGAGAGCAAGAATCACGTCCCCCTGCCCGAAGAGCCTGCGTGGCACACCTTCGTCGCGGAGGCCCGGCCCTTCCTCGCGGCCGAGCGCGCGGGCGGGGGCTCCACGCCGGCCGCGCCGGCCCTGACGTCGCGGCAGCTCGAGGTCCTGCGCGGGGTCGCGCGTGGGCTGACGGACAAAGAGATCGCGCGCGAGCTGTCGC
>DATBHU010000713.1:0-9596 GCA_036557265.1 Polyangia bacterium
GCGATCGCGTCCCAGGCCGACCGGATCAAGCTGGTGATTCGCGGGCTGCTGGGCCTGGCGCGCGGCGACGCCCCGTCGGCGGAGCGCATCGAACCGCGCCGCGTGGTGGCGCAGGCGGTGGCGCTGGTCCGGCACCGCCTCGACAGCGCGGGCGTGCCGCTGACCGAATCGATCGCGGGCGAGCCCTCCCCCGTCATCGGCGACGAGAAGCTGCTCGAACAGGCGGTCGTCAACCTGCTGCTGAACGCGTGCGACGCCTGCAAGGCCGTGGGCGGCGCGATCGTCGTGCGGGCCCAGCAAGACGGCGACGGTGACGGCGGTGACGTCACGATCGTCGTCGAGGACTCCGGCGTCGGCATCTCGGAGGCGGACGTCGAGCGCGCGCTGGAGCCGTTCTTCACCACCAAGGCGCGCGAGGGCGGGACCGGGCTGGGCCTGGCGATCGCGCGCGAGATCGTCTCGAACCACCGCGGGTCGCTGACGCTGGCGCCGCTGCCCGGGCGCGGGACCCGCGCCACCATCCGGCTGCCGCCGGCCCGGAGAGCGACATGACCGACACGCGCCCCCGGATCCTGATCGTCGACGACAACCTGGAGATGGCGCGCACGCTCGCCGACGGCCTGGCGGAGCGCGGCTACGACGGGGTCGCCGTCGGCTCGGGCCGCGAGGCCCAGGCGCGCCTGGCGGGCGGGGGCGCGCGCTTCGACGCGGTGGTGACCGATCTGCGCATGCCCGACATCGACGGCTTCCAGCTCCTCGCCACCTCGCGCGAGCTGGATCCGGAGCGCCCGGTGATCGTGATGACCGCTTACAGCGCGATCGACAGCGCGGTGCAGTCGATCCGCCAGGGCGCGTACCACTACCTGACGAAGCCGTTCAAGCAGGACGAGCTGGCCATCTTCCTCGACCGCGCGCTGGCCGACGTGAAGGTGCGCCACGAGGCGGCGTCGCTGCGGCAGCAGCTGCGGGCGCGCTTCTCGACGGCGAGCATCATCGGCCACAGCGCCGCGATGGAGGCGCTGCGCGACCGCATCGTGCGCGTCGCGGACGCCGCCGCGCCGGTGCTGATCCTGGGCGAGACCGGGGCCGGCAAGGGGCTGGTGGCGCAGGCGCTGCACGCCGACAGCCGGCGCGCGGCCGGGCCTTTCGTGTCGGTGAACTGCGCGGCGCTGCCGGAGGCGCTGCTGGAGAGCGAGCTGTTCGGCCACGTCAAGGGCGCGTTCACGGGCGCGGTCGCGGATCGTCCCGGGCTGTTCGCGGAGGCGCACGGCGGCACGCTGTTCCTCGACGAGATCGCCGAGATGACGCCCGGCCTGCAGGCCAAGCTGCTGCACGCGCTGGAGAGCGCCCGGGTGCGGCCGGTCGGCGCCAGCAAGGAGCGCGAGGTCGACGTCCGCATCGTGGCGGCGACCAACCGGAACCTCGGCCAGCGCGTGCGCGAGGGGAGGTTCCGGGAGGACCTGATGTACCGGCTCGACGTCGTCAGCCTGACGGTGCCGCCGCTGCGCGATCGCCCCGACGACATCCGCGAGCTGGTCGAGCACTTCCTGGCCGACGCGCGCGCGCGCAACCCGCGCTCGCCGCTGCGCCAGATCGCGGCGCCCGCGTTCGAGGTGATCCAGCGCTATCGCTGGCCCGGCAACGTGCGCGAGCTCGCCTTCGTGATCGAGCGGCTGGTGGTCCTCGCCGAGGGCGAGAGCGCCCGTCCCGACGACCTGCCCGAGCGGCTCCGCAACGAGGAGGTCGCGGCGGCGACGGCCTTCCAGGGCGACATCATGCCGATGCGCGAGCTCGAGCGGCGCTACGCGGTCTGGGCGGTGGGCCAGACCGGCGGCCACCGCGGCAAGGCCGCCGAGAAGCTCGGCATCGATCCCAAGACCCTGCGCAAGTGGCTCGACGACAACGACTGACTCTTCCCCCCTCTCCCGCAGGGAGAGGGCCGGGGGATCAGAGCAGGCCGAAGAGAAGCGCGGCCAGGACGATCGACGCCACGGCGGTGTAGAGCCAGTCGCGCTGGCGCGCGAACGCGATCGCGGCGAACACCACGCGCGCGATCGGCGTCGCGATCAGGATCAGCAGGCCCAGCTGGATGAGGCCGCGCGGGCGCAGGTGCAAGGCCGCCCGCCAGATGCCGGCGACGCCGCGCAGCTCGCTCGGCTCGCCCCGGAACACCCGGTAGTCGGTGGCCACCTCGCCGCGGGCGCGCAGCAGGGAGAGGACGCCGGCCAGGACCACCGCCGCCGCGACCGCCACGCCGATCCGCAAGGTCATCGCGAGCAGGCGCTCGGTCCGATCCTCGTGCGGCGCGGGCGCGCGCGCGGGCGGCGGGCTCACGCGCGCCCTCTCAGCAGGCCGTCGCGGACCATCTCGACACCGAGGACGGCGATGACGATCGCGAACACGGCGCGCAGCCGCTTCGCGCCCGCGCCCACCAGGAGGCGCGCGCCCACGAACGCGCCGGCCGCGACGCCCAGCATGACCGGCGCGGCCAGCCCGGGATCGACGTAGCCGCGGCCCATGTAGACGCCCGCGCTGGCGGCCGCCGTCACGCCGATCATGAAGTTGCTCGTCGCGGCCGAGACCTTGAACGGCAGCCGCATGGCGCGGTCCATCGCCAGCACCTTGACCGCCCCGGAGCCGATGCCGAGCAGGCCAGAGAGCCCGCCGGCGACGAACATCAGCGCGAAGCCGAGCGGCGCGCGGCGCGCCTGGTACGGCTGGCGTCCGCCGGGGACCGGCATCTCCCCGGCCAGCCGCAGGCGGGCGGCCAGCCGGTCGCGGGGTTCGCCGGCGCCGCCCTCGGAGGCGGGCGACACGAGCGACAGCGCGGCCGAGGCGAGCAGGACGATCCCGAGCACGACCGAGATCATCGAAGTGGACACGCGCGCCGCCAGGTGGGCCCCGACCAGCGCGCCGACGGTCGTCGCAATTTCCAGGAACATGCCGATGCGGATGTTGCTGAAGCCCTCGCGCAGGAAGGCGGCGGCCGCGCCGGAGGACGTCGCGATCACGGAGACCAGCGACGCCCCGGCCGCGTAGCGAATGTCGACGCCGAAGCCGATGGTCAGCAGCGGAACCAGGACCACCCCTCCGCCCAGACCGGTGAGCGCTCCGATCAGCCCGGCCGCGAAGGACCCGAGCGTGACGAGGGCGGTCAGGACGAGGAGGCTCACGCCTCCAACTTAAAGCGGGCGAAACGGAACGGGCGCGAGCGCGACCGGCGCGTCGCGCAGCGTGACGCCGACGTCGGGATCGAGCCGCATCTCCTTCGTGCAGGCGAGGCCGCCGCTGGCGGTGAACTCGACCTGGAACGTCTGCGTCTCGCCCTGCGCCACCGTCAGCGCGTCGCCGGCGTGCGACGGCACGGTCGCCTGCGTGGCGCCGTCCGCGGCGAGCAGGCGGAAGCGGTCCGGGTGGACCACCAGCGGCTCCGGCGAGCCGTTCCGCACCTGGATCTCCACGGTCTCGTCGACGGATCCGACCGGGACCTCGTCGACGGGCTCGGTCTGCGAGCAGGCTTGCCGCAGCACCGCGACCTCGACGCCGCTCTTCGACGAGGCGGGGCCGCTGTTCACGACGGGCGGCTTCATGGTCGTCACGCAGGCGCCGGCGCCGAGCAGCAGGCTGACGGTGATCGGCGCGATTCGACGAACGCGAAAGTGCAACATGTCGATCGCAAGACGCATGCGACGTGCCACCTCCGATTTCCGGACGAACCGCGGCCTTGCGCGGGGCGCACCGCGGCGGCGATCGGGAAGGACTCCCGCCGTCAGGGAGATTCTCCCTGACGCGGGCGGGCCGAGGCGCTCACGCCTGGCGCGCCTGCCATTCGCGCAAGGTGCGCTTCATGCGCGCGTGATCCAGCGCGCGCCCCAGAAAGATCGCCAGCTCTTCCTGCTTGAACGGCTTCGTCACGTAGTGGTACGCGCCCTCGCGCAGCGACTCGAGCGCGAGATCGACCGCGCTGGACGCGGTCATCGCGATCACCGGGCGGTCGGGATCCAGACCGCGCCAGCGCGCGATCAGGGTCAGCCCGTCGATCTCCGGCATGCGCAGATCGGTGACCAGCGCGTCGAACGCCTCGCGCGACAGCAGGTCCAGCGCCTCGCGCCCGGAGCCGACGGCGGCGGCGTCGTAGCCGCGCTCGCGGAGGCCGTCGGCCACCGAGCGCGCCATCTCCAGGTTGTCGTCCGCGATCAAGATCCGCGCGAGCATCGACGTTCGCCGGCGACAGAAGCAATGACCGGACCACGCGACGCCACGCGGCCGGCTGGCGCTTTTCCCTGATCCGTCGGGAAATTCTCCCGATGGACGCCGGGCGCCGGTCGGATCGGCGCGGCCGGCGCGGGCTTCGGGCTGGTACGGTGCGTGCTTTCCGCCAGGCGCATGTCGCGCCCGAGCCTCATCAGCGTCCGGCTGTTCGCCCCGGCGGCGGTCGTGTGCGCCGCGGGGCTGGCGCCGGCGCCCTCCCGCGCCGCGCCCGCGGCGACAGCGCCCGTCGTCGCGACGGCGGCCGAGCGGGCGATGACGCTCGACGAGGCGCTGCGCTACGCCCGCGCCCACCAGCCGTCGCTGCAGAGCGCGCTGGCGCGGGTGGCGGCGGCCGCCGCCGACACGCGCATCGCGCGCGCCCAGTGGCTGCCGACGTTCGGCGCGACCGCGCAGGCGTTCGAAGGGACGACCAACAACAGCACGGCGTCGTACGTCGGCGTGCGCGAGGTGGCGATCCCGCGCATCGGCGGCACGCCGGTCGAGAGCACCGGCTCGTTCAAGCCGAGCACGTCGACGCTGGCGGCGGTCGGCGCCGGCCAGGAGCTGTTCGACTTCGGGCGGATCGCCGCCCAGGCCGCCGTCGCCGACGTCGCCTACGAAGCCGAGCGGTACCGGGCCGACGCCGAGCGGCTGCGCGTCGAGCTGCTGGTCAAGGACGCCTACTTCGGCGTGCACGGCGCGCGCGCGGTGCTGCGCGCCGCCGAGGACGCCTACGGGCGGGCGCGCCTGCACCGCGACATGGCGGCGGCCGCGGTCAAGAGCGGGCTGCACGCGCCGATCGAGCTGACGCGGGCGGAGGCCGACCTGACCCGGTTCGACGTGGGCCGCATCCGCGCGGGCGGCGGCCTGGACACGGCGCGCGTCGTGTTCGCGGCGGCCGTCGGCCTCGACGGGCGGACGCTGGACGCGGCGGGAGAGCCGCCGGCGCTCCGCGCGGCGCCGGGGCTGGACGCGGGCCTCAAGCAGGCGGCGGAGCGCGATCCGGTGTTGCAGGAGGCGCGGGCCCGCGTACGCGGCGCCGAGGCCACCACGCGGGCGATCGGCGCCGAGCTGCGCCCCGATCTGGTGGCGACCGGGACGTTCTCCGAGCGGGGCGGTGCCGCCGCGCCGTCGAGCGGCCCGCTGGCGCCCGACTACGGGCCGCTGCCGGTGGTCCCCAACTGGGACGTCGGCCTGGTGCTGCGCTGGCCGATCTGGGACGCGGTGGTCGCGGCCCGGCGCGACGCCGCCGCCACGCGCGTCGACGCCGCCCGCGCGGATCTCGCCGTGCAGACGCAGCAGGAGGCGGCCGCCGTCCAGCAGAGCTACGTCTCCGTCGCGATCGCCCAGGCCGCCGTGGTCGGACTGCAACGCGCGGTCGAGGCCGCCACCGCCAACTACGCGCAGGCCGAGGCGCGCTTCAAGGCCGGCCTCGGCACGTCGCTGGAGCTGGCCGACGCGGAGGCGGTGCGAACCGACGCGGAGATCCAGCTCGCGGTGGGACGCTACGACGTCCTGCGCGCGCGCGCCTTCCTGGCCCGACTGCTCGCCGAAAACGAGCAATGAACATGAAGAGGAGCCCGAGACCACGATGACCACCGACGACGAAGGCCAGGTTTCACCGCGTGCGCCGACCGCACCGATCCGCAAGTCACGCCGGGTTCCGCTGCTGATCGCCGCGGGCACCGTCGGCGTCATCGCCGCCGGCCTGCTGATGGTCGGGCACGCCAGCTCGCGCGTGAACAAGGTGGCGCTGGCCGGCGCGCCGAAGGGCGTGACGGTCGTCGAGGCGCGCGCCGCCCAGTACCGCGCCGCCCGGCGCTACGTCGGCACCATTCAACCCTGGGTCGAGGCGAAGATCGGCCCGCAGCTGATCTCCGCCTACGTCGACACCGTGCTGGTGCGGCCGGGCGACGCGGTCAAGCGCGGGCAGGTGATCGCCACGCTCGACTGCCGCAACGCCTCGGCGTCGTCGAAGGCGGTGGCGATGCAAGCGCGCGCCATCCAGGCCGAGCAGGAGGCGATCGCGCACGAGGCGTCGCGCGTCGCCGAGCTGAAGGAGGGCGGCTTCGCCTCGCCCAACGAGATCGAGAAGCACGCCGCCGACAGCGCCAGCAAGGCGGCCGAGCTGATGGAGACGCAGGCGAAGATGCAGCGCGCGACGCTGGAGGTGAACGACTGCGTGCTGCGCGCGCCGTTCGCGGGCGAGATCGCGGTCCGCGCCGCCGACCCGGGCGCCTTCGCGCGCCCCGGCACGGCGGTCGCGACGCTGGTCAACCGCGCCACGGTGCGGGTGGTGGCCGAGGTGCCGGAGGCCGACTTCGACCTCGTCGCGCCCACCACCCCGGTCCGGATCGTCGCGCTGGCGACCAAGCGCGAGCTGCGCGGGACGATCGCCCGCCGCTCGCCGGCCGCCGACGTCTCGACGCGCACGATGCACGTCGAGATCGACGTCCCCGATCCGGAGCGGACGCTGCCGGTCGGCACCACCGCCGAGATCGCGATGGACGTCGGCGCCTCGGTCGAGGCCACCGAGATCCCGCTGGTGGCGGCGTCGGTGCGCGGCAGCAAGGCGACCGTCTTCGTCGTCGACCACAACGTCGCGAAGAAGGGCGTCTACCAGCTGAAGGGCGAGCGCGGGGGCAGCCTGTTCGTCGACCCGGCCTTGCACGCCGGCAGCCACGTCGTGACCGAGGGGCGGGCCCTGCTGAAGGACGGCGACCGCGTGGACGCGCAGCTGGAGGCGGCCGGCGACGGCGGCACGAAGGTGGCCGGGATCGGGCCATGACCCGGCTGTCGCTGAAGAACCCGATCGCGATCCTGATGATCTGCATCGGGCTGGTGGTGTTCGCCGCCGTGGTCACGCCGCGCATGCCGGTCGACACCTTCCCCGAGCTGACGCCGCCCGTGCTGGTGGTCGGGACGCTGGCCCCCGGCCTCGGCCCCAAGGACGTCGAGAAGACGATCACCTGGCGCATCGAGAAGTACGTCAGCGCCACGCCCGGCGTCGACTTCGTGCAGAGCACGTCGCGCAACAACCTGTCGGTCGTCTTCGTCTGGCTGAAGTGGGGCACGGATCTGAACTCGGCGCAGACGCTGGTGCAGCAGCAGGTGGCGTTCGCGATGGCGGCGGTGCCGAAGTCGCTGGGCGTGCTGCCGCCGTTCGTGCTGCAGTACGACCCGTCCAACGCGCCGGTCATCCAGGTGGCGGTGTCGGGCGGCGGGCTGACCGGCCCGCAGCTCTACGACTACGCCTTCAACAACATCGAGCCGGTGCTGGAGGG
This sequence comes from Polyangia bacterium, assembly GCA_036557265.1. Classification (GTDB taxonomy): domain Bacteria; phylum Myxococcota_A; class Polyangia; order Fen-1088; family Fen-1088; genus JADGRB01. Next base: position 7,536 of record DATBHU010000713.1, read on the forward strand.
GATCCCGGGCGTCGCCAGCGCGGCCATCGACGGCGGCCGCCAGCGCCAGATCAACGTGATCGTCGACCCGGCCCGGGCGCAGGCGCGCGGCGTGACGTCGACGGACGTCGCCGGCGCGGTGGCGCAGTCGAACGCGCTGCTGCCGTCGGGCGAGTTCATCGCGCCGCGCTTCGACGCCAACGTCTACACCAACGCCGTCGCGCGGCGGGTGGCCGACATCGGCGACGCGGCGGTCAAGGAGCACGGCGGCCGGGCCGTGCTGATCAAGGACGTCGCCACCGTCGAGGACGGCGGCTCGCCGCCCACCCAGGCGGTGGCCGTGAACGGCAACGACGCGGTCTACTTGAACGTGCTGCGCGTCCCGGGCGGCAACACACTGGCGATCGTCGACGCGGTCAAGAAGACCGTCGCCGAGCTGAAGAACCTGCCCGCCGGCCTGGAGGTGAAGCCGATCTTCGACCAGTCGACGTTCGTGCGCACCAGCTACACCGGCCTCAAGCGCGAGATCGTCCAGGCCCTGATCCTGATCTCGCTGGTGATCCTGCTGTTTCTGCAGAGCGGGCGCGGCGTGCTGATCGCGGCGATCGCCATCCCGATCTCGTTCGCCGTCATCCTGATCGTCCTCTACGTCACCGGCCAGACGCTGAACGCGTTCACGCTGGGCGGGCTGATGCTGGCGATGGGGCCGCTGGTCGACATCTCGGTCGTCGTGCTCGAGTCGATCCACCGCCACCGCCACGCCGGCCGCAGCGCCGGCGCCGCCGCGCTGGAAGGCGCGAACGCCGTTGCCGTCCCGGCGCTGGCGGCGACGCTGACGACGGTGGCGGTGCTGCTCCCCGTCACGCTGCTGGCGGGCCTCGCCAAGAAGCTGTTCGGGCCGCTCGCGCTCACGGTCGCGACCGCGATGTTCGCCGGCTACCTCGTCAGCATGCTGGTGACCCCCCTCGCCTGCCGCACGTTCCTCAAGGACGCGCCGCCGGGCCGGCTCGCCGAGGCGGCCCGCGCCATGATCGGGCGCGTCGCCGACGGCTACGCGGCCGCGCTGCGGGCCGTGCTGCCGTTCCGCTGGCTGGTCCCCGCCGCCTGCCTGGCCATGGTCGGCGCGAGCGTCTGGATGGCCACCCGCCTGCCGAGCACGTTCTTCCCGGAGATCGACGAGTCGATGGAGCAGGTGTACGTCCGGATGGCACCCGGAACTTCATTGAAGGACGCCTCCGCGAAGATCCAGGCGATGGGCGCGCTGCTGGCGAAGGAGCTGCCGCCGGGGACCGCCGACCTCGTGCTCACCAACGTCGGCTCGCCCGGCAACGCGCGCGCCGCGATGACCAGCCCTAACAACGGCCCGCACATGGGGTTCATACGCGTGGCGCTGCATGACCCCGAACACCGGAAACAGAACCAGCGCGAGTTGGCCGACCAGATGCGCCTGATCCTGCAAAAGCACTACCCGGGCGTCGACTTCCTGCAGGCGCCGGGCGGGCTGGTCGCCAGCGTGTTCTCGAACGGCTACCTGGCCCCGCTGGTCGTCGAGGTGCAGGCCGACAGCATCGAGGAGCTGGACGCGAAGTCGAAGGCGATCGCCGAGGTGGCGCGCACCGTGCCCGGCGTCCGCGACGTCACCCTGTCGCTGCAGCCCGACTACCCCGAGCTGCGCGTGGAGACCGATCGCACCCAGGCGGCGCTGGTGGACGTCTCGGCGCGCGGCGCGGCCCAGACCACGCTGGAGGCGACGCTCGGCAACATCAACACGCCCAGCGTCTGGATCGACGGCGCCAACGGCCAGTCGTACTACGTCGTCACCGCCTACGACGGCCGCGTCGTCGACGATCCCGGCGCGCTCGCCCGCATCCCCGTCCGCATCGGCGACAACGGCGGCGCGGTGACGCTGGGGGCGTACAGCAAGATGGCCCGCTCGCTCGGCCCGATCGCGATCGAGCGCAACCACCTGTCGCGCGTCGCGCACGTGCTGATGCAGACCGAAGGGCGTGACATCGGCAGCGCCGGCGCCGAGCTGGAGCAGCGGCTGCGGACCGATCCGCGCACCCGCGACATCGCCTTCAG
>DATBHU010000714.1:0-6120 GCA_036557265.1 Polyangia bacterium
GAGGTCCAGGTGGAGGCCCTGCGCGGGATCAGTCTGGACGTCGCGGGGGGCGAGTTCGTCGCCGTGATGGGGCCTTCGGGCTCCGGCAAGTCGACGCTGCTCAACATCCTGGGCTGCTTCGACCGGCCCACGCGCGGCAGCTACCGCCTGGCGGGCGAGGACGTGTCCGACCTGGATGCGAACGCGCTCGCGGAGACGCGCAATCGGACCCTCGGCTTCGTGTTCCAGAGCTTCAACCTGCTGGCGCGCACGACCGCGCTCGAGAACGTCGAGCTGCCCCTGGTCTACGCGGGCGTCCCGCCGCGCGCGCGGCGCGAGCGGGCCTCGGCAGCGCTGGAGCGGGTCGGCCTGGCCGAGCGCCTGCACCACCACCCGAGCCAGCTGTCGGGCGGGCAGCAGCAGCGCGTCGCCATCGCGCGCGCGCTGGTCAACGAACCGCGCGTCGTGCTGGCGGACGAGCCGACCGGCAACCTCGACTCGCGCGCCAGCGACGAGATGATGGCGTTGCTCGCCGCCCTCGCCGCCGACGGCATCACCATCGTCCTGGTCACGCACGAGCCGGACGTCGCGGCCCGCGCCCGCCGCGTGATCGTCGTGCGCGACGGCCTGATCCAGGAAGATCGGGCGAGTCAGGCGCTGGGCGCGTCATGAGGCCGGGTGACATCGTCCGCGTCGCGCTGCGCGCGCTGCTGCGCAACAAGCTGCGCTCACTGCTGACGGCGCTCGGCATCATCATCGGCGTCGCCGCCGTGATCGCCATGGTCGCGATCGGCGAGGGGGCGCGCGCCCGCGTCGAGCAGGCGTTCTCGGCGATGGGGACGAACGTGCTGATCGTCTCGTCGGGCGCCAAGACGTCCAGCGGCGCGAAGGCGGGGGCCGGCACGCTGCCGACGCTGACCTGGGACGACCTGCGCGCCATCCGCAGCGACGTCGCCGACGTCCGCTACGTGGCGCCGCGCGTGCACACCACCGCCCAGATCGTCGCCGAGGATCGCAACTGGTCGACGATGGTGACGGGCACGACGCCCGAGTTCTTCGAGATCCGCAACTGGCCCGCGCGCATCGGCGCGGTGCTGACGCCCGAGGAGGTCGACTCGGGCGCCAAGACCGTGGTGCTCGGCCAGACGGTCTCCACCAACCTGTTCGGCGCCAGCGCCGACCCGACCGGCCAGACCGTGCGCATCGCCAACGTCCCGTTCCAGGTAATCGGCGTGGCGGCCACCAAGGGGCAGTCGGCGGGCGGCAGCGACTACGACGACGTCGCCTACGTGCCGGTGTCGACCTTCCTCGCCAAGATCCAGGGCAGCCTGCAGAAGTTCATCCCCGGCACGATCCTGGTCGAGGTGACGTCGGACGACGTCACCGAGGCGGTCGAGGACCGCATCGGCGCGCTGCTGCGCGATCGGCACGGCATCGCCATCGGCGCCGACGACGACTTCACGATCAAGAACCTGACCGAGACCGCGGCGCGCAAGCAGGAGAGCCGCGAGGCGCTGACGCTGCTGCTGGCCAGCATCGCCGCGGTGTCGCTGCTGGTGGGCGGCATCGGCATCATGAACATCATGCTCGTCAGCGTCAGCGAGCGGACGCGCGAGATCGGCGTGCGCATGGCGGTCGGCGCCAAGCGGCGCCACGTCCGCCTGCAGTTCCTGGCCGAGGCGCTGGCGCTGGCCCTGGCGGGCGGCCTGATCGGTGTCATCGCCGGCGTCGGGGCGGCGGAGCGGCTGGCGGCGCGCTTCGACTGGCCGATGCTGATCCGCCCCGAGATCGTGGCGCTGGCGGTCGGCTTCTCCGCCGCGGTCGGCATCGGCTTCGGCCTCTACCCGGCGCACAAGGCGTCGCGCCTCGATCCGATCCAGGCGCTGCGGTACGAATGATGACCAGCGCCCCGATCATCCTGCTGGCGGCGCTGTCCGCCCGGACCGTGACGCTGGAGGAGGCGGAGCGGGCCGCGGAGACGCAGAAGCCCGACGTGCGCGTCGCCCAGGCGAACGCCGCCGTGGGTGTCGCGCGCACGGTGCAGGCGCGGTCGCCGCTGCTGCCGCAGGTGAAGGCGGAAGGGGAGTACGACCGCACCACCGGCAATTTGCGCCAGAAGCCGAACAAGACCACGCAGGTGAACAACAGCTGGGAGTTCTTCAACTGGTTCCAGGGTCAGGTGGTGGCGACCCAGCTGGTGTGGGACTTCGGGCGCACCCTGAACCAGTGGCGCGCGGCGGAGATGCGCGCGGTCGCGCTCGCCGACACCGAGCGGGCGGCCCGCCTGGAGGCGGTCGCCGGGGCGCGCGCCGCCTTCTTCCGCGCGCGCGCCGGCAAGGCGCTGATCGCCGTCGCGCGCCAGACGTTCGCCAACCAGGAGCGGCACCTCGGGCAGATCACCGGCTTCGTGCAGGCGGGCACGCGACCGGAGATCGATCTCGCGCAGGCGCGTGCCGCCCGCGCCAACGCGCACGTCGGCGTGATCCGCGCCGAGAACGACTACATCGTCGCGCGCGCCGAGCTGAACCAGGCGATGGGCACCACGGGCGACACCGACTACGACGTCGCCGACCAGACGTTCGCGGCGGTCCCGGGCGAGACCGGCGCCGTCGGCCAGCTGATCGACGAGGCGATCACGGCGCGCCCCGATCTGGCGGCGCTGGACAGGCAGGTGCGCGCGCAGGAGCTGACCGCGCGCGCGGTGCGCGGCAACTACTGGCCGGTGCTCAACGTGATCGCGGGCGCCCGCGACGAGGGGCAGAGCTTCTCGAGGACGCCCACCCTCGACAACTTCGGCCAGACAGTCTTCAACCAGGGCGGCATGGCCTGGAACGTCTGGGGCGGCGTGCAGCTCGCGTGGCCGTTGTTCCAGGGATTGCTGACGCACGGTCAGGTGCGCGAGGCCGACGCGCAGCTCGACGCCGCGCGCGCCGAGCGCGACCGCCTGGTGCAGCAGGTCTGGGTGGCGGTGCAGCAGGCGGTGGCGAGCGTGCGCGCCGCGGCGGAGGCGGTCGCGGCATCGGACGAGGCGCTGACCGCGGCGCGCGAGCGGCTGCGTCTCGCCGACGGCCGCTATCAAGCCGGCGTCGGCAACATCATCGAGCTGGGCGACGCGGAGCTCGGCGCCGCCCAGGCGGGCGCGCAGAAGGTCGCGGCCGATTACGCGCTGGCGAGCGCGCGCGCGGCGCTGGTGCTGGCGCTCGGGCGACGGTAGCGAACGACGCGGATTTCACCGGCGGAGCCTTCGGCGGACGATGACCGCCGAGCCTTCGGCGGACGATAACCGGGCGCGCCCTCACCCGCCGAGCCTCCGGCTCGGCGGCCTTCCCGCAAGCGGGAGAGGCTGGGAGTCATGTTTCGCGGGGGTTTCTCGACGGACGAGGGGGCGTTTCCAAATTACACAGCAATTTCAACAATCTAAACGTTGTCGGCGACGGGAGCGATCGCGCATGTTGAATCGTAGATGTCCGCGCCCGCAACGAGCCTGCTGGTCAGTGAGCTGCTGCTGAAACAGCGAGAGATGACGGCCGTCCAGCGCTTCGCCCAGCGCCACGAGGCCGGCGACACGCCGCCGGCCGGCTGCTACGAGGACCTGATCCCGCTGGCCCGGCCGGCCGCCGGCGAGCAGTACGGCTTCCGCGTCGACCTCGACTCGTGCACCGGGTGCAAGGCGTGCGTGGCGGCCTGCAACAGCCTGAACGGGCTGGACGACGACGAGGCGTGGCGCAGCGTCGGCCTGCTGCATGGCGGAACGGTTCACCTGCCGGTGCAGCAGACGGTCACCACCGCCTGCCATCACTGCATCGATCCGGCCTGCATGAACGGCTGCCCGGTGCGCGCCTACGAGAAAGATCCCGCCACCGGCATCGTGCGCCACCTCGACGACCAGTGCATCGGCTGCCAGTACTGCGTGCTCACCTGTCCGTACGAGGTGCCGCAGTTCAACAGCAAGCGCGGCATCGTGCGCAAGTGCGACATGTGCAGCGACCGGCTGGCGGCGCGCGAGGCGCCCGCGTGCGTGCAGTCGTGCCCGAACCAGGCCATCGCCATCCAGATCGTCGACAAGACGCGCGCGCTCGAGGACGCCCAGGGCGGCACCTTCCTGCCGGGCGCGCCGTCGCCCGCCATCACGGTGCCGACGACCGAGTACGTCACCAAGCGGGCGTTCCCGCGCAACCTGTTGCCGGCGGACTTCCACCAGGTGCGGTCGGGCCATCCCCACCTGCCGCTGGTGTTCATGCTGGTGCTGACGCAGCTGTCGGTGGGCGCGTTCGTGGTCGAGTTCCTCACCCAGCGGCTGTTCCCGCAGCTGTCTTCTACTTGGCTCACGCGGGCGCGCGCGTACCACGCCGTGATCGCGCTGGCGGCCGGGCTGCTCGCGCTGGGCGCCAGCGTCTTCCACCTCGGGCGGCCGAAGTACGCGTTCCGCGCCATCATCGGCCTGCGTACGTCGTGGCTGTCGCGCGAGATCCTGGCGTTCGGCGCCTTCGCCGGCACGGCGGCCGCGTACGCGACCTACGTCTGGCGCGGGCCGCTGCTGGCGGCGCTGCACCTGCCGGCGCCGCCGGGCTGGCTGTCGGCGCCGGCGGTCGGCAACGCGCTCGGCACGCTGGTGGTCGTGACCGGCCTCTGCGGCGTCGGCTGCTCGGTGATGCTGTACGTGAAGACCGCGCGCGAATGGTGGAGCGGCGCGCGCACCGCCTTTCGTTTCTTCGCGACCGCCGCGGTGCTCGGCCTGGCCACGACGCTGGTCAGCATGCTGGCGTTCGGCTGCGGTCCGGGCGGCGCGATCTGCGCGGGCGCCGGGACGGCGGCGCGCCTGTTGGCGGTGGTGGCGGGCGCGAAGCTCGCCTGGGAGGCCGCCATCCTGCTGCACCTGCGCGACAAGCAGCTGGGCTCGCTGCGGCGCACGGCGCTGCTGTTCATGGGCGATCTGCGGCGCGAGGCGGGCGCGCGCCTGGCGCTCGGGCTGGCGGGCGGCGTGCTGGCGGCGCTGGTGGTGGCGCACCTGGCCGACACCGACGGCGCGTCGGCGACGGCGCTGGTCGTCGCCGCGCTCGGGTGCGCGGCGCTGGTGGCGGCCGAGCTGCTCGAGCGCGCGCTGTTCTTCCGCGCCGCGAGCCCGCCGCGCATGCCGGGCAGCGTCTGATGTCGAAGGTGCCGAAGCTGTTGCCCGACAAGGTCGCGGCGCTGCTGCACGCGCGCAGCGGGCCGCTGACACAGGAGCTGGTGCGCCGCCCGGGCGGCTTCGGCCTCGGACAGGTGCCCGCGCGCCTGGCCCCCGACGCGACCACGACGGCGGTGTGCGGCTTCTGCTCGACGGGCTGCGGCCTGGAGATCCACCTGCGCGACGGCCAGGCCATCAACCTGTCGCCGGCGCGCGACTATCCCGTCAACCGCGGCACCGCCTGCCCGAAGGGCTGGGAGGCGCTGACGCCGCTCGCCGCGCCCGATCGCGCGACGCGCCCGCTGCTGCGCAGCGCCGGCGGCAAGCTGCAGCCAGTGTCGTGGGACGAGGCGCTGGGCGCGATGGTGTCGCGCTTCAAGGCGATCGGCGCCGCGCACGGCCCGCAGTCGGTCGCGTTCCTCGGCACCGGCCAGCTGCCCAGCGAGGAGCTGGCGTTCCTGGGCGCGCTCGCGAAGTTCGGGATGGGGATGGTGCACGGCGACGGCAACACGCGCCAGTGCATGGCGACCGCGGTCGTCGCCTACAAGCAGGCGTTCGGGTTCGACGCCCCGCCCTACAGCTACGCCGACTTCGAGCAGTCCGACGCGCTGGTGTTCGTCGGCGCGAACCCGTGCATCGCCCACCCGATCATGTGGGAGCGCGTCTGCAAGAACCGCCGCAAGCCGGAGATCGTCGTCATCGATCCGCGCAAGACCGAGACCGCGGTGGCGGCGACGCAGCACCTGGCGGTGCGGCCGAAGTCCGACCTGCGCCTGTTCTACGGCCTCGCGAACCTGTTGATCGCGCGCGGCTGGATCGACCGCGGCTTCATCGAACGGCACACCAGCGGCTTCGACGCGTTCGCGGCGGCGGTCGAACCGTACACGCTGGAGGCGACCGCCGAGGCGACGGGGCTGCCGGCGGCGGCGATCGAGAAGCTGGCGATCACGATCCACGAGCGCGAGCGCGTGTCG
>DATBHU010000715.1:0-3665 GCA_036557265.1 Polyangia bacterium
TTGGCTCCCGGCACGGGAAGCGACCCGCGAACGCCCCAGAAGCGGACCCTCATGACACGCGGTTGCGAAAAGGCGCGGCAGGACCTCGACCCACGCGCGGGAACATGGCCAGGAGAATATCACGACCGGGCTTACTGCGCGTTTTTCGCCAGGATTTGCGTGAGCGGAGGGTGGGCTTTGCCAGCCCGTAGCGAGCGGGGGCGCGGGGGGGCGCCGAGCGAGCGCAGCGAGCGAACGCCCCGATGAAGAGGCGAGCGGTGGGTGGCTTTGCCAGCCCGTAGCGAGCGGGGGCGCGGGGCGCACCGAGCGAGCGCAGCGAGCGAATGGCCCCCGATCAGGAAGGAAAGGGCCGGGCCAGCTCACCCAGCCCCAGGGGGTGGGGCGGGAGCTGGCCCGGCTAGGAACTGGAATCGAGCCGGACGATGAATCCGGCGAGGGCCGCCGGCGCGGTGACCGTCGCGCCGATCTGCGACGCAAGGTCGTGCGCCAGGGCGACGCGCCACGAGCCGGTGCTCGGGCGCAGCCCGCTGCTGTCGATCGCGAGCACGACGTCGCCGCGGCCGGCGCCGACATGCGCATGGCCAACATGGGCGTGGACGTCGATCTGCTGGCGATGTCTCGGGTCGGCCGACTTGCAGCCTGCGTGGGCGAGCTCGAGGATCAGGCCGGCGATCAGGCACTCCAGGGCCGTACCCTGGTTGCGGACGTCGATGCGGTGGGGCTTGTCGAACGACACCGCGACATGTCCCAGGGCGGGGGCCGCCAGCCGCAGAGCGCCTTCGATCACCTTGTCGAGATCGACGGTCGCGGGCGCGCCGCCCTGGACGGCGGCGTCGACCAGAGTCACCAGCGCGTTCATGCGCTGCAGGGTCCAGTCGGTCTTCTGGAGCGCCGGCGAGATTTCTGGAAGCGTGGAAGACGGCGTCATGGCTTTGACCTCCGCCGTCGCTGCGAGGAGCGAAGCCAAATGGTTTCGAAACTCGCGCAGGAGGCCGTTCCAGACGGGCGCGACGAGGCTTGCCTCGGAACCCATGTGTTTCGATAGGTTGGAGCGGGCAACCGGAACAGTCTTCTCGTCGGTCAGCATCGAAACGGTGTCGAACCCACTGCCCCCTGTACAAGATCCGTGCCCTCACCGACTGGACACGCCGAACCGCAACCGTGGCCTGCCGCCACCGCAACCGTCGTCGCTTTGCTCGGCTGGCGTGTTCACGGTACAACCTGCCCCCGTCATGATTCCGTCGTCGCTCCGGGTGCTCATGCTCGTGCTTTTGGTCGCCGCCGGCGCCGCCGCCGGCTGCGCGAAGCAGATAGGCGACGAGTGCACCACGGCGGCGGACTGCAACCCCAACGGCACGCGGTCGTGCGACCAGTCGCAGCCGGGTGGCTATTGCACGATCCAGGGCTGCGACGAGACGTCATGCCCGTCGGAGGCGGTCTGCATCCGCTATTTCCCTGCGCAGTTCCTGACACAGCCGTGTAACCCCATCAACATGCCGAGCGACTGCGCCGCCGACGAGCTCTGCCTTCCGAGCGGCCTGTGCGCGCCGCTGTCGACGGAGCTGCGTTACTGCGTGAAGAGCTGCACGAAGAACGACGACTGCCGCGGCGGCTACGAGTGCCGGCTGGCGGGGACGCGCGGCAGCATCGCGCTGCGGTCGAACCCGGACGATGTCGTCCGTTTCTGCGCGCCCCAGACGACCAACTGATAGAAGGACGATCGGCGGGCAACCGCCGCGCGCGCCGGCCGACAACCGGGCATGCGCCGCCTGACCCGGCTGTTCGCCTCGTGCATCGTGCTGGCCGCGGTGGCGACGCCGGCCGCGCACGCCGGCAAGGCCGTCGACGGCGTCGTCAACCTGAACACGGCCGAGCCGGGGGTGCTCGGCTTGCTGCCCGGGATCGGGCCGGCGAAGGCGGCGCAGATCGTCGCCTACCGGCGGCGGCACCCGTTCCGCACCGTCGACGAGCTGGTGCGCATCAAGGGCATCGGCCGCAAGATGGTCAGGCGTCTGCGCGCCCACCTCGCCGTCGCCGGTCCGACGACGGCGGCAGGAATCGTCGTCGCACCGGGCGCGGTCAGCCCGCCCGCGCCGCCTGCTCCACCACCGGCGCCGCCCGCGCGGGCGCGACCGGCCGCCTCGCCTGCGCGGCCGTCAGGCGTGGGCCCGCCGGCGCCCGTTCGCCCGCCCCTCGCCCAACGACCGAGGCGCGAGCTCCGCACGACGCACGGGATCTGTCCGTCACCGCGCTGACGCGCGTCGCGCGAATCGAAGAGCACGGCCACGGCGACAAGAAGTAGCGGCCGCGTCGCGCGGATCGCGACTGGCTAGCGTGGTCGGCCCGGGCCCGTCGGAGACGGTGAGGGGCCCGGCGCGCTCGCGGGCGCCGGCTGCAGGCGCAGGACGAACGACAGCGACGTCGATCGGTCGTAGCGGATCGACTCGCGCGCGACCTGATAGCCCGGGTGGGTCGCCTCGACGACGTGGTCGGCGCGGTCGCGCCAGACGGTGACCGTGGTCGGCGCGGTGGCTGCCAGCGGCACGCCGTCGAGGCGCAGCTTCGCGCCCGGCGGCTCGGTGGCGATCGACAGTCCCGTCGGCTGACGCCAGGCGATCAGCACGTCCAGCGGAATGAACCAGCGGTGGACGACGAAGCCCGCGCCCGCCAGCAGCACGATCAGCAGCATGAACACGCGGCCCCACCGTCGCGGCTCGCGGAACTGCACGCGCGCCGTCTCGTGATGGACGCGGTTCGCAACCGGGATCGCCGCGTGGTTCATGGCGGGCGAGACGCGGCCCAGCCCGCCCGGCGTCGCCACCGTCCGGGCGCGCGCGAAGTCCTGAGCCGGCGGCCGTTGCACGCCGTACGCGGGCGTCTCGGGCGGGATCGCGGGGCGCGGGCCGGTCTGGCGCTGCGGCCCGCCGGCGACCGCGGGCATCGACGGCGACGGCCGGCCCAGCGTCGGCACCGGCGCCGACCCGCGCTGCGTCGACCGCGTGCTGTTCGGCGGCAGCGCCTCCCGCGCGCTCGGCGTCTGCCGTCCGGGCGGCGTCGGGCGGCCGGGCGCCGGGGCGGTGCGCGGATCGGCGGCGCGCGGCGGCGGCGTCGCGATCGGCGTCAGCTCGGAGTCGGCGGTGCGAACGTCCTGGGGCGCCGCCGCAGGTTGCCCCGACCGCCACGGCGTGTAGCCGCGCGCGCGCGCCGGCGGCAGCGGCGTGTGCGGCGGCGGCGTGGCCATCGGATCCGGATTGGCGGCGGCCGGGCGGGCGGGCGCGTTGCGGGCGGGCGGGGTGGTGCGTGCCGCCGCCGTGCCCGCGGGCGTCACGTTGCGCGCCGCCGTGCGCGCGGGCGTCACGTTGCGCGCCGCCGTGCGCGCGGGCGTCATCGACCGCGCCGCGGGCGGCGTCGGGCCCGGGTCGGCGAGGTGCACGGTCCGCGGGGCCGGGCCGCGCCCGGTGACGACCGGCGCGGGCGTCGCCGGCGCCGCGATCGCCTCCTTGAGCGCCTGCGCCTCCGGCCCCAACCGGATCACCTTCGAACGTTCGGTCATCAGCGTGCGCGCCCGGCGGGGCGGCGTGATCATCCCGAGCAGCGCCGCCAGATCGCTGGCGCCGACCGCGACGCTCAGATCGCCGAGCACGTTCCGGATCTCGGCGCCGAAC
>DATBHU010000716.1:0-1795 GCA_036557265.1 Polyangia bacterium
GTCGAAGCCGGCGACGCGCGCGATGCGCACCAGACCGCGGCGCTGTTCGCGTTCGGCGCCGCGGCGGTGTGCCCGTGGCTCGGCTACGAGACGATCGCGTCGACCGCGCCGCCCGATTCGACCGGCTGCCGCCGCCCCATCGCGCGCTACCGGCTGGCGCTCGAGCGCGGCCTGCTGACGATCATGTCGAAGATGGGCGTGTGCACGTTCAGCAGCTACTGCGGATCCCAGCTGTTCGAAATCCTCGGTCTCGAGCCGTCGCTTGCCGCTAGGTTTTTTCCGGGCACGCCGGCATTTCCGGGACGCGTGGGGCTGGCGGAGATCGAATCGGCCATTCGAGCGCGTCACGCGCGGGCGTTCGCGCCGGCGCCGGTTATCCTCGAGTACCCGGGGCTCCATGGATACCGGCGCGACGGCGAATACCACGCCACCAACCCGCTCGTCGTCCGTGGATTGCAGAACACGGTGGCGCGCGACGTGTCCGCCTATGCCACGTTCACATCGCACGTCTACGCGCGTCCCGCGTCGGCCGTCCGCGATCTTCTCGAGTTCGCGCCGATTCCGTCCTCGTCGATCCCGCTGGACCGCGTCGAATCCGTTGACGACATCTGCCGGCGCTTCTTCGCATCGGCCATGTCCGTCGGCGCGCTCTCGCCCGAGGCACACCGCACGCTCGCCCGCGCGATGAACCTGCTCGGCGCGCGCAGCAACAGCGGCGAAGGCGGCGAAGAGCCGGATCGCTTCTGTCGGCCGTCGGATGAAGACCCCGCCGCCTGGGACGGCAGCCGCACCAAGCAGGTGGCGTCGGCGCGGTTCGGCGTCACGCCGGCGTATCTGCGGTCGGCCGACGAGCTGCAGATCAAGATCGCGCAGGGGTCGAAACCCGGCGAGGGCGGTCAGCTGCCGGCACTGAAGGTCGTCCCGCACATCGCCCGCCTGCGCCACGCACAGCCGGGGACGACGCTGATTTCGCCGCCGGTGCACCACGACATCTACAGCATCGAGGACCTGGCGCAGCTGATTCACGACCTGCGCGTGTTTCACCCACGGGCGCGGATGAACGTCAAGCTGGTCGCGTCGACCGGCGTAGGCATCATCGCCGCCGGCGTCGCCAAGGCCGGAGCCGATGCGATCCAGATCAGTGGACACGATGGCGGGACCGGCGCGTCCCCGCGCGGGTCGATCAAGCATGCGGGCCTTCCGTGGGAGATCGGCCTGACCGACGCGCATCGCACCCTTGTGCGAGCCGGGCTGCGCGGACGCATCACCCTGCAGGCCGACGGCGGACTGAAGACCGGCCGCGACATCGCCATGGCCGCCGCGCTCGGCGCGGACGAGTACGGATTCGGTACGGCGGCCCTCGTCGCGATCGGCTGCGTGATGGCGCGGCAGTGCCACGCCAATACCTGTCCGGTCGGAATCGCCACGCAGCGCGACGACCTGCGCGCCAAGTTCCGGGGCACGCCCGAGCAGGTCGCGCGCTTCGCCCTGGCGCTGGCGGAGGACCTGCGGCGATGGCAGGACGGGCGGCCGGTGCTGGCGCGGCCGGCGCCCGTGTGGGAGCGGGCCTGGAAGGCGGCCCGGCGGAGGCCGGTCGTCGCCACGCTGCTGGCGGCGTGCACGCTGGCCCTGCTGGTGCTGATGGGCGGCGGCGCCTACTACAATACCCAGCTCGGGGCGGCGGTGATGAAGGCCGACGACAAGGCCCACGACGCCCGGGTCGCTCAGGGCCAGGCCGCCAACGAGGCCGCCGTCGCGAAGGCCGCCCAGAAAAAGGCCGACGACGAGGCGGCCG
>DATBHU010000717.1:0-7293 GCA_036557265.1 Polyangia bacterium
TCTCACAGTGGGCTTCATCTGTCCGGGAACCCCGCTCGCGGGCAGTCTGGCCGGCTGCGCCCGGACGATGCTCTACTAGGAACCCGCGCTTCGCGGTCAGCTGGCCGCCGCGACGTCGAGGCGGCGGCGGACGGCGGCGACGTGGTCGCGCAGGACGTAGAGCTGGTCGGCGAACGACGGCGGCGTGCGCAGCTCGGCGACCGCGCGCGCGATGTCGTCGAGGCGCGCGCGCACGCGCTCTTTCTGTTCAGGCGTGTGCTGGCCGCGCATCTCGCGCTCGATCGCCATCAGCGCGCCGTACCACCTGTAGATGCGCGAGCGGACGCGCCAGCGATAGAACGCCGGCGCCAGCCGCGTCGCCGGCACGATCACCACCAGCAGCGGCAGCACCACCACCAGCAGGCGGTCGACCAGGCTCGCCAGCCAGAACGGCAGCCGCTTGTAGAGGAACTGCTCGCCCGACTTGTAGTAGCGCTCGGCGTCGGCGCTGATCGGGAAGTCGCGCGCCAGCGGCGCCGGGTACTCGCCCGCGTTGCGGAACATCCCGGGCGACCCGTGAATCTCGCGCGCCGCGCGGATCAGCAGATCCGACAGCGCCGGGTGCAGGTCGTCGCGCGCGACCAGCTCCACGGTGGGGCCGATCAGCGTCATCGCCCGCGGCGGGTAGTCCTTGGCGAGATCCATCGCCCCCTCGGGCAGCGTCAGCTTGGAGAGGAAGCGGAACTTGCGCAGGTAGCCGTCGGCCTGGCGGAAGCTCATCATCTGGATGTCGGGCAGCCCGCGCAGCGTCTTCATCACCGCCGGCGTCGCCGAGTCACCCATCAGGAACGCCGCGTCGATGTGTCCCGCCAGCAGCTCCTTGGTGGCCTCGTCGCCGGTCAGCTCCAGCAGCGTGGTGGGCGGCCCGTCCATGTCGTTCGCCTTGAGCAGCTTCAGCGCCAGCACGCGCGTCCCGCTCCCCTCGGGCCCGACCGCCAGCCGCTTGCCCTTGAGCTGCGTCAGCAGCTCGACCGGCTCGGTCCCGCGGCAATAGACCATCAGCGGCTGCGGGTAGACGCTGCCCAGCGACATCAGGTGCGGCAGGTCGCGCCCTTCGGCCAGCCCGCCCTGGACGAAGCCGACGTCGACCTTGCTGGTGCCGCGGTTGGCCAGCTTGTCGAGGTTGTCGAGCGCACCGCGCGACGGGAGGACCTCCAGCTTGATGCCGTCGCGCGCCAGGATCTTCTGGTACTTCTCCGCCTGGTTGCGGAAGCTGCTCCCGTCCGGCCCGCTGACGAAGCGGATGGTCTTGGGCGGGGCGAAGCGGGCCGCCTTGATGGCGACCCCGACGGCGGCGGCCGCGACGAGGAGCGTCGGCAAGCCGACGACGATCACGTCGCGCCACGATGCTGACGCGAACCGCTTCGCGAGCGAGGGACGATGGCCGATGTCACGCTGCATGAGAAAACCAGGATAACGCCGCACGCATGCGCTCGTCTCCGATGACAGCGACGGCGGCGCGGGCGTATCATCCGCGCACTCAGATGCAGAAATCGAACGGGGGCGGCGCAGGGTTTCGGGTTCCACCGCAGGCGCAGGAGATGATCGATGCGCTGAGGAAGCTGTTCGACGCGGCCGTGGTGCTCTACGACGGGCAGAAGCGCAAGCACCACGTGGCGCGCGACGCGCAGGGGTGGTTCTCGCTGGAGGCGACGGCGCGCGACGGCTCGCCGATCTGCCACGCCGAGGCGCACATCAACGATCGCTGGACCGTCTCGGTCTGGTCGCGGCGCTGGCTGCACCCCGACGCGCAGGCGCTGGTGACGTGGGCGGCCGGCAAGCTCGCCGCGCACCTGCCGCGCCGGGCGTCCGAGGAGCCGATCGTGCTCAGGCTCGTCGGCAGCGGCGGCGGCGGCGCGTCATCGAATGCCGCCGAGGTCGAGGGCGGCACCACGGTCTGGTCCGGCCGCAAGACGCCCACAAACTGAGGGTCTCGCCCGCGCTTCGCGCGTATGCTTCGCTCACCATGTCGTCGCGTCTTTCCTCAAAGGAGCTGAAAAATCTCGGCCGCGCCGGCCGCGCCGAGCTCCGCCTTTCAAGCGAGGGGCGACGCATCGTCAGGACCTTGCACGAGGTTCTGGGAGCGTCCGTCGTCCTGTACGACGGGGACAGGGACCAGCTTCACCGTCTCGAGTCGAGCGCCGAGCACGAGGTCCGCAACGGCGTCTTCGACGGCAGTCGCCTGTGCCGATTGCAGGCGCCGATCAACAACCGCTGGACGCTGTTCGTGTCGTCGTGGCGGGGACTGCACCCGGACGCCGACTCGCTTCTGAAGTGGGCGGCGGACAAGCTCGCCGCTCACGTCTATCTGCCGCGCAAGCGCCAGGACGAGGACCAGTCGGCCCACCCGCCCTTCGGCGGCGGCGGCGGCGGATCCGACGGCGGCGCCGAGGTCGGCATTCCGGCCTGGTGGGTGCGCGACGCCGGCAACAACTGAGGCACTTTCGGGTTGATCAGATCGCGACCGACCGAAACCATGCACGCCCGCGCGGCGCTCCTCGCATCCTGACTGAGCCTCGCATCCTGACTGAGCCTCGCGTCCGCTTACGTGCTTTTTTCGGCGCGCGGGCTGGGTTTGGTCTTGAGACGCCAGCCCGCGCGCCGAAAAAAGCCCACGCGCGGCCCGCAGTGCTCGGTCGAAGCGAGGTGTGCGCGCACGCGCGTAACGGCGCTCGACTGCGACCAGGCGAATCCGGATCGATCGGTCGCATCAAGGTGAAATCGGTCGCAGCTTCGCCCTGAACTGCTTGCTCAGCTTCTCGTTTGTCATCTTCTTCTTAAACGACGTTCGGCGCGCCCCGCAGCCGACATTGAATCGTCATCCGTAGGTAACGCGCCGCCGCTCCTTAAGTGCCCGGTTTCCGGACGTCCGCGTCCGCGCGCCGGTCGCGGGCGGCGAGCTTCCAGGAAACTCGCGTTACCGACGAGCAACCTCGACGGCTCAGATGACACCCGATCGTCTCGGGAGCCCGCGCGTCAAGCGCCCGTCCCGCCGCTGGCGCCGACGAAAACATCGGCCCGGCACGCCCGCTGCATTCCGATGCGGGGCGAAATGAACGCCAACACGAATAGCGATCTTCCCTGGGATCTGGTGGGCCCCACGACCGGTGGCCTCTCCATCGGGATCGTCTTGCAGGGGACCTACCGCATCCTGCGTCCCCTCGCGGAGGGCGGCTGCGGCGAAGTCTATCTGGCCGCGCACACCCGCCTACCCGGACGATTCGCGATCAAGCTGCTGCACCGCAGTCTGGTGCGCGACAACGACGCGCTCGAGCGCTTTCGCCAGGAAGCCGAGATCACGTCGTCGCTGCGCCACCCGCACATCGTGCAGGTGTTCGACTTCAACGTCACCGACAGCGGCGTGCCGTACCTGGTGATGGAGCTGCTCGAGGGGAAGCTGCTGTCGCAGCGGGTCGCCTCGGCGGGCGCGCTCGAGCCGACGGTCGCGGTCGACATCATCGACCAGACCGCGTCCGCGCTGCACGCGGCGCATTCGCGCGGGATCGTCCACCGCGATCTCAAGCCCGAGAACATCATGCTGCTGTCGGGCGCGGGCGTCGCCGACTTCGTCAAGGTGCTCGACTTCGGCATCTCGCAGGCGAGCTGGCGGCCGCGGCTGACGGAGGGCGAGCGCGTGGCGGGGACGCCCCAGTACATGTCGCCCGAGCAGGCGTGCGGCCTGCGCGAGCAGATCGATCACCGCAGCGACCAGTTCTCGCTGGCCGCCATCGCCTACACGCTGCTGACCGGCCGCGAGCCGTTCCGCGGCGAGAACCCGATCGCCGTCCTCTACGAGGTGGTCCACACCGATCCGATCCCGCCGTCGCAGATCGTGCCGGCGCTCGGCGCCGAGATCGACGCCGTCGTCCTGCGCGGGCTGGCCAAGCAGTCCGACGACCGCTATCCGCACGTGCTGGCGTTCGCGGCCGCGCTGCGCGCCGCCATCCTGGGCGCGACGCCGACGGCGTTCATGCCGGACACGAGCAGCGATCCGCCGCCCGTGCGGACCGGCCTGACGCCGGCCCCGGTCGTCGAGGCGCTGCAGGCCCTTCCCGTCGTCGACTTTCAGCCGGCCCCGTCGGCCGTCGAGGTGGAGGCGGCGCCACCGCCCGCGGGACGGGCCACCCAGCGCCTGATCCGCCGGATGCGCTGGCGCCTCCACAAGCCGCGGCGGCGCCTGGCGCTGCTGACGCTCGCCGCCGGAGCGGCGCTGGCGTGGTTCTCGCCCGCCACGCGCGGGCCGACGCGCGCGGCGTGGCACCGCGCCGGCACGCAGATGCAGATCATGCTCGACAGGGTTCTTCCTAACTCGGAGGCCCATCCTTAAATCAGGGAGACCATGGCGCGGAGACAGATCGTGAATCGGGTCGGCGACCTGCCGACGCGAACGGTCCCGGCGGTTCCCGAACACCTGACGATGGCGGCGGCGCGCAAGGTCGCCGCGCTCAAGCGCGTCGGGTTGCTGTTCGTGGAGCGCGACGGGCGGCTGGTCGGCATCGTCGACGAGCGCGCGCTCGCCGAGGCGGGCGACGACGCGGGCGTCGGCGCGGTGATGGCGCCGGTCGGCACCTGCCTGCACCCGGCGATGCCGATCACCCGGGCGCGCGATCTGTTCAGCCTGTCGCGCCAGTCGGTGTTGCCGGTGATCGTCGGCGCGTTCCTGCTCGGCGCGGTCGGGCGCGACGACGTCGCGCGGGCGCTCGCCCGCGCGCATGACGGCTCCCGCAAGCGCGCGCCCCGATTCCGCGCCGCGGCCTAGCGGCCTCAGCCGCAGACTCGCGCTTCGCGCGAGAGCGGCGACCCGTGTTAGCGTCAAGGGGTGAGTCCCCTCGGGTTCGTGACCTCGCTGGCCCTCGCTGTGTGCGCGAGCACGACGGCGATCGCCGCGACGCCGGTCCCGCTGGCGACCGTCGCGGGCACCCCGCAGGCCGCCGCGACGGCGCGTGACACCGACGCCGACGGCATCCCCGACCGCGACGACAGGTGCCCGGGCGACGCGGAGACGCCCAACGGCTACCAGGACGAGGACGGCTGCCCGGATCTCGCGCCTCACCCCGCCCCGGCCGCCAGCGAGACGGGGCGCATCGCGGAGCGGATCGGCTTCCTTTACGACGGCGCGGACTTGAGGGCGGCGTCGTTTCCGATGCTCGACGCGATCGCGGTCGTGCTCAAGACCCAGACCCAGCAATTTCCGCTGGTGGCCCTGGAAGGCCACGCCGCCGACAACGAACACTCGCCGATGCGGCTGTCGCTGGCGCGGGCGTCGGCGGTGCGCATCGCCCTGATCGGGCGCGGCGTCGAGGCGGGACGGCTGCTGGCGCGGGCGTCGGGCGCGATGGCGCCGGCGTGCACCGAGCGCAACGACACCTGCCGCGTGCGCGAGCGCAGCGTCGAGCTGATCACGCTGGCCGTCCCGAAGCCCACCCCACCCCCCGAGGTGACGGAGAGCGAGCAGGCGCCGCCGCCCGAGAAGAAGCCGGAGCGCGCGGAGCCGCCCGTCCCGCTCGCGCGGATCGAGTTCAGGAAGGGGAGCGCGGTCATGGCGCCTGCGTCGCTGGCCGATCTCGACCTGCTGGCCGGCTTCATGAAGTCGAACCCGGTATCGCTGGAGATCGTCGGCTACGCCGACGAGGCCGAGCGCAAGGCCGCGACGCTGGCGCAGGCGCGCGCGGACGCCGTGCGCGGCTACATGATGGCGTGCGGCGTCTCGGGCACGCACGTGACGACGCGCGCCGAGCGGACGGGGCGCGCCGCCTGCCGCTCGCACAGCGCGAACTGCCCGGCGCGCAACGGCCGCGCCGAGCTCCGCTTCGTCGAGGCGCACGCCGCCGCGCCGCCGGCCGGGGCCGAGGCGCCGCGGCCGCAACCCGGGGACGATACGAAGTAGCGCGCGCCCGGCCTCAGTCGTTCAGCGCGCCGTTGTTGATCCAGGCGCCGATCAGATCGACCTGGGCCTGGGTCAGCGGCGCCCCCGTCGCCGGCAGCGGCATCGGCGAGCCGCAGGGCGGCGGCGTGCCGGCCAGCTTGCTGGCGACCTTGTTGTAGATGAGGCTGCCGGTGGCGCTGCCCGCGCTGACGCGCGGCACGGCGATCGAGGCGCAGGTGATGCCCGAGGTGCCGGCCCCGGTCCCGGCGCTCGCCACGCCGACCAGGTTCGCGTAGGCCTTCGCCTGCGTGCTCATGTCCAGCATGCCGACGTTGACGCCGCTGGCGCCGGGCCGGTGGCAGCTGGTGCAGCGCGCGCCGATGACGTTGGCGTACACGTTCGTGAACGTCGGGTTCAGCGTGTCGCAGGTGACGTCGACGGACTGGCTGGCCGAGGCGCAGCCCGGGACGCTGGGCGACACCGCCAGCGTGATGGTGACGGTGGCCGGCGTCGCCGGGCAGGTGAACGTCGGTGTCGCGCTGGCGGGATTGTCGAAGCTGCCCGCCGTCGCGGTCCACGAGAACATCGGCGTCAGCGATCCCGCCGTCGCCGTGGCGGACAGCGCGATCGTGCCGTTGACGGTGGTCTCGAGCGGCAGGGCCGACAGCCCGGTGATCGTCGCGCAGACGGCGGTCGAGCCGTCGATGACGACCGTGCCCGAGCCGTTGCCGTTCGCCACGCACGTCAGCATCACCGACACCGTGCTGGTCATGGCCGCCGTGACGGCGAAGGCGGACGAGCCGGCGCAGGTGAACGCGCCGTCGGCCGACGTCGCGTTCAGGTTGATGGCGTAGCCCGCGCCCGCCGGCAGGCCGCCCACCTGGAACAGGATCCTGTTGCTGTTCTGGACGTTGACCGTCCCGGACTGCGTGAAGCCGCTGGCCGCGTTGGCGATGTTCCAGGAGATTGTGTTGATGGTGACGCCGGGCGCGACCTGCAGCGAGAGACCGATCGTCCCCGTGTCGCCGTCGTGGGTCGACGGCGGCGGCGAACAGGCGGGCAGCGCCGCCGACAGGAAACTGGAAACCAGAATTGCGGTGCGAACGTGATTGCGAAGCGTGCGCATGGGGGATCCTCCGGACGTGGTTTTGCCGAACGTAGGCATCGTGCGGACGGAAAGTCGCACGCGGGCGCCCCGCGCATGCACGGAATCGTCGTGTTGGCTGGCGCCGACAGCGAGATGCGGACTAGTACTACTGTGTCATAAGACGTCATAGGCGCCCGCAGCAGGGGCAGCACGGAAGTGTTCGAGCAAGGGCGCGCGCGATCAGCGAACGAATGGTCGCAATGGATGCGGGGTTATGGCGCTCAGGCCGCACGGGGACTTC
>DATBHU010000718.1:0-1692 GCA_036557265.1 Polyangia bacterium
CGATGTTTCTGGTGGCGGCCGGCGCGGTGGCGCTTTGGACGCTGGCGACGCTGACGTTCAGCTACTCCTCCGGCGAGCGCATCGGCTACGTGCAGAAGTTCTCGCGCAGGGGTTGGATCTGCCGGACATGGGAGGGCGAGCTGGCCATGACCCCGGTGCCGGGGGCGGTGCCGCAGATCTTCCCCTTCACGGTTCGCTCGGACGCCGTCGCCCGGCGCATCCAGGAGGCGGAAGGCAAGCACGTCTCGCTGCGCTACGAGGAGAAGCGCGGCGTTCCGACGTCCTGCTTCGGCGAGACGCCCTACTTCATCAGCGACGTGCGCGTGCTCGGCCCGTGACGCGTCGGGGGAGGACGAGCTTGCTCGTCCGAGCCCATCGCGGGGGGCGCGGGACCCTTTGAGGGTCCCGATCTAGATCGCGCATCAGGGAGCGGCCGGCGCGGTGAACGGCGTCCCGTTGGCGTCGCACGAGTAGAATGCGCGCCAGGGTCCGCTGGGCGAGAGGCCCATGCCGGCGACGTCGTCGGACCAGCTGCAGGTGGGCTTGCAGCAGTCCTGCATGGTCGTCGTTCCGTAGCCGGTCTTGAACGTGGCGTCGGCGGCGGCGGCCGTCTGGACGGTCGGGTCCGGAGCCGGGAGGCCGGCGGGTTGCAGGCGGCAGCCGGTGACGCGCGTCAGCGCCTCGGGACACTCGACCTTCCTCGCCCGCACCTGCCAGTTCTGGTGGTAGAGCGACGCGAGCTGATTCGACATCAGGCACGACCGCTGCGTCGTCGCGGTCACCGCGGACGACGAGATCGCCTGCGCCTGCGCACAGAGGCCGGAGATGCGGCTCTGGCAGGCCGTCGATTGCAGCGACGCGACGGTGACGGTGCCCTTCGTCGAGTCCTTGCACTCGTCGAAGTCCATGAACTTCACGCCGCCGTTGTTCGGGTTCAGGCCGGGGAAGCTCGAGTACATGAAGCTGCCGAACTGCGTGGTGCCGCCGAAGCTGGGGTCGTTGACGCAGGCGTTGAACGCGCCGTAGCCGCCGGCGCCCATGAACACGTCGAAGTTCTTGCCGCCGCCGGCGGAGGTGTTGATGCTCTGGAGGATGAGCGGCTTGGGGATCGGCAGGCCGGGTGGCTGCGGCGAGCCGGATTCGGGCGTCTCGAACACGAGCTGATAGCACTGGCAGCAGCTGCTCGGCTGCGCGTCGAGGCCGCCGGTGTCCGGATCGTGCCCGCCGACGGCGTAGTTGAACGGTGGGTTCGCGGGATCGCCCCAGCTGTTGGCGCGCGTGTCGTCGGCGGCGGCCTGGAGCATCTCGTCGCTCGACAGCATGAAGCGCGGGCAGACGAAGGTCTTCGGCAGGGCCGATTTGTTCGGGGACTCCGGCGGCGAGCAGGCGTTGGCCACCGTGCACCGGCCGCCGCAGGTCGACGTCGCGACGCCGTCCATGCAGCCCGTGGCGAAGAACTGGTCGTAGCAGGGGTCGGGGGGATCGATGCGGTAGGCGACGGTCGCGCCGGCGTCGCTCGTCGCGCCGCCGCTGCCGCCAGCGCTGGCGCCGGCGCCGCCCGTGGCGTTGCCGCCGGCACCGGCGGCGGCCGCGGCGCCGCCTGCGCCCGACGTGACGCCGCCGGTGCCCGTCGTGGTGTTTCCGTTGCCGCCTCTGCCGGCGCATCCGAGGACGAGGACGAGGACGACGACG
>DATBHU010000719.1:0-15247 GCA_036557265.1 Polyangia bacterium
AGCAGCCGAGCAGGATCGGCAGGCCGCCGCCCAGGCGCGCCTCGCTGCCGTGCGCGAACGCGGGGCGGGGCCGCGGGCGCACGCCGTGGGTCGCGGCCGCGTGGGCCAGGTACGCGTCGTGGCCGATCTTGCCGAGGGCGACGATCACGCGCACCCGCGGCAGCGCCGCGATCTCGGCGGTCAGGTGACGCCGGCAGCGCGCGATCTCGTCGGGCGTCGGCTTGTTGTCGGGCGGCGCGCAGCGCGCGGCCGCCAGGATGTAGGCGTCGCGCAGCTCGAGGCCGTCGTCGGCGCTGCGCGAGGTCGCGATGTTGGCGAAGCCGGCCGCGTGCAGGGCCGACATCAAGAAATCGCCCGAGCCGTCGCCCGTGAAGATGCGCCCCGTTCGGTTCGCCCCGTGCGCCGCGGGTGCCAGGCCGACCAGCAGCAGGCGCGCGTCCGGGTCGCCGAACCCCGGGACCGGCCGGCCCCAGTAGCTGTCTTCGCGGTGGGCGGGCTTCTTCTCGCGCGCGATGCGGGCGCAGTAGCGGCGCAGGCGCGGGCAATCGTTGCAGGCGACGATCTCGTCGCGCACGGTCGCGAGGCGCGCGGCGCTCACGGCCCTTTTTCGATCGGATAGCCGGCCTCGCGCCAGGCGCGCATGCCGCCGTCCATCGACACGACGCTGGTGTAGCCCATCTTCTGCAGGTTGTCGGCGGAGAGCGCCGAGCGGTACCCGCCGCCGCAGTAGAGGACGATCGGCGCGTCCTTGTCGGGGATCAGCGTCTCGACGTCACGCTCGAGAACGCCCCGGCCGATGTGCCGGGCCCCGGCCGCGCGGTCGACCGCGAACTCGCCGTCCTCGCGCACGTCGACGAAGTGAAAGCGCTCACCCCGGTCGAGCCGGCCGCGCACGTCGCCGATGGTGCACTCCTTGACGCGCTTCCTGGCGTCTTCCACCAGGGCGAGGAAGCCGGGACTGTGCTTCATGCGCGGAACATAGTCTATATTTGTACGAAGTCATCAGTGTCAGAACGACGTGATTATTACGAAGTGCTGGGGGTCGAGCGCGGTGTCGACGCCGGCGAGCTGAAGCGCGCCTATCGCAAGCTGGCGATGGAGCTGCACCCGGACCGCAATCCGGGCAACCACGAGGCCGAGGCGAAGTTCAAGGAGGCGTCGGAGGCGTACCAGGTGCTCTCCGATCCGGAGAAGCGCGCCCGCTACGATCGCTTCGGCCACGCCGGCCCGGCCGGCGGCTTCGGCGGCGGGTTTCACGATGTCGGCGACATCTTCTCGGCGTTCTCCGACATCTTCGGCGACATCTTCGGCGGCGGGCGCATGGGCGGCGGCCGCGGCCCGGCGCGCGGGGCGGACATCGAGGTCCGCCTGACGCTCACGCTGGCCGACGCGTTCTCGGGCGTCACCAAGGACGTGAAGATCCTGCGGCGCGCTCCCTGCGGCACCTGCGGCGGCAGCGGCGCCGCGGCCGGGACGTCGCCCGAGGTCTGCCAGCATTGCGGCGGCCGCGGTCAGGTGATGCATTCGCAGGGCTTCCTGATGATCTCGACCACCTGCCCGGTCTGCCGGGGCGAGGGGCGCGTCGTGCGCAAGCCGTGCGGCAAGTGCGACGGCACCGGCCTGGAGCACCAGGAGGAGACTTTGCAGGTGACGATCCCGGCGGGCGTCGAGGACGGCTCGACGCTGCGGCTGGTCGGCCGGGGCGAGGCGGCGCCCAAGGGCGGGCGCGGCGCCGGCAACCTGTACGTCATCCTGCGCGTCCAGGGCGACGAGCGCTTCGAACGCGACGGAGCCGATCTGCACGCGGAGCTGGCGGTCAGCTTCCCGCAGCTCGCGCTCGGCGACACGGTCGACGTGCCGACGCTGGATGGCGAGGGGGCGATCGAGATCCCGCCCGGCACGCAGCCGGGCGAGACGCTGGCGCTGCGCGGGCGTGGCATGCCGCGCATCGACGGACGGGGGCGGGGTGACCTCGTCGCCCATCTCAAGCTGGTGGTGCCGTCGTCGCTATCGGTCGACGAGGAGACGCACCTGCGCGCCTACGCCGCCGCCGGTGGCCAGCGCGTCAGCCCCGAGCGCGGCGGCTTCTTCAAGCGCAAGAAAAAGAAGTAGCCGCCGCCGGCGCGCGCGCCGGCGGCGTCAGCGGCGCGCGGTCTTGGTCCGCCCCGCGTGGCTCGGCTTGCCCGCGTCGACGGGATCGGACGCGCGCGTCTTTCCCCGCGCCGCCAGCGGCAGCGCCGGGACCGGCTGCTTGCCGTACAGCCACGAGTAGGTGAAGTACGACGCGAGCACGCGCTTCGTGTAGTTGCGCGTCTCGTCGTAGGGGATCGTCTCCATGAACTCGTCCATCGCCAGATCGCCGCGCTCGCCCAGCCAGCGATCGACGGCTGCCTCGCCGGCGTTGTAGCCGGCGATCGCCAGCGGCGCCGCCGCGTCGAAGTGCTTCCACAGAAAGCCGAGGAAGCGCGAGCCGATCTCGAGGTTCTTGGCGGGGTCCTGCAGCAGCTCGCGCGTCACGTTCGCGCCGTTGGCGAAGCGCCGCGCGGTCTTGACCAGCATCTGCGTCAGCCCGATCGCGTTCGCGAACGATTCGATGCGCGGCGAGAACGCGCTCTCCTCGCGCATGATCGCCAGCTGCAGCGCCTCGGGCAGCTGGTTCGCCTTGGTGTTCTTGGCGACCAGGGCCGGGAAGGCGCGCGGGTAGGCGAGCTTCCACTTGGCCTCGCCGATCCCCTTGGGGTACTCCAGCTTGTAGCTGGTGATCGCGTGCCGCGGCAGCGAGTGCGACGCGCTCCAGACGCCGCCGCGATCGAGCAGCACGGAGGTGATCCAGACGAGGTCCTCTTCCTCGCCGCGGGCCGCCGCCGTCGAGTGCTTCTCGGCCGACGTCGCCAGCCCCAGCTTGGCGAGCTCGCGGCGCGCGTCGCTGCCCTGGCCCATGCGCGCCAGCTCGACGGCGCGCCGGAAGCCGGGGTCGCCGTAGAGCGGGCGGGCGGGGAACGACCAGGCCGGGACGTCGTGAAGGCCCTTGCGCAGCGTTCCGATCAGCGCCTTCTGCGCCGCCGGGTCCAGCGTCTTCAGGCGCGTCAGCGACAGCAGCGCGTAGACCGACAGCGGGTATTCGCGCGCGGCGCGCTCGTACCAGCTCTTGGCGTCGGCGGCCTTGCCCTGGCGCTCGAACACGCGCCCCTTCCAGTACTGGGCGCGCCCCTCCGCGTACCAGATCTCCTCGTGTGGCACGAGGCGCAGGTTCTCGTCCAGCCAGCGCAGCGCATCGTCGTCGCGGCCCGCGCGCCAGGCCGAGAACGCCAGCCGCCACAGCGCCTCGTTCAGGAGGTCGCCCTTCGGATAGCGGGTCGGCACCTCGGCGAGGATCTTCGCGGCGCCCGCGTCGTCGCCGGCGTCGGTCGCCAGCTCCGCGGAGCGGATGCGCGCGTCGTCCGCGTAGCTGTGATCGGCGTGCTCGGCCTCGACGCGCGCGTAGCGCGCCAGCGCGAAGTCGCGGTTCCCCGCGGAGGCGTAGCAGCGCGCGCCCTGGTACAGCGACTTGGCGTGCAGGTCGCGGTTGGCGGCCCGCGCGCAGGCGGCCTCGGCCTCGTCGAACAGCGGCGCGGCCCGCGGGCGCTGGCGCAGCTTCCAGGCCGACTGCGCGCGATGAAAGCGGGCGCGACATTCGAGATCCGCGTCCAGCCCCGGCGCGGCCAGCGCCGCCGCGAACGCCGCCTCGGACTCGGCGTTGCGGTTCTGGTCGAACAGGCCCATGCCGCGCGACACCCACTCGCCCGCGGTGCGCGTGCGGATGACCGCGGCCTCGGCCGCCGGCAGCGACGCGGCGATCTGCTCGAGGCGCTCGGCGGCGCGGTCGCCCCAGGTCTGGAGCGGCGCCTCCGCCCAGACGCGGCGGTAGATCGCCGTGACGTCGGGCGCGGCCTTGCGCGCGTCGGCGCCGGCCCCGCCGCCGGCCGCCTTCTCCATCGCCTCCGCCTTCTTGAACAGCGCCTCGGCGTGACGCGGGCCGTTCGGCCATTGCTGCAGGTAGCCCTCGAGCGCCGCGAGCGCGTCGCTCCAGCGCCCCAGCGTCCGCAGCGCGTCGATGCGGATCAACTCCGCCTCCGCGCGGGGCACGCTGCCGTCGGGCACCCGGCCCGCCCACTCGAGCGCGCCGGCGGCGTCGCCGCGCCGCAGGCGGCAGCGGGCGGCGTTGTAGGCGTGGTAGGGCGCGAGCTGCGGGTAGCTCTCGAACAGATCCTCGAACAGCTGCCCGGCCTCGCCCCACTTCCCCTGGTTCGCGCGCGCCTGCGCCAGCATGTACTGCGCGGCCCGCCGCTCGCCGCTCGAGCGGGGCAGCGACTTCACCGCCTTCGCGAAGCCGGTCTCCGCCGCATCCCAGTCCTCGGCGCGAAACTGCTCGACGGCCTGCTTCGCCGGTCCGTGCTCGAAGAACGGCGTCAGCCAGCCGCGATCGAACGCCACCGGCTTGCCCGTGATCGGGCGGGGAGGGGCGGCCGTCGCGCCGGCCGGATCCTGATCGGGATCGTGATCGCCGGTGCTCGCGCGGGCGAGCGGCGTGGTGAGCAGCAGACAAAAGGCCCCGGAAAAAAGGCTGGCGCGCAGCGACATCGAGTCCTCAAAGAGTACGAACCGTTCCCGCCACCTGCAAAAAACTCTCCTGCCGAGCTTGGGCGCGACGACCGCGCCGGCGTCAGCCCTCCGGCGTGTGGACCGTGACGCGGTTGCGCCCGTCGTTCTTCGATTTGTAGAGCGCCTGGTCGGCGAGCGCCACCAGCTCGTTGGCGTCCTTGACCGCCGGGTCGGGCAGCACCGCGATGCCGACGCTGATCGTCACCGGGATGGGGGTCTTTTCGTAGTCGAAGCGGTGGCCCTCGACGGCCTTGCGCAGGCGCTCGCCCACCACCTGCGCCTGGTTGATGTCGGAGCCGCGGCAGATGACCGCGAACTCCTCGCCGCCGTAGCGCGCAAACACGTCCTCGGCGCGCAGCGCCCCGGACAGCAACGTCGACACCTCGGTCAGCACGTAGTCGCCCGCCTGGTGACCGTGCGTATCGTTCACCTTCTTGAAATGGTCGAGGTCGAACAGCACCAGCGCCAGCGGCGAGCCGTGGCGCGCCGCGAAGGTGAACTCGCTCTCCAGGCGATCGGTGAAGTACTTCTTGTTGAAGGCCTTGGTCAGCCCGTCGCGCAGGGCGGACTCGTACATCTGGCGCTGGAACACCTCGTCCAGGTTGTCGTGGTAGGTGAACTTCAGGATCGTCGTCGAGCCGACCAGGATCTTGTCGCCGTCGCAGAGCTCGCGGCGGTCCACCTTGAGGCCGTTGCAGAACGTCCCGTTGGTCGATCCCAGGTCCTGCAGGATGATGTGGCCGCTCTCGATCAGGATCTGGGCGTGCTCGCGCGAGATGCCGTCGTCGAACAGGCGGATCTGCGCCTTCTGACCGCGGCCGATGATGGTCTTCTCGCCCTCGACCTTGTACATCTCACCGACGCTGGCGCCCGCCAGGACGACCAGATAGGCGCGGTCCCGCTTGCCGCTCGGCGCCGCGACCGGCGTCTCGAACATCTGGGTCCGCTCGTCGGCGCCCATCGGACCTTCGATGGTATCACAACCGTTTGTGCGCCGGACCGTCAGGGCGGCTAACGCGCCCGCGCCCGTTCCCCCAGTGCCTGCGCCAGCGCGACAAGGCGCTCGCCGCGCGGGCCCAGGGGCGCCACGGCCGCGCAGGCTTCCCCGATCAGGGATTCGAGGCGGGCGCGCGCCGCATCCGCGTGAGCAGAATGCTCCTCGTCGTCCTTGTCGTCGGCGTGCTGGAACGCGATCCCGTACGCGGCCCCGTAGCGCGCCAGCGCGGCGATCGCGTCGGGCGCCGCGCCCGCGGCGTGACCGCCCACCTCGAGCGCCGCGCGGAACAGCGCGCCGGTCTTCTCGGCGTGCAGCGTCTCGAGCGCCCCCAGCGTCGTGGGCGCGGGCTGGCCCAGATCGCGCGCCTGTCCGCGCACCATCCCGAAGGCGCCCGCCGCCCGGGCCAGCGCGCGCGACGCCGCCAGGAACGGCCCCGGCCGCCCCGCGCGCTCGCCCGCGTCGGCGATCCAGTCGAAGGCGAGCGTCAGCAGCGCGTCGCCGGCCAGGATCGCCGTCGCCTCGCCGAACGCCTTGTGGTTGCTGGGGCGCCCGCGCCGGAAGTCGTCGTCGTCCATCGCGGGCA
Organism: Polyangia bacterium; assembly: GCA_036557265.1. GTDB lineage: Bacteria > Myxococcota_A > Polyangia > Fen-1088 > Fen-1088 > JADGRB01. Next base: position 6,222 of record DATBHU010000719.1, read on the forward strand.
GGTCGTCGTGGATGAGCGAATAGCAGTGGATCAACTCGACGGCGCCGCACGCGACCAGCACGTCGGCGTCGACGCGCCCGACCGTCTCGGCGGCGGCGAGCGCGAGCAGCGGGCGGATGCGCTTTCCCGGCGCGAGCAGCGAGTAGCGCATCGCCTCCAGCAGGCGTCCGGGATCGCCGTCGGCCGGCGCCGCCAGCCGCGCCGCGAACAGCTGGTCCAGCTCGGCGCGCCGCGCGGCGGCCCACTCCGTCGTCGTAGGCTGGGACGTCACGCTCGCCCCCGGGCGGTCATCGCTCTTCGACTTCGAACGGCGCGGTCCGGCCCGCGGCGAGCAGCGTCTCCACCTTCTTCTCGGCCCCGTCGAGGATCACGGTGCCGCGGCGGCACAGCTCCATGCCTTCCTCGAACGCCCGCAGGCTGTCCTCGAGCGGAAGGTTTCCGCCCTCCAGCCGCTCGACGATCCCGCGCAGCCGCCCGAGGATCTCCTCGAAGCGTTCGGGCGCGGCTTCGGTCTTGCTTTCGCTCGCCATCGTCTTCTGACCTTCTACGCCGATCTGGGCTAGAATTCCACGCGCCATGGCCGTCGAGACGCCTCCGCCCGAGCTGGGTGCCAAGTGCCCAGACTTCCGGCTGCCCGCCGTCGACGGCAAGAGCTACGGGCGCGACGATTTCGCCGACAAGGCGGTGCTCGTGGTGATGTTCATCTGTAACCACTGCCCTTACGTGAAGGCAGTGGAGGATCGCCTGATTCGCCTGGCGCGCGAGCTCGCGCCGCGCGGCGTGCAGTTCGTGGCGATCTGCTCGAACGACGCCGACAACTACCCCGACGACGCGTTCGACCGGCTGGCGGCGCGCTGGCGCGAGCGCGGCTACGGGTTCCCCTACCTGCACGACGAGGCCCAGGACGTCGCGCACGCGTTCGGCGCCGTCTGCACGCCCGACATCTTCGTCTATGACCACGGAGACAAGGGCAGGGATCGCCGGCTCGCCTACCGTGGCCGGGTCGACGACTCGTGGAAGGACGAAAGCCGCGTCACCAAGCGCGAGCTGGCGGAGGCGACAGAGGCGCTGGTGGCGGGGCAGCGGCCGTCGCGCGAACAGCGGCCGTCGATGGGGTGCTCGATCAAATGGCGACAGGCGGCTTGACCAGGAACGGCGGAGGCGCGGGGGCGCGCCAGGGACAAGGGGCGGGCCAGGGCCACGGCCACGGCCACGGGAAGGACCTGAAGGGGCCGTGGCGCAGCTACCTGCAGCGCAAGGGGCTCAAGACCACGCAGCAGCGCGAGGCGATCGTCGACGCGTTCCTGCGCACGTCGGGGCACGTGGCGCTGGAGGATCTGCTGTCGTCGGCGCGGCGCAAGCATCCGGGCGTCGGACTGGCCACGGTCTACCGGACGGTGAAGCTGCTCGAGGAGGCGGGCATCGCGGCGGCGCGCCACTTCGGCCCGGGACAGACGCTCTACGAGGTCGCCGAGGGGCGCGCGCACCACGACCACCTGATCTGCGACAACTGCGGCTTCATCATCGAGTTCGAGAGCGACGAGATCGAGGCGCTGCAGGATTCGGCGGCGCGCCGCTTCGGTTTCAACGTGCTTCGCCACCGCCACGAGCTGTTCGGCCTGTGTGAGAAGGCCAGGGGGATGCCCGGAGGACGCTGTCCGGGCGAGGCGAGCGGCCACCGGAATCGCTCGTAGGTTCGTCGCCGGCCGGATCCGCTAACTGATTGAAATTGCAGCGGGGACGTCCGTTCCGCCGGGCCCCGCGTATCCCTCGATTGACAGCGTGGAAACGGATGCGCTATTTATATTAGTGAAATTGAGAACCGTTATCAAAATCACCGGCAGCGCGCTGGCGCTGGTGCTCGCGGCGGCGACCGCGACGCCGTCCGCGCGCGCTGATAACGGGCCGCGGACGGAGACGAGCTACTACTCGACCCGCAGCGTGCTGGCCGAGTTCTTCCCGCGCAGCGAGCACGTCGGCTACCGGACGTTCACCGTGGACAAGTCGATCCGCGCGCGGCTGGCGCAGCGGCTCGGGTACGCGCCCGCGCGCGACAAGTACACGATCTTCGTCGCGACGACGCACGGCCAGGTCGACGGCTACGCCGTGGTCGACGACGAGCAGGGGCTGCACCAGCCGATCACCTTCGCGACGCGCCTGTCGCCGCGGGGAATGGTCGAGCGCGTGGAGATCATGGTCTACCGGGAGCCGCGCGGCGACGAGGTGCGCGACCCGCGCTTCCGCAAGCAGTTCCAGGGGAAGACGGCCCAGGATCCGCTGCGGCTGAACCACGACATCGACGCCGTCAGCGGCGCGACGGTGTCGTCGGCGTCGCTGGCGGTCGGCGTGCACCGCGCGACGGTCCTCGTCGAGGAGCTCGCGCTCGGGTTGTCCACGCTCGCGTCGGCGCCCCAGCCGGTGACGCAGGCGCCGGCCGGCGAGCGAGCGGCTCGTCCGGCAGCGGTCAACCGTTGACCCATCGCCGCCCGAGCGCGCGCGTCGGCGCGCGGATCGGGATCGGCGTCGCGGTCTACCTTCACATGCTGGTCGCGCGCGGCGCGTGGGCGCAGGCGCAGGACCGGCTTCCGGTGCCGTGGCCCACGCGGCCCGAGGAGGTGATTCCCTACGGCGCGCCCACTGCGCCGCCCGCGCGGCCCGCGCCCCGGCCGGAGCTCACGCCGCCGCCGGGCGAACCGATGCCGCCGTCCAGGACGACGCTGCCGCCCACGACGACGCCCGAGACGCCGGCGCCGGCGCCGACCCCGTCGCCGTCGCCGCCAGCCCCGACGGCGACGGGGAGCCAGACGCACCTCGGGGCGATCGGCGAAGGCCTGGTGTTCATCGATCGCGACCACGACGCGGAGTGGGATCTGCGGCGGCTGATGGCGACGCTGACGCACAGCCCGACCGCCTGGCTGCGCTTTCACGCCGAGGCCGGCATCGAGCACGCCGACACGTTCGCGGCGCAGCAGGTGGTGGTCGAGCTGGCGCCCGCGCCCGCGTTCGGCCTGCGCGCCGGCCTGATGCTGCTGCCGCTCGGGATCATCAACCAGCTGAACGCGCCGCCGACGTTCCTGACCGTCGACCGGCCGCTGACCGACCAGCTGATCATCCCGACCATCTGGCGCGAGCTCGGCGCCGGCATCTTCGGCGACGTCGCGGGGAGCCTTCGCTACGAGCTGGACGTCGTGGCGGGTCTCGACGGCGCCGGCTTCGCCGCGCAGGCCCCGCTCGCCGGCGGGCGGGGCAACGGCCGCCACGTCGGCAGCGGCGGCGTCGCCGTGACCGGACGGTTCGAGCTCTACGGGCTGCCCGAGGGATTCGTGATGGGCGCCAGCGGCTACTACGGCTCGGCTTCGGGCGGTCAGGCGATGCTCGACGGCGTCGCGGTCGGGATCGTCGAGGCCGATGCACGCTTTCGCGGCGGCGGCTTCGACCTGCGCGCCGAGTACGCGCAGCTGTTCATCTTCGATTCGTACCGCGTCAACGACTACCTCGGCCTGCTCGGGCAGGATGCGATCCCGAAGGCCGGCCGTGGCAGCTACGTGCAAGCCGGCTACGACGTGCTACGTCTGGGCGACGCCGACATCAAGCAGGAGCTGCTGCTGTTCGCCGGCTTCGAGAACGTGAACCCGCGCAGCGCGATGTCGCCGTACAACTACAACCCGCCGACCATCACGCCGCCCGGCGAGCTGCCGCCCAACGCGCCGTCGCCGGCGCGGTCGTTCGTGCGCGGCGGCATCGTCTACCGGCCGCTGCCGCAGCTGGCGGTCAAGGTCGACATCCAGATCGCGCTCGACGGCGAAGGGCCGCCGCCCACGGCGCCGATGACGGTGGCGGGCGCGCCCGGCACGCCGCGCCCGCTCGAATCACACCTGGCGGAGGCGGCGCGCGGCAAAAGCCGCCTCGGCCTCGGCCTCGGCTTCGCCTTCTGATCCCATGCGGCAATTCTCATCATCCGGCTTTCGTCTCTGGAACCTCGGCGTCGAGGCCAAGCTCCTCTACTCGACGTTCTGCGTGCTGACCCTGTTCGGCATCGTCTCGTCGGCCCTCTACTACGGCGATCTGGTCGGGACGGGCACGAGCGGGATCAAGAGCTACTACGCCGGCGAAGCGCGCGCGGTGGCGCCGCCGCCCGCGTCCGCCGCGCCCGCGACGGGCGACGGCCCCGCCATCGACGTCCCCGAGGACGAAGCGGCCCGCCGGCCGATCGTCGTGCCGATGACGTACCGCAAGCTGCTCGAGGTGACGCACTTCCACCTGTTCACGATGCCTGTCGTGCTGCTGATCGTCGGCCACCTGTTCCTGGCGACCGGGCTCGGCGATCGCGCCAAGCTGGGCTGGCTGATCGGCGGCTGCTGCAGCGTCGCCGCGCACATCGCCACGCCCTGGATCGTCCGATACGGCGGCGGCGGCCTGGCGTTCCTGCACGCGATCACCGGCGCCGGCCTGACGCTGACGATGGCTGTGCTGACCATCTACCCGGTCGTGGCAATGTGGCGCGGGAAGCGGCAGACGGCTCAAGAAACGCGACCTTAGCCGCGCTCCGCCCAGCGACGAATCGGCTCCGGACCCCATCCGACCCGGACATACACCGGGACGACCATGAGATGGCGTCCCGCACCAATTCCGGTAATCGCGGTCGTGGCCTGGCTCGCCGGCTGCGGCGGCTCGACCACGTCGTCCGACCCGCGCGGCAATCTGCTGCTGCGCGACGCGAACAACTACAAGACCACCGCCGCGCTCGACATCCCGATCGTGGAGACCGCCTCCGCGACCGATCTCGACATCTGCTGGACGGGCATCGTCGACGATCTGCAGTGCCACCCGGTGTCCGCGACCGCCGACCTCGACACGGTCGCGCTGCTCCGGATCGCGCACCTGTCGAAGGAGCAGGTTTCGATCCGGCTCGCGGCCGGCACGCTGTCGCAGTCCGACGTGGCCGGATACCTCGACTACAAGACGGATCACACCAACACCTGCATGAAGCTGTCGCAGCTGACGCTGTTCGGCTCGCAGACGGACGTGCCGTCCCAGTACGTCGAGAGCACCGACTACACCTACCTGTTGCTGTTCACCAAGGGGACGACGCCGGGCGTGGGCGCGCGGACGATGCTGTTCCTGCAGCCGACCGCCACCTCGACCAACACCAAGGTCGACGGGCAGACCGGCTGCGGCCTGCTCACCTTCATGGCCGACCTGTCGTCGCTGACCAAGCTGCCGGTGCCGGTGGCCGGCCCGTGGATCCTCGACTGGCGCGACATCACGCATGACGGGCAGGGGAACGACGCGCCGTTCGAGAAGATCGACGGCGTCACGATCGGCTTCTACGCCGGGATGACCGCGGCCGATCTCGAGGCGCACATCTTCGACATCGAGACGATCGCGACCGGGCTGTGGGACGTGAAGCTGACCGGCGGGCGCACGGCCGATCTCGCGACGGCGACCGACCGCGCCAGCGGCGCGGCGTTCCCGGGGTTCGACCGCACCGACACTGGGACCTGGCTGGTCGGGCTGACCTGCAGCCGGTGCCAGAGCCCGGCGCCCGTACTGCTGACCATCGTGGAGCCGCAGCGGTGACGAACGCCCGGTGCGCGCCCCACGGTCGGGTGGCCGCCGCGGCCGTGGCGGCGGCGCTGGCGGCGGCCGGCGCCTGCGGCGGCTCGCCGGACGCGCGGCGGCCGGCGAACGTCGTGGCGACGGTCAGCGAGCAGATCGCGACGGTGGTGACGGTCCACTGGACGACGGCGGTGCCGACGACCGGCTACGTCGAGTTCGGCCCGACGTCACAGTTCGGGTCGCACACGCCGCTGGAGACGGACGCCGCCATGGATCACACGGCGATCCTGCTCGGCCTGACCGCCGACGCGCCCGCCTACTACCGCGCCGTCTCGGCGGACGCGGGCGCCGTGGTCGCGCGCGGCGACGTCGCCAGCATCCGCACCGGGCCCCTGCCGGTCGGCATGCCCGACCTGACCGTGACCGGAAGCGGGTTCGAAGGCTTCGTCGTCGTCCCGGTGCTGGGCGCGACGACCGTGGTCGTGATCATCGACGCCAAGGGCAACATCGTCTGGTACCACACCGACGATCGCATGCTCGACTTCTACCGCGCGCGCCTGTCGGTCGACGGCAAGAGCCTGATCTACAACGCCGCCAAGATCTCGGGCGAGCCGACGGCGGCGTCGGAGCTGGTGCGCGTCTCGCTCGACGGCTCGCAGTCGACGTCGATCCCGATCCCGTACCTGGCGCACGACTTCGTCGAGCACCCGGACGGCACGCTGGGCGCGATGACGTTCGAGGACCGGATGGACGCGAGCGGCAACCGCGTGCGCGGCAACAAGCTGGTGGAGGTCGCGCCGGACGGCACGCAGACCACGGTCTGGACCAGCTGGAACTGCTTCGATCCGGTCGCCACGCCGGGGGACGATCCGCAGCAGGGGTGGACGTTCTCGAACGCGCTCGACTACGACCCGACCACGCAGTCGTACTACGTCGGCATGCGCAACTTCAGCAGCATCGCCAAGGTGAACCGCGCCACGGGCGCCTGCGAGTGGGTGCTGGGCCTGTACGGATCGACCTTCACGTTCGCGGCGGGCGCCCCGCGCTTCCTGCACGAGCACGGGTTCGAGGTGATCGGCGACCACATCCTGATCATGGACAACGACGGCGCGCCCGGCGACGTGTCGCGCGTGCTCGAGTACCAGCTCGACTTCACGGCGATGACGGCCACGCCGGTCTGGAGCTACATGGCCGATCCGACCGTCTACACGTTCGTGCTCGGCGAGCCGATCCGCCTCGGGGACGGCGGCACGTTCATCAACTGGTCGACGGCGGGGCAGATGGAACGGCTCGACGCCAGCGGCAAGTCGATCTGGAAGCTGAACTCCGGCGCGGGCTTCGCGTTCGCGTTCCAGACCATCACCACCAGCCTCTACGGCGGAGGAGTCGAGCCATGAAGGCACGCCAGATCTGTCTCGTCTCGTGGGCGGTCGTCTTTCTGGCGGCGGTCGGCTGTACGCCGAGCGACAGCGGTGGCACGCCAGGGGCGGGCGGCAGCGCGCCGGGCGGCAGCAGCGCGACGGGCGCCGCCGGCAGCAGCGGCGGTGGCACCACAGGCAGCGGCGGCAGCGGCGCCCGCGGGGGATCGACGAGCGGAACGGGGAATTCGCAGGCCGGGACGGGGGGCGCGTCGTCCGGGGCCGGCGGCAGCAGCGCGACGGGCAGCGGCGGCAGCGCCGGCGCATCGTCCGGCGGCAGCGGCGGCGCCGCGGCCGGCACGGGCGGCAGCGCGACCGGCGTCGCGGGGCGCGGCGGCACGACCGGCGCCGCGGGCGCGCGCGGCGGCAGCGGCGGCGCCGGCGGCACCACCGGCACGGGCGGCACGACCGGCGCGGCGGGCGCCGGCGCGGGCGATTCGTACGTCTCGGGCGTCACCGTGGCGGTGTCGACCAAGGTCAACACGATCCTGATCGTCACCTGGACGCAGGCGAAGGCCGCGGACCAGACGTTCCTCGAGTTCAGCTTCGCGGGCAGCCCGGTGATGACCTCGCGCATGGTCGCGGGCGCGACCGGCGCCCACCGCGACGTCGTGCTCGGCGTGCCGGGGTCGACGGCGGTCACGCTGCGGATCGTCAGCCGCGTCGCCGGCACCGACTACAAGACGAAGGACTACATGGGGACGACCGGCGCCGTGCCGAGCGGGATGCCGAAGCCGACCGTGTCGACGTACGACGCGACCAAGGCCACGCCCGAGCGCTACCTGCTCGGCGCGGTCGAGAACTCGCCCAACACCTGCGTCGACGACTCCTGCTACTTCTACTCGACCTGGTGGCTCTACATCCTCGACCGCCAGGGACGGGTGGTCTGGTACTACGCCGACGGCACCAGCAACGACGTGTCGTCGTTCCCGCAGAAGGCCCGCGACGGCGAGTACCTGTTCGTCGAGAAGCGCGCGTTCAGCACCACCGGCACGCCGTCCGTGCTGAAGATGACGCTCGATCGCGAGACCTACAACACCTCGGTGCAGGTGCCCTATCTCTCGGACGGCGTCGACATGACCAGCGACGGCTCGCTGCTCTACGACACCGAGGAGCGCATGCGTCCCAACTCCGAGCTGCGCCAGATGACGCGCGCCGGGACCGTCACGACGATCTGGAAGTGCCCGACCACGGGGTTCAACAACTGCTACTCGAACGTCGTCAGCTGGGACCCGGCGACGGACACCGTCCTGCTGTCGTTCCCGGAGGCGAACCGGATCGCGCAGATCGATCGCAAGACCGGGACGCTGGTCGCGACGTACGGGTCGTCGACGGGCGACTACACGTTCTCGCCGTCGCCGTGGAACTTCGTCTGGCAGCACTTCTCGAACATCTCCCCGTCGGGGACGCTGCTCGTCTCGTCGCACCTGCCGCAATACACGAAGGACAGCGCGGCCGGACCCAACCAACATGCCTTCGAGGAGTTCATGATCGACCGAACGAACAAGCGACTGGTCCGCACCTGGATTTACGGCGACAGCACCACGGACGGCCCCGAATGGGCGGCGTCGCGCGGCATGGCGTTGCGCCTCTCGAACGGAAACACGCTGGTCAACTACGGCACCGGCGGCGTCATCCGCGAGGTGACGCCCGACAAGAAGACCGTCTTCTACGTGAAGTTCGACCTGACGTCGTCGAACGACTACTTCAACAAGCTCGTCGGGCACAACTTCTTCATCGACGATCTCTACAGCCTGAACGGCGGAGGGCCGCAGTGAGCCGCCGGGCATGGGCCTTGTTCATCGGCGCCGTCATCGGCGCGGTCGGCTGTGGCAGCTCGTCGCCGGGCGGCACGGGCGGGAGCAGCGGCGGCGGCACGGCGGGCAGCGGCGCGGCCGGCACCACCGGCAGTGGCGGCACCACCGGCCATGGCGGGACCACCGGCAGCGGCGGCGCCGCCGGGGCAGCCGGCGCGACCGGCACGGGCGGCACGGGCGGCGGCGGCTTCGTGAACGCCGGCGCCTGCGGCGAGCGCGGCATGGCGACCGC
>DATBHU010000720.1:0-23302 GCA_036557265.1 Polyangia bacterium
CGTCGTCGGAGTACAGCGTCAAACGGACGTTGTCGCGCCGCGCCTCCTTGGGATCCAGCACGTGCACCTCGAACTTCTTGTTCGCCACGATCAGCGTGTAGTCATCATCTTTGTCGGACATGGTTGACACCTCTCGGCGGGCGCGCTAGCAAAGATCGGACGGGCGTTTAACTCAGCGGAAGAGTGCCACCTTCACACGGTGGAAGCCGAAGGTTCAATCCCTTCAACGCCCACAAAAGACGGCGGTTTCTACGGTCCCTTGGGAGGATTCCCGGGTGGCCGTTTCGCTTTTTCCGCCCTTCCCACCACTTTCCCACCACGACGCGGCGTCCTGCAGACGCTCCCCGGTCCTTGGCGAGCGACTCCCGAGCTAGTGGATCGTCGCGGCCATGGCGGCCGCCTCCACCTTCACCCGCCGCTCCTCGGGCGCGTCGTAGCGGCCCACGGGCGCGGCGGCGATGGCCGCCAGCAGCGCCCTGGCCTCGGCCGGCCGATCCTCGTCGGCGGCGATGCGTGCCTGGTAGAAACGGGCGCGCAGGTTCGCGGGGTTGATCGCCAGCGCCCGCTCGAGCTCGCGCGCCGCCTTGGTGCGATCGCGCTTGGGCCACGGGAGCTCGATGTAGTAGGCCGCCCAGATGACCGGGATGTTCCCGTGCTCGTACCGGAGGTCGAGCGCGGTGGCCCGCTCGAGCGGCGTCTTGAACTTCCCCTCGATGCCGTTCGCGAGCGCGCGCACGACCCCCATTCCCTGCGCGTAGCGCCCGATGCTCAGCGCCGCCCAGTAGTGCCCGGCGACGTCGTTCGGGTTGGCGGCGATCGCGCGCTCGGCGAGATCGTAGGCCTGCTTGCCGAGCCGCGACCGCTCGTCCTTCGGGCGACGAGGATCGTCGCTCTCCGCGAACGTCACCCGCGCCGCCCGCCAGAGAACGCCGTAGTCGCCGGGCGCCGCGGCCAGCGCGGCGCTCGCCACCCGATGGGCCTCGGCCAGCGCCGCCGTTTCATCCCGCCGCGCGTTCAGGGCGTCGAGGCGGGCGTAGCCATCGGCCGGCGCGGGCGCACCGGGGGCTACGGCCGGTGCGCCGAGGGACCAGACGATGAAGAAAGAGAGCAGGCCGAAGCGCATGAGGACCGGAAGAGCGGGGCGTCCGTCCGGACGGGACCAATGTAATTACGATCCGATCCGGAGCACAGCCGCTCGCCCGTGAAGACCCCGTCGGGTTCGTGCGCTCACCTGCCGTAGAACGGCTCGAAGCTGAACTTCTGGCCCCCGACGCTCGCCTCGAGCATCAGCCCGCCCTTGGTCGCGGTGAAGATCGCGACGCCCTGCTGATAGCGGGTTCCGGCCGCGGCCCCCTCCTTGAGCGCCACGGCGCTCGCCTGGGCCGAGACGGTGAACTGCCCGCTCTTGAACTGAGCCAGCGACTGGGGCGTCTCGAAGAAGATGATCTCAGAAAACTCCTGGCCGCCCGCCTGTGCGCCGATGCTGGCATGGGTCACGCCAGTCCGGCCGATCGGCTTGTGGTTCACGAACAGGACGCCGTTGCCGTGGGCCGCGCCGACGACGAGCCCACCCTTGGTGATCGTCGGAAACACGGCGTACCCGGCCGCGCTCTTCATGAACGACGAGATCCCGGGATCGACACTCTGGAACTTCGCCACCGTCGCGTTGGCCTGAGAGACCAGGGCGTTGTTGTCCTCCGCGCGGCCCAGCCGCGCCATCCCCAGCATCGCGACCGCGGTCGCAAGCCCTACCATCCATCGCACGCGCGCTCGAGTCATGCTGCACCTCCCTGCAACATCGAATCTAATTTCCGAATCTGGTTCCGCCGCCCACGCGGGCCGACATCGAGGAGATCGAATCGTCGAGCCAGCGGCGCGCGTCACGGGTCGGGCGCGTGCAAGCGCCGTGGGCGCCGGCGTGGCTTGGTGATAGCGTCCCAGCCATGGCGCGCCGGATCGCGCTCTTGATCTCCCTGACGCTGCTCGGCCTGTCGCTGGGCCGCCTCATCTACCACACCGCGCGCCTGACCGAACCCTACGCGCGCGCGGTGATGCTGTCGGGGTGTCGTGGAACGTACGCAACCAGCACTGCAGGACCTCGCGCGGCACGTGGCGCAGGTGATCCCCCTGTTCTGGATCCTGGCTCTGGCAACCGTGGTGATCGGCCTCGGCGAGATCGCGTTGCTCGCGATCGCCGTGCGCCGTCAGCCGGGCCCCGCCAACGGCGGGGGCGCCGCGGCTCCGGAGAGACGACCGAGCGCCTGGTTCGCGGTCGCCGCCATCGCGGGCCCCGTGCTGCTTGCGGGGCTGATCGCCGCCTCGATCCGCATCGGGCACGCGACCCTGTTGCGCGGGATCGCCGCGACCACGCCGGACGAGAACGTCAAGGTCGTGGTCGCCGGCCTCGAAGCCTTCACGAATGCGAAGGCGCTGGGGCCGTTCCTGCTCGGCCCCGTGCTCGGTCTGGCCGTCATGGCGGCGAGCCTGCACGCCGCCGCGACCTTGAACGTCCGTCCGCGTCCCCTGCTGACGGCGTCGCTTCTCTTCGTCGGCGCCGGACTGTCCCCGTTCCTCTGGGGCACGTTCAGATACGCGACGCAGACCATCAAGGTCCTCGCGGGCGTCGCCGGCGTCGACGTCGCGATGAAGGAGGTGATGATCACCAGAGGCCTCGAGGAGACGCTCGAGCTGCTCGATTGGTGGGCGATGTTCGGGACCATCGGGTTTGGCGTGGCGCTCGTCCTCGCGATCGTGGTGACGGTGCGCGCCGGCGTCGGGCCATCCAGCCCGCGGGTCAGCTGGACGTCGTCGGTGCTCTGCCTGGCGGCCGCGGCCGGCCTGTTCCTGGCCGCCGAGCCGCTGCGCGCCGAGAACACGACCCCCTGGCCCGCGTCGCCGTCGGTGGGCGCCGCGCTGACGAACAACGTCGTGGCCACGCCAGACGTCGACGGCCCCGACGAGGTTCCGCCCGCCGAGCTCGTGACGGTCACCAACGACCTGACGCTCGCGGGCGGCGTGACGCGCAATTCGGAGGAGCTGCGCGACACGCTGGTGGTCATGCGCAACAACTACCGCCTGCTTCATCCCGACGAATGGGGAGGGGACGAGAACCTGGTCATCATCTGCGCGCCCGAAACGCGCAGCGAGCGCCTCATCGAGATCCTGCAGTGGGCCAAGCTGACGCAGTACCGACGCCCGGCGTTCGCCTTCGGGAAGCGGACCACCCTCGAGCGCCCGCTGATGGGGACGCTGCCGCGCTGGAAATGGACCGCCGCCAAGGCCTTGATCCCCGGCGTCGGCCCGCAAGAACCGATGCCGGTCGTGCCCGTGACCGTCGACGACTACCCGACCTGCGATGCGGTCGCCCGCGCCGTCGCGGCGATCCGGCGCGGCGGCAAGATCGCCGGCCTCACGTTCTAGTCGTCGCTTCCACCTACGTGCGACGTGCGATGTGCTCCGCCCGGCCGACGCCGCCTGCGTGAGCGGGTTCTGCTCACCCGAACGGATCTGCTGCGACAGCGCGTGCACCGGGATCTGCCTGTCGCGTGCCGCGCAGGCGACCGGTCAGCCGGACGGGACCTGCGCCCCGGCGCGCGCCGGATCGGATCCGCGCGGCGACTGCCCACCCGAGTCAGCCGCCAGCTGCGGGCGAAACGGACGCGGCGACGGCGACGGTCACTGCGACCGCTACGGCCCCGGCACCGTGTGCGCGCCGGCGCGCTGCGCAGGGCGAACGTCGCCCTGGATCGCGCGCGTCACCGCGTCGTGAACACCGACTCTCCCGAGCCGGCGTCGTAGATGACCCATCCGCCCGCCGTCGAACGGTACCGCGGCGCGCCCGCGCCGGTCGCCGTCGTCGCGGCCACGTCGGCGGCGGGCAGGGCCACCTCGGCGCGGACGTTCATGGGCACGTCGACGGTCAACGACAGGCCGGTGCTCCCTGCGCGCATCCAGCTCACCTTCACGGGGCCGCGCTGGGTCTGGAGCTGACCGTTCGCGAACGTCAGCACGCCCCGGGGCGGACGGATCCCCACCACGGCCGCGCCGGGCGCGATCACCCGCACCCCCAGCATCGCCTCGAGAATCTCCACCGCCACCTGAGCCGCCCACGCGTGCGACTCGCTGTCGCCTCGCGCCGGCGCGTCCCAGGACTCCCACGTGTACGTCCCCCCCTGCGACAGGATGCTAACCCACCCCGGCTGGCTGTCGTCGGTGAGCAGCTTCAGCAAGGCGTCGTAGCGCTCGCTGTCGCCCAGCGCCTTGGCCAGCCAGTACGCCGTCATCGGCCCCTGGCTCATCCCCATCCCGGCGACGTAGTCGGCGACCGCCGGGCGGCCGTCGGCCGGGACGACGCCGAAGGCCAGCGCATAGGAGTTGGCGTGCTGCGAGGCGTGCGCGCTCGCCGTGTCGCCGCTGGAGCCGTCGATGTAGATGCCGTCGCTGCGCCGGAGGCGGCTGTTGATCGCCGCCGTCAACTGCTCGCTCCGCGTGGCGTACGTCGCCGCCTCGCTCGCGGGCCGCCCGAGCGCCGCCGCCGCCGCCCCCGTCACCCGCTGCACCTCCGCGCCCAGGATGTTGACCGTCGTCCGCGCCGTCGTGGCCATGTCATACCCGCGCCGTTCGGAGGGCGGCCACTCGACGATGCCGAACTGGTAGGCGCCGCCGCCGCCGGCGAGGTTCGTCACCAGCCCGGTCGTCCCGTCCCGGTAGCTCCAGACGTAGTCGGCGACGTTCTGCATGACGGCGTACACGCGGCCGAGCAACGTCCTGTCTCCGGTCTCGAGGTAGTAGCGCCACACCCAGATGGGATACATCTCCGTGTAGTCCGGGATGTCCCGCTTGCCGTCGCCGTTGGGGTAGACGGCGTTGAGGCGGCCGTCCGGCCAGTAGCGCGCCTGCGACGACGCGAGCTCGAGGATCGCCTTCTGGGTGGCGTCGCGCTCCATCCACGCGGCCATGGTCGCGTACGAGGTGCTGGCGGTGTCGCCCAGGAACTGTCCTTTCTCGCGCGTCGGATCCACGAACTGCTGCTGCACGCCGTAGATCGCGGAGCGCTGGACCAGCGCGAACACGTCGTTCAGCGTCGCATCCGAGCTGTCGAACTGCGCCGCCCCTTCGACCGGCGCGTCGGTGTGCTCGATCAGCGCCGACATCGCGGACGCTGCCAGGGTCTCACCCGGCGAGGACAGCTCCAGGTAGCGCCAGCCGAGGTAGGTCATGGGCCGAAACTCCTGCGCCCCGTCCCGCTGCGTGAACCGGAACGACAGGTCGGTGGTCGGGGTGCTCGTCACGTGGCCGTCGGCGCCCACGTGGTAGCCCGCCTGGATGTTCAGCACGCGGCCGGCCGCCCCGGACGCGAAGCGCACGACGGGCCGCGCCGGTATCACGACGCCGAAGTCGGCGACGACGGCGCCGTCGCCCAGCGTCGTGACGGACGCCGGCGCCACCGCGGTGAACCGGAGGCGCGGCTCCTGGGCGCTGAGCGCCGAGAACACGCCGGCCGGATGCGCGCCGATGATCTGCGGAGCGGCCCAGCCGGAAGCGTCGAAGCCCGGCATGTCCCAGCCGTCCGCCGCCTGGCGCATGTCGATCCACTCGACGAAATCCCCCGAATCGCTGTTGCGCTGGGGCGCCCCCGTCTGCCACTGCGACGCGCGCGCCACGCGCCAGGCCTCGTCGCTGACGATCACCTCGCGGCTGCCGTCGTCGTGATCGACCACCACGCGCGCCAGCAGCCCGGGTTCGCCCGCCGGCCGCCCCTGTCCGCCGCCGTACCAGTGATAGAGCACGCCGATCGCGACCGGGTGCCCGGCCTGCAGCAGCGTGGTGATGTCGCTGGCCTGGTAATAGCCCTCGCCGGGGTAGGCGAACGCCGGCCCGCGATCGACGACGGCGCCGTTGATGTGCAGCTCGAACTGGTGATTCGCGGAGACATAGGCGCGGGCGCGGCGAATCGGCTTCGCGTCGAGCGTCCGCTCCACGCGCGCCAGCGTGTATTCGTCGGCGGCATCGGCGCCGGACGCCGCGCGGCGGATCCAGCTGGCGCCCCAGCCGGCCGCGCCGTCCGCGAGCGCGGTGTCGAAATCGGCGCTCGCCGACCACGGCGACGCGACGTCGCCGCGGTTCCAGGTGCGGACCGTCCAGGTGTAGCTCTCCCCCGCGACCAGCGCCGGGCCGCCGTACGCGACGTAAGCCTGGTCGCTGGACACGACCTTGCCGCTGTCCCAGACGTCGGCGCCCGAGCTCTCCAGGCGCACCTGGATCTGGTAAGCGGTCTGCACCTGATCCCCGGCCGCGTCGTGGGGCAGCCAGGAAAACAGAGGCGGCCCCTCGACGTTCAGCGGGCGGACCCGATCGCCCACACGCAGATTGTCCGGAGCCACGGTCGCCGGGCCGTCGGCGTCGGGGCCGCCGTCGGTGTCGGTGCCGCCGTAGCCGCCGTCGACCGACGGGAGGTCGGCGACCGCGCCGTCGCCGGGCTCCGCGGTATCGAGCGGGCCATCGACCGCGCCATCGACGAGGTGGCCCGGCGGCAGCTGGCATGCCGGCGCAGCCAGCAGGCCCGACACCAGCGCCCATCGAAATGCGACCGCGCGCGCATGTGACCCTGGCAACATTAATTGCACCCCTGAATAGCATCTGCGTCCCGGCCGCGCAGATCACCAACATTTCGGCGCTGCCGTCAGCGAGGAACGCCGTGACCCGATCGCGGTCGGTCTGCTTCGAAACGCAGAGCGCCTGGTCGATCTCCGAAAAGCATCGCAACGCTCGCGGCGGCAGGCGGTCGCGACCGTCCCGTTGCTGCCACTACGCTCACTCAGATTTTTGTTAGCTTTGTTAATCGTCTCAATCATTAGAATGTACTTTCGTTGCTGGAAAAACAGCTTTCGCCGCTGGAATGCGAACGAAGCGTATTGCGACCTATTTTTCACCCTGGTGCTGCAAGCGACGGCGTGCGTCGACGGCGCAACTCCCGCACGCCCCCGTATCGACTTGAAATGAACGTTTGGCTTCGCGATTGCGACGATCCGGAAACGACATATTCCCGCTCCACCGAGGTTGCCCCAACGCGTATTCGCGTCACCGAGGCAATGCGATGGCAACGAACCGCCCGCGTGGCTTGACTGACCGGATCGCCTATGACACAAGGTGGACGAACGGTGTGTGGTCCGAATGGAGGACGGCAGCTCGAGCTCGCAGTGTGAGGTTCCTGCCGTCGTCGAAGACCGTTACGAGCTTCAGGAGCAGATCGGTCGTGGTTCGACCGGCACCGTCTGGGAGGCCCGCGATCGCGTCTCGTCTCGTCTCGTCGCCGTCAAGGTCCTGGACGCCGGCCTACTGACGTCGCCCGCCGCGCGCAGGCGCTTCGCGCGCGAAGCGGAGGCCGCCAGCACGCTGCGACACGGTCACCTCGTGGAGATCTTGGGGCACGGATACGCCGCGGATGGTCGCGGCTACCTGGTCATGGAGCGGTTGATCGGGACGACGCTCGCGCACCGGCTGCGCGACGGCGGCCCTCTGTTGCAAGCCCGCGCCATCAAGATCGTGTCCGAGATCCTGCAGGCGGTGGGGGCGGCGCATCAGGTGCAGATCGTCCACCGGGACCTCAAGGCGGGAAACGTGATGCTGGTGGACCGCGACGGCGATCCGGATTTTGTGAAGGTGTACGACTTCGGGCTGGCGAAGGCGATTCAGCCCGACGACGCCGACGGTGACGTGCCGGCGGCTCTGCTGACCGGCCACTCCTCGATCACCACCGGACACGGCGACATCTGCGGAACCCCCGAATACATGGCTCCCGAGCAGGCGCGCGGCGAGATCGTGGACGCGCGCGCGGATCTCTACGCCGTCGGCGTGATCCTCTATTGCGCGCTGGTGGGGCACGTTCCGTTTCGCGCGCTCTCTCGTCTCGAGATCCTGAGCATGCACCTGAGCGCCGCGCCTCCCCGCCCCAGCGCGGTGAGACCGGACCTCAAGATCTTCCCGCCGTTGGAGAACTTGATCCTTCGCGCGCTCGCGAAGGATCGCGCCGATCGCCCGTGCTCAGCCGACGTGTTTCGCGCGGAGCTGCTGCAGATCGGGCGCGATCACGAGCGACGCCTGAAGAGATCGCGCGGCCACGCCGAGGGCACGGCGGACGCGGCCACCCTTGCGGGCGAGCCGCGGGCGCCAAAGACCAACGTCGGGCGTGGCGTCGCGCTGGCGCTGGCGCTGGTGCTGGTCGCCACCGTCGTCTCGTTCGCCGCTCAACGAGGCATGTCTGCCGCGCAGCGGGGCGCGCCGCCCGCTGATGCCGTCCCCGCGGGCGGTCCTCGAGCCGAACGGGCCGCGGCGGCGGCGCCCATCGTGCCGCTCGAAGCGGCGCGGCGGCCGGCCGTGCGAGCGCCAGCGCCGCCGCGCGCGCGGGCTTCGGCGCGCCCGTCGCGCAAACCACCTCCGCCACCCACGCCGCGCGCGGACGAAGAGCTCCTTCGTCTGGCGGGGGCGCAGCTGCAGAGCGGCCGCGTCGCCGAGAGCTGCGGCACCGCCGAGCGCGCGCTGCTCGAGGCGCCGGAGCGGGCCGACATCTGGGAGTTCCTGGGGAGGTGCTACATGCGCGCGGGAGAGCCCGAGCGAGGACGGGGATGCTATCGAAGGTCGCTCGCGCTCGCGCCGTCGGCGCCGAACGCGCCGTTCATCAAGCTGATCCTCGAGGAGCCGGCGCCGTGAATCGACGGGGCGTCCTGGCGATGGTGGCGCTCGTCGCGTGCGCGGCCTGCCACGCCCAGGAACAGGCGTTCTGGGACGAGATCTTTCGATGTGACCCGCACGGCGATCCGAGCGCCTGCGGGACCACGAAGAGCGGCAAGCCGATGACCTGTTATCCCGCCAGTCAGCTCGGCGGAGAAGATTTCTGCACGGAGACGTGCGACCCCGCCAGCGGTTCGCAGGATCCGGGGTTCATCTGTGTCTCTCCGGGGGCGAAGCTGAAGCTTTGCCATCCGCACGGGGCCGTCGACGATCCGTCGATGGGCTGTCCGTCCGGCTTGCACTGCTACCGGACGGACCTGCTGACCGACGAAGGCGTCTGCCTCGACGTCAACACGTGCACGACGGACGCTGACTGCGGCAGCGATCATACCCGGCGTGTGTGCGGCGCGACGCTTGCGCGCCAGCTCTACCCGCCGCTGGCGTCGAACATCGACAACCTCGCCTGCCTGCAACCCTCGTGCAAGTCGTCCGGGATGCTGTGCGCGCCGGGCGAGAGCTGCCTCGCGAACTACTACGACGTCGGCCTGGAGCTGCCCGACATCTGCGTGCCGAACTGCGATCCGACGCTGCACTGCCCGCCCAACTACGCGTGCGTCGCGGTGGTCTCGGGGGGCGGCTCGCCGCCCATCTGCGTTCCCGGCGTGCCGGGGGCGCGCTGCCAGACCGCGCTCGACTGCATCGCCGGCGAGTGCTTCGACACCGGCCTCGGCTTCGGTGAATGCACCTTGCCGATCAACTGCGTCACCGATCTCGACTGCGCCCCCCTCGACGGCCCGGACAACACGTTCGCCTGCATCGCGAGCCCGACCGGCGACCGGCGTGGCTGCGTGTCGCTGACCCCGCTCCACGGCGCCAACTGTTCAGACTCGGCCCAATGTTCGGGAGGGCAGGAGTGCTACCGGTACAGCGCCTACGTCGTCGATCAGGGCAAGGGCGAGTGCCGCCCGTCTTGCAAGGGCGGCCAGGCCTGTCCCGCCCGCGCCGGCATTCCCCACGTCTGCCTGGACGACGGGGACGGCGGGTGCGTGCCGGGCGAATTCGGACTGCCGTGCAAGAGCTCGTCCGAGTGCCTGGCCGAATTCACGTGTCAAACCGTGTCGCCCGACGAACGAACGTTGATCACGAGCCCGAACATCTGCACGACGACGTGTACCCAGGACAGTGACTGCAGCCAGAACCCGCTGATACGAACGGGTGGCTTCTGCAAAGAGGGGTTGTGCCGCATGACCGGCCTGCGCGGCGCGCCCTGCGATCGCGATGCCCAGTGCGACCACGGCTCCTGTGCCATCGATTTCAGCGGCAACGGTCAATGCGCGACCTAGCAAGACACGTCGCGCGGTGGCTGGCGGCGATCGGCATCTTCATCGCAGGACCGTCGGCGTTCGCGCGTGACAGGCTGGCGGTCGCCATCGCCGCGCCAGGCGACCTGGACCTGTCCGACAGCTTGACGGAGGTCGCCATCTCCACCCTGGCGGAGCGCCGCGACTACGAGCTGGTCGGCTGGCGCGAGCTGCGCAGCAAGCTGAGCGAGATCGGTGAGGGAGAGGGTGACATCGATTCCTGCCTCGCCACGGCGGCGTGCCTGTCACGGCTGTGCGCCGCGGCGGGAGCGGCGCGCGCGCTGATCGGGGATGTCAGGAAGATCGATGATCAGTTCACGATCGAGCTGGCGATCACCGACACCCGCGCCGCCGTGACCTTGGCGCGCGTCGCCCGGACGGGGCCGGGCGATCCGCGTGGCGCCGGCCTGGCGGTTCGGGACGGCGTGCGGGCGCTGCTGGCTCAGGCAGAGTCCGACGCCCACCCGCGGGACGCGATCACCGTCGCGCCCGAGGCGGCGCAACCGCCCGCAACGCCGCCGTCCCCGTCGAGCATCGTGCTCGAGGCGTCGCTCAGACGCGCCGACGCCGGCGGAGAACGGCGCGGCGCCAGGCTGTCACCGTACGTCAGCGCCGGCGCCGGCGCCCTGTCCGTCCTGTCGCTGTCCGCGGCGGTGGTCACCGGCAGCCTGGCCCAGGCGGCGCCGGTCGGAGAGACGCGCGCCCAGGTGCAAGCCGATCTGGGCCGCCGCACGGACGACGCCAGGGTCGCCAACACGCTGTTCGCGCTAGGGACGGCGCTGGCGATCACGGCTGCGGCCGCCCTGCTCTGGTACGTGCGACATGACTGACAAACGCCGTGCCGTCGCAGGGGATGCGCAGACCGTCACGTCGACAGCCTCGACCTCGAACCGCGCCGATCGTCCCCTCCTCGCCCTCCACGTCAGCGGGCCTGGTCCCGGCCGCCGTCATCTCCTGCCGGCCGGCCTGGTCACGCTGGGTCGTTCGCCGGACGCGACCATCGTCATCGACGACGCGCGCGCCTCGCGCTCGCATGCGGTGCTCGAGATCGGAGGCGACATCACCGTCACCGACCTCGGCAGCGCGAACGGCACGTCGATCGGCAATCGGCGACTGGCCCCACGTCAGCCCGAGCGCCTCGACCTGGGGCAGGCCTTCTTCATCGGCGATTCGGCGCTGGTGGTCAGGGCAACGTCTCTACGCCCCGACTCCCCAAATCGACTGACGACGATCCAGGAGCTGGAGGAGCGGCTGGATGCGCTCGGCGTGCCGCGAGATCCGCCGCTGGCCGTGGTCGAAGTCCGCTTCACGCGTCCCACGCACCGAGAGCTCCTCGATGCGGTCCTCGCGACGGTCCTGAGCGAGCACGGGGACTGGTGGTTGTGGAGCGGCCGCGGTCGCCTGCTGGCAGGCCGCGGGGCGGGCGCCACGGACGCCGCCCGCGGCGGTCGGGCGTTGAGCAGCGAGCTGTCGAGCTGGGGAATCGGCGCCGACGTCGAAGCGACGACGTTGTCTCGGGGGCGAATTCCAAGCGGCCGGCATGAGGACGAGATCGGCGAGCTGGTGACCGCCGAGACGCGGATGGAGCTGTCGCGCGGGACCATGGTCATGCGCGATCCGGCCATGCTCGCGCTCAAACAGACGCTCGCGCGCGTCGCGCCGGCCGCGGTCAACGTCCTGATCCTGGGCGAGACGGGCTCCGGGAAAGACGTCGTCGCTTCGATGCTGCACGGGCTCTCCCCGCGATCGAAGCAGCCTCTCCTGAGCATCAACTGCGCCGCGCTCCCCGCGACCCTGCTGGAGAGCGAGCTCTGCGGCTACGAGAGGGGCGCCTTCACCGGGGCGGCGACCTCCAAACCTGGCTTGCTGGAGGTTGCGCACGGAGGGACGGTCTTCCTCGACGAGATCGGCGACATGCCGTTCGATCTCCAGGCGAAGTTGCTGCGCATCATCGAGTCGCGCGAGGTCACGCGTCTGGGCGCCACCCGGCCGCGCGACGTCGACGTCAGGTTCGTCTCGGCGACCAATCGCGATCTGGCGGCGGAGATCCGCGCGGGCCGCTTCCGCGAGGATCTCTACTATCGGCTGAACACGATCACCGTCACCGTTCCTCGGCTTCGCGACCGCCCCGCCGACGTTCATCCGCTGGCGCGCTTCTTTCTCGAGAGCGCCTGCGCGCGCTTCGGGACCGGCCCCCTGGACCTCTCGCCGGCCGCCCTCGCCGCGCTGATCGATCATCACTGGCCGGGAAACGTCCGCGAGCTTCGCAACGCGGTCGAGCGCGCCGCCCTGATGGCGTCCGGCGGCGCGATCGAGCCGTCCGACCTCGGGCTCTCGCCGGCGTCCACCCGCGCCGGGGGCCCTGAATCAGCTCCTGCGGAGCAGATGCACCCGCCGTCGCCCGTGCGCGTGGCGGCGGATGCATCTACCGAGGAGAGGCGGCGCATCGAGCAGGCCTTGCAGGCGAACGCCTGGAACCAGAGCCGGGCTGCCAAGACTCTCGGCATGCCCCGGCGGACCCTGGTCAGGAAGATCGCCCGCTTTGGATTCCCCCGCCCCCGCGCCTCGTAGCGGATTGAACCGCGGCGATCAGTTGGCGCAACCGAGGTTGTTCGCGCCCATGTTGATGCCGACCATCGCCGCGCCTGGCCTCCAGATGGGGGCGGGATAGGCGGCGTGCGTCGCCGTGGCGGGGCAGGTATGCATGTTCGGGCTCAGGCCGTAGAGGTTCAGCGACGTGCTCGAGCTGCCAGCGAAGTCGGTGAACGGGCTTCCGGCCTGGTATCCGACGCTGTCGAACCTGGCGCAGTAGAGCCACTCGCTGTTCCCGGAGGTGGTGATCCCCTGAGCGAAGAAGTTCGTTGGACACCCATGCATCGAACCATTCAGGATCGCGGTGTGCGTGCCCCGGCTGTCATTGCCCGGGTAGTCGATGCGCGTTTCAACCCGCGACAAGCTCGGGCAGGGTTGCGTCGTGCAACTCGCAGGAGACGCCGGAAGGCACAGCCCTTTGGCCTGCGCCCTGTGAAAGCCAACGAGCACCTCGTTGGAGTTGCAAAGGACCCAGGTCGAGCTCGTCAGTTGACGGCCGGTCGAGTCGAAGACGGTGGTGTTCCGGTAGTTCTGTACGTAGGGGGTGACCGCGAAGGTCAGATCCGACGTGTTAGACGAGATGTCGTCGGGCTCGGTTCCGCACCCGGCGAGCAGCGCGACCGCGCACCCGAGTGCGCCGAGAAGTCCGCCCAATTTCTTTCGCTGCGAGACGATTGCTGACGTCATGATTCCTCCTGGGTCCTGTCGAGTTGATTTCGCGAACGGTTCGAAGTGCGAATGCGCGGGCTCTTTGCAAATGAGCCGCCACGCAGACCGTCGCGACGTCAACGCGCGATCGGCGAGCAACCAGCGTCAGCGCCATGGCTCGAGCTGCGCCACTGGCCCAACTTGGGCCGCGGCCAGGCAGGCGTGCAACGACGAGAGTCACCGATCTTCGACTCACGCGGCTCGGCACGACCTGTGCTGCTCGCGCGAGCCATGAAAACGCACATCGTAGCGCTGGGGATCTCGGCGGCCGCTCTGGCGTCCTGTGGTGTACCCGACGACGGGACCACGCCGGACGTCACGCAGGTCGCGGGTGAGCTCACGAACCCTGGCCACGGACACATCCATTCCGGGCCCGCCGCGGGCCCCTCCGACGGCTTCACCGCCGTCAATCCAGGCGGATCACATAGTCTGAGCTCTCACTCGGGACGCGTGATCGCCAGCGTCAAGGTGATCGCCGTGTTCTGGGGGGCCAGCGTGAACCCCACGTTCTTGTCCGAGATGCCCGCCTTCTATACCCGCCTCACGGGCAGTCCCGTGTACATGGATTGGCTCGAGGAATACAGCATCAACAGCATTCCGATCGGGCGCGGCAGTCTGGGCGCAGCAATAACCATATCCCCGTTCAATACGAACGCGGCCCTGTCGGAACCCGACGTTCAGAACGAGCTGCGAAACCAGATCAACGCCGGCAGTCTGCCGGCACCGGACGTGAATTCGGTTTACATGCTGCATTTCCCGCCCGGCATCACCATCACGCATAACGGCACGGTCACTTGCGCCACCGGCCTCTGCGGGTGGCACCACGTCTTCAACTTCAACGGACAGAGCCTGGTCTACGCGGTGCTGCCGGACAACGGGCCTGGGAGCGGGTGTGACACCCGGTGCGGCGCGGCGGACCAGCTCGGCAACATGACGACCGACGCATCCCACGAGCTGATCGAATCGGTGACCGATCCCGATCTCAACGCGTGGTACGACGACAGCGGCGGCGCGGAGATCTCCGACATCTGCCAGAACTATCAGACAGTGATTCCGGGAACGGAGGATGTCGTGCCACTGCAATGGTCGAACCGCCACGGCGCTTGCGTCCTCGGGTTCCCGTCTGGAACCATCCGGGGAATCGGCGGCAAGGTGTTCGATCTGACCGGGACCGGCAACCAGTTTCCCATCGACTACACGCAGTGGAACGGAGGGGCGGACCAGCTCTGGACGATGTCGCAGGCGATCCGGTTCTCCAGCCTCGGCAATCGGTGCATGGACCTGCGCGGCGGCAGCACGGCTGACCACACGACAATTCAGTACTTCGATTGCAACGGTGGAGCGGGCCAAGCGTGGTCGTTCCAGGGAGCGAACATTCGCGGCCACGGCAACAAATGCATCGACCTGCCGTCGGCCAGCACGGCCGACCACACGCTCCTCCAGTACTATCCCTGTTCGGCCAGCGGCTCGTCGAATCAACACTGGACCTTCACGACGGCCGGCGAGATCCGCGGCCTCGGCAACAAGTGCCTGGACCTGCCGGGCGCGTCGACCGCCGACGGCACCCGGGTCCAGTACTTCACGTGTAACGGTGGCGCCAACCAGAAGTGGACGGTCGGTCCGAACGGCCAGATCCGGGGCCTGGGCGGCAAGTGCCTCGAGCTCCAGTCATCGAGCACCGCCGATCACACGCCCATCCAGATCTCCACCTGCACCGGGGCCGCCAACCAGAGGTGGCTGATTCAGGGCCCGATCGTGGGCCTGGGACAGAAGTGCATCGACCTGCCGTCCAGCAACACCGCGGACGGAACCGTGCTGCAGTACTTCGGCTGCCGCGGCGGCGCCAACCAGCAGTGGTGGTTCTATCCGTGAGCTGACGCCGGCGGCGCGGGGGAGGCAGCGCGGGCCCACGAGCCCGCGCTGCTCCGTCAGAGCGGAATGCCGGCAGCTAGAATTCGCAGCCGAAGTCGTTCCGGCCTTGATGGATCCCGATCATGGCGGCATCAAACCACTCGCCGTAGTTGGGATCGAACCAGGCCTGGCAGGAGTGCATGTTCGGGGTGCTCAGGCCCCACGTGGCGGCAGAGGTGGTCGGGCCGCCACAGCAACCCTGGTCGAGGATCGGCCCGAGCGAGTAGCCGAAGTTGAACGTTGCGCAATACAGCCATTCACTGCCGCCGTTGACCGTTATGCCCTGCATGAACGAGCCGTCGGGGCAGCCGTGCATGTCGTATCCCGTGTTCTTGAAGATCGTGGTGTGGTTGCTGCCGCTGCCGGGATAATCCATGTGCGTCGACACCAGGGTGGTTCCCGCAGGCAGCGTGGCGCAGAGACCGCTGCTCGCGCGATAGTAGCCGACCAGGACCTGATTGGACGCGCACTTGACCCAGTTGCTGCCGTATACGGTGTTGCCGGCCGAGTCGGCGAGGAACATCGCGCGGGCGTTGACATAGTTCGGTAGTACCGTCGACTCCACCGCCGAAAACTTCTCGGTGGTGTCATCGTCCCCGACGGTGCCGTCGCAGGCCGACGCCAGCATTGCCAATCCCCCGACAATCCCGACGCACCGGCCGAGCCAACGCGCCCCGAGCTCTGTTGTTCGTTTCATTGGAGATGTCCTTTCTTCGATTGGGCGACGTCTGTCTTGCTCGCGCACCCGCGGAGCGTGTGCAACGACGCCCGCGCGAGGGCAAGGCAATCAGCGTGCCTTGAACCTGCGTGGCTCACGCTGCTGACTCGGCCGACGCCTTGGCTCGAAATGAGCCAACACAGGGAAGGTGGTGTGGAGCGGCCGGCTTGAAGCACGCTCACCGGCGGCCGTACAGTACCGTCCATGATCGCCCGGACGCTCAGGACCGCGCTCGGCGTGGCGTTTCTCCTGGCCGGGTGCGGCGGCGGTGCCGGCCCGGCGGGCGCCGCGCAAGATGCGAGCGCCGACGTCGCCGCGACCTGTACGACCCTTGTCCCGGACGGTGCTCTCACCGTCAGCGATGCGTTGATGCCGATGTCACCCCCTCCAGACCCGCCAGCCGGAGGGACGATCGCGAACGGCCTCTACTTCCGGACCGCCAGCCTCTTCTACGTCGAGTCCACCTGCACCTTGCTTCCGGGCGCCCCGAGCGCCATGGCGGTCCGTTTCACGGCCGCTTCGGCGACCGCTGGCGTGATCGACGTGGCCCAAGTGGTGTCGGTGCCGGGAGAGCAGCACCTGGCCGCGTCCTCGTTTTCCTACACGATCGCCGGAACGACGATGACCCGCACGCTTCGCTGCGCGACCCTCGACGGCGCCGACGCCACGACCTCCGACGGCGGCGCTCACGTCGGCGATGTATCGTCAGCTTCCTACACGGCCGTGCCGACCGGGCTCCGCCTCTACGTGCCGCTGCCCGCGGTCGACCCCGCCGCCGGCAGCTGCGGCACCGGGCTCACCGTGTTCCAGAAGCAACAGGTCGCAGGCGGTCCGGTGGAGCGCGGCCTCAGCGCAGGACGAAGGGGCCGGTCCGTACGAAGTCCGACTGCAGCACCGTCATCGTCGGCGTCGACGTCAGCGCGAAGACGCCGCCGGCCGGCAGGCCGAACGTGCTGAGCGACGATGGGATCGTGAACGTCGGCTCGGGCAGCGCGGGCAGCACCTCGTTCAGCGCGTGGGTCGCCAGCGTCAGCAGCAGCTCGCCCATCGCGGCGGTCAGGGCCTGTTGCTGCGCGTCCGACAGGACGTCGTCGGGCGCGGCGACGTGCAGCTCGTCCAGCGCGGCGCCGCTGAACGCGACGTGGCCGCCGGCCGCGAGCGTCGCGGTGGCGCTGACGCGGCCGCCGGCGCGGACGTGCGTCCCGGTCAGCATGCCCGGCACGTCGGCGGTCGCCTCGACGGTGCCGAAGTCCAGCGCGACGGCGTTACCGGGCTTGAACGAGATCACCGGCGGCAGGATCGTCGCGTAGGCGGCGCTCGCGCCGCTGCTCATGACGTAGGTGCCGTCGAAGCCGCTCGTCCGCCAGAACGCCAGCAGCGCCTGCTGGTAGACGGCGAGGTGGTCGGCGATCGCGACCGCCTGCCCGTTCGGGGTCGGGTCGAGCAGGATCGCGGACCCGGGCAGCGGCAGGAATGCCGGACGCACCTGGACCGCCTGGGCGGTGAACTGGGTGCCGAGGCCGAACAGCAGGCGGCTCGGTGTGGCGCTGACGGAGGTGATGCTGGGTCCGAAGGTCATCATGGCGATGCCGCTGCTGCCGACGCGCTGCACGCCGTAGCTGGTCGGCGGCGCGAGCACGGTGAGGCTCGAGAGCAGGCCGTCCAGCACGGACCTGAAGTTGGTGGTGACGTAGCTGGTCAGCGTGTTCCCGACCAGCGTCTTGAGGGAACCGTTCGCCATCGGCGTCACGCTGTTGTTCATCACCGTGGCGTCCAGCCCGGGGAAATTCGGCGTCACCGCGCCGAAGCTGGTCGTGACGCTGTTCGGGCGGATGGCGACGGCCGGGCGGCCGCCCGAGCCCAGCGTCACGTCGTAGATCACCGCGACGTCGACGGAGCTGTAGAGCACGTCGCCCGGGCTGTCGTAGGGCGCGGCGGCGATGGTGCCCGCGACGTCCAGGTGGATGTCCGGGCTGGGGAAATGCGCCTGCACGGCGATGCCGCCGTTGACCAGCGTCGCCGTCACGGTGTTGGGTCCCGGGAGCGACGCGCCGGTGTACGTGATCGTGCTGTAGATGAGGCAGCTGCAACCGACGATGCAAATCTGGTAGTCGCACGTCATCGGGTGCACCGGATTGGCGGCCTTGAGCGTGCTGTCCAGCGTCGTGATCAAGCCGCCGGAGTTCGCGACGGCGTAGAGGATGTCATCGAAGCTGTTGACCGCGCCGGCGCGCGCGCCGTCGTCGACGGCGGTCTGGGCCAATCGCAACGTCACGTCGTCGGCCAGCGACCCGCCTTCGCTCACCAGCCGATCCGCGACCATGAACGTGCAGAGCTCGCGGCGAACGGCGCCCAGGCCGTCGGTCGCCTGGATGTCGACGTAGTTGAGGCCGTAGCGCGTGGTCACGGGCGCGGTGAACGCGCCGGCCGCGTCCGGCGTCACCGGCGTGCCGTTGATCGTCAGGCTCGCGACGCCGTTGCCGTCGGTGGCCGAACCCGCGACGTTGAAGATGCTGCCCGGGGTCATCGGGAGTATGGCGCCCGGGGCCGGGTTGGTGCAGGTGACGACGGGGCCCAGGCTGTCGACGGCGATGGGCAGGACCGCGGTCACTTGCATGCCGTTCGCCGTCGGGCCGGCGGCGGCGCCGCGGATCTCGAAGCCGCCCTCGTCGTCGAAGCGGAAGGTGGTCGCCGTCGGCGTCGCGGCGGTGCCCGAGCCCGTCACGGTCGCGACGCTCAGCGCGACGCCCGCGCCCGGGATCGTGTTGCCGAACGAATCCTGGACGACGCTGGTGACCGTGACGACCTGGCCGACCGGGTAGATCGCCGACATCGGCGACGCTGACAGCAGCAGCTTCGCGGGCAGCCCCGGATCGACGTGGACCGTGGCGGCGTCGCCCTGCGCTCCCGCGACCTGACATCCGATGACCGCGTCGCCCGCGCTCGTCAGCGTCACCATCGCGCCGTTCACCGACGCGCCGGTCGCGGGCACCGACAGGATCGCGGTCGCGACCACCGGATTCCCGAAGGCGTCGGTGGTCGCGCAGCCGACGGTGACCGCCGAGCCGGCGGTGATGGACGCGCGGTCGACCGTCGTATGAACGCGGGCCGGCGGGCCCGCGACGATCGTGACCGTCGCCGGCGTCGCGTCGGCGATGCCGAGGGCCGGCGCGGAGCAGGTGAAGGCGACGGTCCCCGCCTTGGCGGCGATGATGTCGCTGCCCTGACGCATGACCGCGTCCGACGGCGTGATGTCGATCTGTGTCGCCGCCGTCCCGCCCGAGAGGACGCAGGTGACGGCGATGACGTCGCCGGCCTGGACCTGCGCCGGCGCCTGCGTATCGATCATCGGCGACGGCGTGCTGCCGCCCGCGCCCGCGCTGCCGCCCATGCCCGCGCTGCCGCCCGCACCTGCGGCACCGCCCGTACCCGCGCCGCCGCCCGCGCCCGCGCCCCCGTCGTCACTCGACCCGCCGGCGCCCGCCGCAGATCCTCCGTCGGTGCCCGCGCCGCCGCCGTCGCTCGTGCCGCCTGCGCCCGCCGCGGCTCCGCCCGTTCCCGTCGCGCCGCCGTGGCCCGATCCGCCTGTTCCCGTCGCGCCGGCGGCGCCGCTCGCGCCCGCGCCGCCGTGTCCCCCGGCGCCGCCATGCCCGTCGCCCGTCCCGGCCGCGTTCGATCCCCCGCACGCGGCCGCCACCGTTGCCAACACCGCCAGCGCCGTTGCAACAAGCGGACGCCGCGCAGCCAGTCCGTTCATCAGGCAACTAACACAATATCACGAACCTCAGCCGTGCCGGAAGCCCACGCCGCGCGCGTCGCGTTCAGAATCGTGCCGCGACGGCGAGGCCACCTGCTCCCGGGGCCAGCCAGGGCGCCAGGTGAAGCGATTGGCCGAGACGCATGGCCTGGATGCGGTTGTCGCGCTCGGCGGGCGGCTTCAGGCGCTCCTGAAGGTGCTCGTTGTAACGGCGGACAAGGCCCTCAGCCTCGTCGACCTTCAGGTCCGGGCCCTCGAACAGGTCGCTGAGCCAGAAGAAAGAGATCACCCCGCCCGCCATCAGCGCGCCGCCCAGCCAGGCGGGAGGATCCCAGCCGCCTTTCGTGAACGTGGCGCCGAGCACCCAGACACCGGCGACCGTCGCCGCGAGTCCACCCACCACCAGCGCCGTATGTTTCGACTGCCGTGAGGAGTCTCGCTGCGCCAGGTCGGGACGTCCGACCGCGATGAAGAAGTCGTGACGAGAAACGGACTCGCGGTACTTCCCGCGATAGATCCGCCAGTCCGCGTTCGCGCCGTCGCCCTCCCGGATGACGCCCAGCGTGTTCAGCTCCAAGGTCTCCTCGGGCCCCTTCTCGGGGTCGACCATCGGAACCCACACGGTGCCGCCCAGCTCGGCGGCATGACCCGCCGCCGGGCCGAGCCACGACGCAACGGCCACCGCAGCAACGATTCCGAATCGCAGCGATCGGGTCCGTGTTGTCGTTCCCACGGCACCTCTGTATATCATCGGCGCGTGAGCCGCTCCATCGTGGTCCTGGCGTCGTCGCTGGTCTTGTGGCTGGGCGCCTGCGGGCGGACCGTGATGGACCAGCCGGTCAACCGCGTGGGCGACGGGTGGACGCTCGTGATCCGCAAGGTCACGGACGGTCCGAACCGCGTCGATCAAGGAAACGTCATCCTCAAAGCAAAGAAGGGCGATCGGTTCATCTGGGTGCTGCTCACGCTCCGCAACGATCAGCCGCAGCCGCGAAAGTTCAGCTTCGATCGCTGCGACCTCGACATGGGCGCGAACGTGGTCGTGCCCGGCCTCGTGACTCACGGCTGGTCGATGGGCTACCTCAGCGACATGAACCGTGAACCGGTGCTCGATCCGAAGGAGAGCATCGACCGGCGCTTGATCTTCCCCTATCCGCAGAATCAATCGCCGACCCGGCTCACCTGCGCGCCGATGGTCGTTCCGTTGCCCCAGTTCTGACGCGCGTCTATCCGATGAATAGCGAGGCGCCGGCTACTGCGCGAGCGTCAGCTTGAACATCTCGAAGTCCGAGTAGGACCCGCCGGGGATCTGAATGACCAATCCGTTCTGCGGGATGTTGGCGGTCGTCAGCTGCATGCCGCTGTTGACGTTCACGAGGTTGTACGAACCCGCGACGACCTGCACCATGTACCAGAGCTGGTTCAGCGCCCCGTTGTTGTTCCACTGAATGAGGCCGCCACCAGCGGACCTGGAGCCGCCCGCGATGTCGAAGTAGAGGCCGCTCACGGCGGCGCGGATGCGGTACTGCCCCGAATCGCTGACGCCGTTGACCCGCTCGAAGTAGAACTTCTGGGCGGTGGAGCCGTTCGGCGGCTGGAGGACGATCAGGTTGCCCGGCGTCGCCGAGGAATACTGAACGGTGAGGCACATGCCGCCGCCCGATCTGCAGATCGTGTACGGCACGTTCGGGTCGAAGTCGCGGAACACCGTGACGACGTTGTTCCAGCCGCCGCACGACCCGTAGGCCTCACCAAAGAAGCCGGTCTTGCTGCACGAGTTCTGGCAGAGGGCGTTGTAGCCGAACGGGTTCGTGTACGGGCTGCCCGCCTGGTTCGCGCCGATGCGCCCCGACACGGGCCCGCGATCCCAGTCGAACCCGTTGCAGTAGTAGGCCTTGGGCGGGCTCACGAAGATGTTGCCGAAGAACGCGCTCTCCTGCATCGGGTAGCGCGGATTGCGTCCCAGCCCCAGCACGACCGGGCTATCCAGGTAGATGCCGATGTGCCGGCCCGTGGTGTTGAGGTGCGCCATCACGCACGCCGAGACCATCTCCTGGCATTGCGTGTTGCACGCGCCGTACTCCCAGCCGGCGCCGACGCCGAGCGATCCCGCGAAGCTGTAGGAAGCGCCGTTGAACGTCTTGGTGATGGTGTGTCCGGCGGGCAGCGCGCACTTGACGATGTACGCGATCGTGTCGCGGCCCGCGGACGAGGTGATGAGGCCGGTGGTGTCGCTCAGTCCGTTGAGCGCGCTCAGACCATTCAGCGCGCTCAGTCCGTTGAGCGCGCTCAGACCATTCAGTGCGCTCAGTCCGTTGAGCGCGCTCAGGCCGTTGTCGCTGCTGACGGCGAAGTCGTGCGTATCGGTCGTATCGCCGGTCTCGCCGACGCACCCGCCCGCGAGGATCGCAGCGAATGAAAGCCCCACGGCCACGCCCGCGAACGCCTTGGTTGCCACGGATGTTTTTCCGTTCATCTGGTTGTGCTGTTCAAAGCAGTAACCGAGCCAACATATTTGGCGCTGTGCGTCCGTTGTAGATCCAGCGCTTACACGCCCGCCGATCGACCGACTTGTTGCTCGCTGCACAACAGTTGTTGCGCGCGGACGGCGAGCACAGACCCCAGGGACCCAGCGCATCATCGGCTGTCAAGGTCGCGCCGGACGGCGTCGATGGATTTCGACGAGAGCACCGATGATCCGTTGTCCGACGTGCGGCCGGCGCATCGCCGCCGCGCGCGTTTGCCCCTTGCACGCGCTCGCGCCGCCGGCGCCCGCGCCCCTCCCCGACGCCGCCGCGATCGGCGTGGTTCCGAGGCCCGAGCTCGCCGGTTTTCGGGTGCGCGAGCCGCTGGGACGGGGCGGCTTCGGCGTCGTCTTTCTGGCCGATCGGGTCGCGAGCGGCGACGCCGTCGCCATCAAAGTGGCGCGCGCCGACAACGCGGCGGCCAGCGAAGCGGTCTTGCGCGAAGCCGACGCGCTCTCGGCGATCGGGCCGCCGCACGTGCCGGCCGTCTACGCGCACGGCCGCCTCCCCGACGGCGCAGCGTACGTCGTCATGGAGCTGGTGCGCGCGCCGGTGCTGGCCGATCGGCTGGCCGAGCTGCCCGGGCCGATGGAGATCGACGAGGTCGAGCGGCACGCGCTCGCCCTGCTGAACGCGGTGGAAGCGGCCCACGAGCACAATCTCGTGCACTGCGATCTCAAGCCGGAGAACGTGTTCGTCGATCCTGCGTTCGGCGCCAAGCTGTTCGACTTCGGGTTGGTGCGGACGGCGGGCGCGCGCCTGGAAACGACCGCGGAGGAGATGGCGGCCGGCACGCCCGAGTACATGTCGCCGGAACAGTGCGACGGGCGCGCCGACGTGGACGCGCGCAGCGACATCTACGCGCTGGGGGCCATCGCCTACGAGCTGCTGGCCGGCGCGCCGCCGTTCTGGGGCAACCCGGCGGAGGTGCGCCAGAGCCACCGCAGCCGCCGCCCGCCGGGGTTGTCGCGCGCGCGGCGGGTCGCGCCGGCGCTCGAGG